>JAODNJ010000498.1 GCA_025465155.1 Frankiales bacterium
TGCACATGGCCGCCCATTCGGCGACGTCGATCCAGTCCCGGAACTCCGAGGGCCGTGGCGTCCGGAATGGGTCCGGTTCGCGGTAGAGGTCGAGGCTGGGCACTCGGGTCAGCGCCACGCCGTCGTCGAGCTCCGGGTAGGGCTGGCCGCTGAGCACCTCCACGCGGTGCCCCAGCTCGGTCAGCTCGCGGGACAGGGCGCGGACGTAGACGCCCTGACCCCCGCTGTGCGGCTTGCTCCGGTAGGACAGCAGTGCGATGCGCAGCGACCGTCCCATGCGCCGGACCCTAACCCGACCCGCGGGTGGCCGGTTCCGGCCGGTGCGGGCGAACGCCTGACGGGCGGCGACCCGTGACGGGCCCGTGTGGCGAGACGTGGTCCTCTGCACCGCCGACACCGCACTGGTCGCGGACGTCGCCGACCAGGCGGCATTCCGGCGGTACGCCACCGATCCCCGCCACCTCGAGATCGTCGGCGAGCACGTGCGGCCGTGGCCGGCCGCGCGGATCGCGGTGCAGTATTAGGTGTGAGCGCCGTTCGCCCGGACGGGTGACGCGGGCCGTTCCCGCAGGTGGCACCGCCGGACCCGGAGCCGAACGGATGCCGGGACGCGGTTGCGGCACTACCGTGTCCGCATGATCCGGACGGTGCGCAGCACCCGGTTCCCCGCCGCCGCGGTGGCTGCCGTGGTGGCCGCCGTCGCCGCCGCAGGACTCCTGGCCGGCTGCGCGGGCGGGGCGAAGGGTGGGGCCACGGCGGCCGGCTCGTCGTCGTCCTCGTCGTCGTCCTCGGGGTCGTCCTCGGGGTCGGTGACGGGGTCCAAGCTGACGAAGGGGCTGCTGCCGGCCGCGGCCTTCGGCTCCGACGCCACGGTCATCGGGCTGACCCTGGAGCAGTTGCGCCAGGCCACATCCTCGCAGCTGGGGGCGGCCGCGGCCGGCATCCAGGTGGACCCGCCGTCGTGCGCGGCGGCGGTCCAGGGCTCCTCGCCGAACTACGACAAGGTCGGCGACCTCGCGGCACAGAGCGCGATGAGCCCGACCGGCGCCACGGTCGAGGCGCTGATGACCGGCGGCCCGGCGAAGGGGGCGGCCCAGAAGCTGCGCGGTGCGATCGCGGCCTGCCCGAAGGCCACCGTTACGACGCCCCGATCCGGAACCGTCACGCTGACGTTCGCCGGAGTGGACGTGAAGAAGCTGGGCAGTGACAGCGCCGCGATGCAGCTGACCACCGCGCTGACCAAGCCGGACGGGACATCGGTGTCGGTGCCGGCGCTCCTCGGCGCGGTCGAGGACCACGACCGGCTGCTGCTGCTGATCACCGCGGGCAAGAGCGGTGCGGTCCCCGACCAGGCGGCGTTCGCGGCGCTGCTGGAGAAGGCCTACTCCACCCAGGCCCGCGCGCTGGACTGAGCGCTACCGACAGATCCGCGGGCGCCGTCCACAGCTCCGGCCGGTTCCCACAGATCGTTCCGCACCACACCGGACCGGCTCCGCGACGGACACGGTCGTGGACATGGACGCCACCCGCCGCCCCGGTTCCCGCGACAAGCCTCGCTACGAGATCCGGCTCTCGGAGCCGGGCGAGATCGCGGCCGCGCTGCTGCACCTGCTCGGCTTCCGGCCGCGCGAGTCGGTCGTCCTCGTCGGGCTCGGCGGCGCCAGCGGCGCCCGGGTCGGGCTGACCGTCCGCGCCGACATCCCGCCGGCCGGCCGGGAGGCTCTGCTCGGGCCCGTGCTGGTCTCCGCATTGGCCGCCGGCGTGGGCGCAGAGCCGCCGTCCGCCGTCCTCGTCGCGATCGTCTCCGAGGCCGGCACGGGGCCGGCAGAGGACGATCTTCCCCATCGCGAGCTGCTCCACCAGCTGGTTCTCGCGATCGCCGACCGGGCGATCCCGGTGCGGGACGCCCTCCTGGTGCGCCGGGGGCGCTGGTGGTCCTACGACTGCCCCCACCCGTGTTGCGCCCCCGGTGCCGGCACCCCGCTGCCGTCGGGTGTCAGCGAACTCGAGGTCGCTTCCGTGGCGGAGGGGCAGGTCGTGGCCGGCGACCGCGCCGAGCTCCCGGCCCGCATCGCCCCCGTCGGCGACCCGCTGGGCGCCATGGCGGCGGCCATACGTCGGGTGGGCCGGGAATGCTCGGCCCGCGTGCGGGAGCGCGGGTGGGACACCGTGGTGGCGGAGTCATGGGCGGCGGTCGCCGGTGCCGTGGCCGCGCTTCGGCCCGGAACCACGGCGCGGCTCGAGGATGCGCAGGTAGCCCGCGTCGTCTGGGGGCTGCGCGACGCGACGGTGCGCGACCGTGCCCTGGGGCTCGCGCTGGGCGTCGACGCCGCGGCGGCGGAGTCGCTGTGGACGGCGTGCACCCGCCGGGCTCCGGCGCCGCTGGACGCCGCTCCTGCGACCCTGCTCGCGGTGAGCGCGTGGCTGCGCGGTGACGGTGCGATGGCCGGTATCGCCCTTGCGCGGGCGCGCGACAGCGATCCGGCGTACGGGCTCGCGGTGCAGCTCGAGCGCGCCCTCGCCGCATGCTTCCCGCCGGCGGAGCTGCGCGCGCTGATCGTCGACGGGTTGCTGCCCGGAGTCGACGGGCGGCCGGACCGGTGACGGCAACGCTGTCCAGGGCGGCCAGGGCCTCAGAGCAGCTCGGGGCGTTGCCACCCGCCGCCGAGGACGTGCTCGGTCAGGAAGGCCAGCACGGTCTCGTACCAGATCCGCGCGTTCCCCGGGGTGAGCACCCAGTGGTTCTCGTCGGGGAAGTACAGGAACTTCGACGGGACGCCGCGCTTCTGCAGGTCGTACCAGAGCCGCAGGGCCTCACCGACCGGGACCCGGTAGTCCTTGTCTCCGTGCACGACCAGCATCGGAGTGCGGATGGCGTCGGCGTACCGGTGCGGCGAGTTCTGCTCGTAGCGCTTGGGTTCACGCAGCGGGTCGCCGAACTCCTTCTCCCAGTAGTAGGCCGTGTCCGTGGTGCCCACGAACGCGTCGAGGTCCCAGAGGCTCGCGTGGGTGACGATCGCCCGGAACCGGTCGGTCTGGGTGGCCACCCAGTTGGCCATGTAGCCGCCGAAGGAACCCCCCATGGCCGCCGTGCGCGTGGCGTCGATCTCCGGGAGCCGCTCGGCCGCGTCCACGGCGGTGATCAGGTCGGTGTAGGGAGCGCCACCCCACTCGCCCCAGCCGCGGCGCACGAACTCCTGCCCGAAGCCCTGCGACAGCGCCGGGTTGGGCAACAGCACGGCGTAGCCCCGCGCGGCCATGACCCAGGGGCACCAGCGCCAGGACCAGGAGTTCCAGCTCATCAACGGGCCGCCGTGGATCCACAGGAGCAGGGGTGCGGGGGTCTCGGGCGACGCACCGTCGGGCAGGACCAGCCACGACTGGATGGTGGCGCCGTCGGCCGCGGTCGCGCGAAGTTCCCGCACCGTGCCCGGCAACGGCCCGAGCGAGCCGGGGCTCGGCAGTGGCTGCGGCTCCTGGTCGGGGGTCGTGGGGTCCAGCCGCACGGGCAGCGGCGGGCTGTCGTAGGCCGACCGCAGGGCGAACAGCGCGCTGCCGTCCCGGGCGACCTGGAGGTCGCTGTAGGCGCCCCCGCGGGTCAGCCGCACCGGGGCGCCGCCGTCGAGGTCGACCCGGAAGAGCGCGTGCCGGCCGTCGTCGTCGGCGAGGAAGAACACCGCGGAGCCGTCGGCCGCGAACTGCGGTGCGCTGGGCCAGCGATCGAAGCCCGGGGTGAGGTCGCGCGCCGCACCACCGGCGACGTCGACCAGCAGCAGCGTGTAGTCCGGGGGCTCGGTGTAGGTCGCCAGGGACTCCCGCACGCAGACGACCAGACCGCCGTCCGGGGAGAAGCACGCCGCGTAGACCTCGGCGAGCGGATGGTCGACCAGGACGCGCTCGGTCCCCGTCGCCGTCTCGACGAGCACCACGCGCGTCCGCCGGCCGGCCGGGCCGTCGGGCACCTCCTCGGTCCGGGCGAGCAGGCTCCCGTCGGGGGAGAGCGCCAGGTCGTCACCGGTCCGGTCGGGCGGCCGGGCGTCCGGGGTCAGGTCGCGAAGATCCGGAGTCGCCGCGGTCTCGCCGGCCGGCTCCTCGGTGGGCAGCTGACCGGCCCAGAACACGTGCGGGGACGCCGGGCCGAGATCGTGGTCCCAGAACCGGACCGGGTAGCTCTCGTGCAGGACCGCGGAGACGCCGGCCTCCTTGCGCTGCTTGCGGCGCTCCTCGTCGGCCGTGGCGTCCGAGGCGCCCGGGAGCGTCGATGCGGTGACCACGACGTCTCCGCTGTCGGCCGCGACGGCGAACGCCGAGATCCCGCCGGGCCGGGTGAGCACCGGCCGCGCCTCGCCCCCACCGGCCGGAAGGCTCCACAGGGCCGCCGTGGGGTCCTCGCCGCCGGGCTTTGCCGCAGGGTCCGGGCGCGCCGTGGTGAAGAGCAGCGACCCGTCGGGCGCCCACGCGGGGGACGACTCACCGGGCGTGCTGCGGGTCAGCCGCCGCGGGGGGCGCCGGCCCTCGGGGTCGACCTCCCACAGCGCCGACTGCCACTTGGTGCCCTCCGCGTCGAGGGTCTGCACGGGTACGGCCAGTCGGCGGCCGTCAGGGGACAGGGCCAGACCGGCCAGGCGGGGGAGCGCGACGAAGTCGGAGAGCTGCGTGAACGGCCCGTCCGGTGCGGACCCGGCCGAGGGGGCGGTCGGGGGAGGAGACGAGCTCACCAGCGGCTTCCTTCGGACGGGGGCGGACGGCGTGTCCACCGTAGTGAGCCCGCCGCCCGCGACGCCGCGAGCCGCGGTCCCGACAGGAACCGCGGCTCGCGGGTGGCTCGATCCTGCCAACGGGTCAGCCGCTGGGCGCCGTCTCGAGCGGGGTGAGCTCCTTGTCCGCATCGGTCACGAAGAGGTGCTGCGCCACGCCGTCGGGAAGTTCCCGGCCGTCGACCGTGACAGAGCCCTCGACCAGCCGGGCGATCACCGTGGCGCCCGGCCGGACACCCTGCTCGGCGAGGGTCCGCAGCACCTCGGCGTCCTCCTGCAGCTGCTCGCTGATCCGCCGGATCACCACCGGCCGGCCGTCCTCGGTGGCCGAGCCGGACAGCAGCGTCAGGGAGTCCACGACGCCCGGCGGCGGTCCGCCGGCCACGGGCGGCCGTTCCCCGCGCAGCTCGTCGAGGCCGGGGATGGGATTGCCGAACGGCGACACCGTGGGGTTGCCGAGCAGGTTGAGCAGCCGGAGTTCCACCGCCTCGCTCATCACGTGCTCCCATCGGCACGCCTCCTCGTGCACGTCGGCGTAGTCCAACCCGATGACGTCGACGAGCAGGCACTCCGCGAGCCGGTGCTTGCGCATCACGGCGGTGGCCAACGCGCGGCCGCGATCGGACAGCTGCAGGTGCCGGTCGCCCTCCACCGTCAGCAGGCCGTCGCGCTCCATCCGGGCCACGGTCTGGCTCACCGTGGGGCCGGTCTGCCGCAGCCGCTCGGCGATCCGCGCCCGCAGGGGGACGATTCCCTCCTCCTCCAGTTCGAACACCGTGCGGAGGTACATCTCGGTCGTGTCGATCAGGTCGTTCACAGGCAGCCTCCGTCTCTCCCACGATCGTACGGGGGGAAGCGCCTGCGGCCGCGGTGCCGAACGGGTGGTTCACCCCCGCGCCCTTCCGGGGGCGGAGGTAGCGTCGGGCGGGGGCCATCGGCCCGCGACACGGGTTCCGCCACGGCCGCCGAGCACGCACGAGGAGGACGCATGAGCGACTCGGTGGCCGTCGTCTGGGACGACGCACTCCTCGGTTACACCATGGGCGGCGAGCACCCGCTGCACCCGGTGCGGCTCGACCTCACGATGCGGCTGGCCGAGTCCCTCGGCGTGCTCGCCGGAGACCGGCTGGAGATCGTGACCCCGTCGCCGGCCGACACGGAACTCCTCACGCTCGTGCACGACCCGGCGTACGTCGAGGCGGTCAAGCGGGCCCCGGCGGACCCGGGTGTCGGCCACGGGCTCGGCACCCCGGACAACCCGATCTTCGAGGGCATGTACGACGCGGCGGCCCTCATCGTGGGCGGCAGCGTGCTCGCCGCCCGCCAGGTGCACGAGGGCCGCGCTCAGCACGCGGTCAACATCTCCGGCGGCCTGCACCACGCCATGCGGAACGCGGCCTCCGGGTTCTGCGTCTTCAACGACGCCGCCATCGCGATCGCCTGGCTGCTGCGCCAGGGGTACGAGCGGATCGCCTACGTCGACCTCGACGTCCACCACGGCGACGGCGTCCAGGCCGCCTTCTACGACGACCCGCGGGTGCTGACGGTGAGCGTCCACCAGACGCCGCTGACCCTCTTCCCGGGGACCGGATACCCCGAGGAGACCGGCGATCCGGACAAGGCGGTCGGCAGCGCGGTCAACCTCGCGCTGCCCAACGGAACCGACGACTCCGCGTGGCTGCGTGCCTTCTCCGCCGTCGTCCCGAGCGTGGTGAAGGCGTTCCGGCCGCAGATCCTGGTCACCCAGTGCGGCTGCGACGCCCACCACGAGGACCCGCTGGCCGACCTCGCGCTCACCATCGACGGGCAGCGGGCCAGCTACCGGGCCGTGCACGACCTCGCCCACGAGATCTGCGACGGGCGGTGGATCGCCCTGGGCGGCGGCGGCTACGGGCTGGTCCGCTGCGTTCCCCGGGCGTGGACCCATCTGCTCGCCGTGGCCGGCGGCCGGACGCTGGACCCGAACACCGAGATCCCGCAGTCCTGGCGCGACGACGTCGCCCGCCGGGGACTCAAGGCCCGGCCGCCGACACACATGACCGAGGGCGGCTACACCGGTTTCTCGCACTGGGATCCGTTCACCGAGACCCGCGTCGACCGGGCGATCATGCGTACCCGGCGGGCGGCGTTCCCCTTCTTCGGACTGGACCCGGACGACCCCCGTGACTGAACAGCGGACCGACCCGCGCGACAGCACGCAGGAGACCCCACAGCCGCCGGCCCACTGGGAGGCCGACATCGTGGCCGCCGACGGCGGCACGGTGCACCTGCGGCCGATCACCCCGGAGGACGCCGAGGGGCTGGTGGGGCTCATGGACCGCAGCTCCGAGCAGACCCGGTACTTCCGCTTCTTCGGCCCGATGAGCCGGCTCTCCGACAGGGACCTGCACCGCTTCACCCACGTCGACCACGTGGACCGGGTCGCCTTCGTGCTGCTCCTCGGTGACCAGCTGATCGGAGTCGGCCGCTACGACCGCACGCCCGGCACCGACGAGGCCGAGGTGGCCTTCCTCATCGAGGACGCCCACCAGGGCCGCGGCCTCGGCTCCGTCCTGCTCGAGCACCTCTCCGCCGCCGCCCGCGAGCGGGGGATCGAGCGCTTCGTGGCCGAGGTGCTGGCCCAGAACAACCGGATGGTCCGCGTCTTCCTGGACGCCGGATACCAGGCCGACCGGTCCTACGAGGACGGCGTGGTCCACCTGACCTTCCCGATCGCCCAGACGGAGACGGCCCTCGCGGTCGCGTACGAGCGCGAGCAGCGCAGCGAGTCCCGCTCGATCGCCCGGCTCCTCACCCCGTCGTCGGTCGCGGTGGTCGGCGCGAGCAACGACGACGGGAAGATCGGCAACGTTCTGCTCCGGCGGCTGCTCGACTACGGCTTCGCAGGCCCGGTCTACCCGGTGAACTCCACTGCCCGGCACGTGCGCGGCGTCCCCGCCTACGCCGCCATCGAGGCCATCCCGGACGACGTCGACCTCGCCGTCCTGGCCGTGCCCGCCGACGAGGTCGCGGGCGTCGTCGAGCAGTGCCGGCGCAAGCGGGTCCGCGGTCTGGTCGTCGTCTCCGGCGGCTTCGGGGAGACCGGCCCCGAGGGGCGGGCAGCGGAGCGGGCCCTCGTCGCGGCCGCGCGGGCGTCCGGGATGCGGGTGGTCGGCCCCAACTGCCTCGGGATCGTGAACACCGACCCCGAGGTCAGGCTCAACGCCAGCCTCGCGCCGATGGTCCCGGGCCGCGGCCGGGTGGGCTTCTTCGCGCAGTCCGGCGCGCTCGGTATCGCGCTGCTCGAGCGCGCCCGCAGCCGCAACATGGGTCTGTCCAGCTTCGTCTCCGCCGGCAACCGCGCCGACGTGAGCGGCAACGACCTGCTGCAGTACTGGGCCACCGACCCCGCCACCGAGGTGGTCATGCTGCACCTGGAGAGCTTCGGCAATCCGCGCAAGTTCGCCCGGCTGGCCCGCACCGTCGGGCGGGTCAAGCCGGTCGTCGCCGTGAAGAGCGGCCGGCACGTCGGGATGACCCCGGGCCTGGCCGGCACGTCGGTGGCGGTACCCGAGCAGTCGGTGGCCGCGTTGTTCGCCTCGGCCGGGGTGATCCGGGTGGATACGGTCGCCCAGATGTTCGACGTCGGCACCCTGCTGGCCCACCAGCCGCTGCCCGAGGGGGACCGGGTGGCGGTCGTCGGCAACTCGACCGCCATGGGGGTGCTCGTGGCCGACGCCGTCCTGGAGCAGGGCCTGCAGCTCGCGCAGCAGGCACCGGTGGACATCGGCGCCACCGCGGGGCCGGAGGAGTTCCGTGCCGCCCTGCAGCAGGCCGTCGACGACCCTGGCGTGGACGCCGTCGTCGCCGTCTTCCTGCCACCGCTCATGGGCGGTTCACAGGTCTTCGGCCCGGCCCTGCGCGAGGTCGCGGGCGGCTCCACCAAGCCGATCGTCGCGACCTTCCTCTCGGCGGAGGGTGTGCCACCTGACCTGGCCGTCCTCGACGAGCACGGCATGCCGGCGCGGGGCTCGGTGCCGTCCTACTCCACTCCCGAACGGGCGGTGATCGCGCTGGCCAAGGTCGCGCAGTACGCCCGATGGCGTCGCCGCCCGGTCGGCACCGTGCCCGAGCTGCCCGACGTGGACGAGCCGGCCGCGCGCGCGGTCGTCCTCGGCGCGCTGGCCGGAGCGCCAGCAGGCGGGGAGCTCACCGATGACGAGACGCTGGCTCTGCTGTCGGCCTACGGTGTCCCGCTGCTGGGCACCCGCCGCGTCACCACCGCCGACGAGGCGGTCGCCGCGGCCGATGCCATCGGCTACCCGGTCGTGCTGAAGTCGACAGCGCCCTGGCTGCGGCACCGCACGGACCTCGGCGGGGTGCGGGTGGACCTCCGCGACGAGGCCGCCGTCCGGACAGCGTTCGCGGCCATCCCGGCCGGCGACCCGATGATCGTCCAGGCGATGGCGGCGCCCGGCGTCGCGACGGTCATCGAGGTCGTCGACGACCCGTCCTTCGGCGCGCTGGTCAGCTTCGGTCTGGGCGGCGTGGCCACCGACCTGCTCGGCGACCGCGCCTACCGCACGCTGCCCCTCACCGATCTCGACGCGGCCGAGCTGGTCCGGGAGCCACGGGCGTGGCCGCTGCTGGACGGCTACCGCGGCGCCGAGCCGGCCGACATCGAGGCGCTGGAGAACCTCCTGCTGAGGGTCGCCCGGCTCGCCGACGACCTGCCCGAGGTGCTCGGCCTCACCCTCGACCCGGTGATCGTCGGGCCGAGCAACCCCTGGCACGGCGGCCGCTCGCTGGTGGTCGCCGGCGGCACCGTCCAGGTGGGGCCGCCGACGGCGCGCGCCGAGCCCGGCCCCCGGCGGATGCCCAGTCCCCTCTGAGAACGCCGAACGGCCGCCGTCCCCAGGGAATCGGCAGCCGTTCGGCGGGTGATGCGGTCTACGCGAGGTAGTCGCGAAGCGCGTCGGCCCGCTGTGGGTCGCGCAGCTTCGCCATCGTCTCGCGCTCGATCTGGCGCACCCGCTCGCGCGACAGACCGAACTTCTTGCCGATCTGCTCGAGCGTGCGCGGCTGCTCACCGTCGAGGCCGAACCGCAGCACGACCACGTCGCGCTCGCGCTCGTCGAGGGTGGACAGCACGGTGCGGACGTCGCCCTTCATCATCTGGAAGGCGACGGCGTCCTCGGCCACGGCGGCGTCGGCGTCCTCGATGAAGTCACCGAGCCGGGACTCCTCGTCGGCGCCGACCGTCTGGTCGAGGCTCACCAGGTCGCGGCTGTACTCCAGCAGCTCGGTGATCCGCTCCGGGGTCAGGTCGAGCTCGAGACCAAGCTCCTCGGCGGTGGGCTCGCGCTCCAGCTCCTGGTGCACGCGGCGCCGGGTGCGCACCACCTTGTTGACCTGCTCGGCCAGGTGGACGGGCAGGCGGATGGTCCGGCCGGAGTCGGCCATCGCACGGGTGATCGCCTGCCGGATCCACCAGGTGGCGTACGTGGAGAACTTGAAGCCCTTGGTGTAGTCGAACTTCTCGACCGCGCGGATCAGCCCGACGTTGCCCTCCTGGATGAGGTCCAGGAACGTCATGCCGTGGCCGGTGTACCGCTTGGCCACCGAGACCACGAGGCGGAGGTTGGCCTCGAGCAGGTGCCGCTTCGCGGCCTTGCCGTCGATGGCCAGCGCCTTGTAGTCCCGCTGCAGCGCCGGGGTGAGCTGTCGCTCGGTGAGGAGTCGGTCGGCGTAGAGGCCGGCCTCGATCCGCTTGGCGAGCTCCACCTCCTGCTCGGCGGTGAGCAGCGCGGTCTTGCCGATGGTGTTGAGGTACACCCGCACGAGGTCGGTCGACACCAGGGCGCTGGTGTCGGGCTCACGGCGGGGTGAGCGCACCTCGAGGGTGTCGTTGGGTGAAGACTGCAGCAGCGTCACGGGAGGTCTTCGTCCTTGCCTTCGGTTCGGATGCCGGCCGACGGTCGTCGTCGTTCGTCGGTGCATCCCTGCGTCGAGGAGGCTCCGGAGGATCGCCGCCGGAGCCTCGTTCGCTTCTGTTGTCCGGTGTGGTACGACGTGCACAACGGTCCGGATGGGGCGCGGTGTTCCGCGAACGCCCGCTTTCCAGCGAATCCACAGTCGGTGGTCTCGGTCACGCCCGGATACCCGGCTGTCACGTTCTCAGACACGACACGCCGGGACGTTCGGTTCAGACCTCGAGAAGCAGCGTCATCGGACCCTCGTTGACCGAGGAGACCCGCATCCGCGCGCCGAAGATCCCTGTCGCCACCTGCGTGCCCCGGCGACGCAGTTCGGCCACGACCTCGTCCACCAGCGGCTCCGCCTGCTCCGCGGGGGCGGCATCCTGCCAGGAGGGACGGCGACCCTTGCGGGTGTCGGCATAGAGAGTGAACTGGCTCACAACGAGCACCGGAAGCCCGAGGTCCGAGATCGAGCGGGCGCCCTCCTCCGTGGGGAACACCCGCAGCTCGGCGATCTTCCTGGCCAGGGCCCGCGCCCGCGGCTCGTCGTCGTCGCGGCCGGCTCCGACCAGTGACAGCAACCCCGCTCCGATCTCGCCGACCACGGCGCCGTTGATCGTTACAGCCGCTGCACTGACTCGGGACACGACCGCGCGCACCAGGGCATTCTCCCCGGCGGACAGGAGCCGGACGTCGGTGTGGCCGGCCCGCAGGCGCGGCACCGACCCGTCGCGTCGGGCACCCGCGGCGACCATTCCTGCACGAGTTGCCCGGCGAAGGTGGACGCGGCAGACGGGCTCCCGGAGGTCGGCGAACGGCCTCGAGTAGGCCTGGCTCTGCGGGTCCAGCAGCGCCGCCGCACTGCCGGACGGCAAGGGCGCCGCCGCCTCGTCGGGGGAGGGTCCCCGATCGGCGGAACCGATGGCCATGTCGACTCCTGAACGGTCAGGGAGCGGGCCGGACGTTCTGGTTGCGGCGGAAGAGGTTCGCCGGGTCGTACTGGCGCTTGAGCCGAGCGAGCCGGTCGTAGATGTCGTCGCCGTAGGCCGCGCGGACACGGTCGCTCCCCGTCTCGGTGGAGAAGTTGAGATACGACGGCTGCATCGACAGCGGTGTCATGGCTGAGGACAGCGCGTGGTTCGCGTCGAGGTGGACGGCGTCCTCGGCCGGGTCGATCCACGTGGAGATGAGGTTGTAGGTGTAACCAGCGGCGCGGCCGCTGAACGCCGAGGCCTCGCGGGGCACCCGTCCGACCGCACCGCCCATCTGGTGGAAGTGGATCTGCGACATGGGCGACGGCAGCCGGGCGCCGTGCTCGAGCACCACCGCGATGACGTCGTCGGTGAGGTCAGCGACGAATCCGCCCCGGAAGTAGTTGCGCAGCCCGGCCGGGGCTCCGGTGTCGAGCATGCCCTGCAGCGCCGGGTAGGGGATCGGTCCGAACAGGTCGACCGCGGTTCGAGAGCCCGCAGGGGCGCGAGCGCGGTGACCCCGGTGGCCAGGTCGCCGCACCAGCAGCCGACGAGGGCGACGACCTTCTGGCCTGTCAGCTCCGGCGGGATGAAGGGCTCGGGCGGTGCGGTCATGATCCCGGCGAGGAGCGACGCCTCGTCCGGGGCGGTGGCCGCCCACTCGCGGAAGGCCGTCAGCACCTCGGCGCCGCGGTCGAACGGGAACATCATCAGTCCGCCGAGGACGGTGGACACCGGGTGCAGGTCGAACTCGAATCGGGTGAGGACGCCGAGGTTCCCGCCGCCGCCCCGCAGTCCCCAGAGCAGTTCGGGGCGCTCGGCCTCGCTCGTGCGCACGTGATCGCCCTCTGCCGTGACGAGCTCCGCGGCGCGCAGGTTGTCGCAGGGCAACCCGTAGCGTCGCTGCAGCCACCCGATGCCGCCACCGAGCGTCAGGCCGGCCACGCCGGTCGAGGAGATCAGGCCGCCGGTCGTGGCCAGGCCGTGCCGTGCGGTTGCGGCGTCGACATCAGCCCAGGTGGCGCCGGGTTCGACCGTGGCCACCCGGCGAGCCTCGTCGACCTGTACGCCGCGCATGGCGGTCAGGTCGATGACGACGCCGCCGTCGCAAGTGCTGAGCCCACCGACGCTGTGCCCTCCGCCGCGCACGGCCGGCGGCACACCCGCGGCGCGGGTCAGGTTCACCGCGGCGACCACGTCGGCCGGAGTGGCACAGCGAGCGATGACCGCCGGTAGCAGGTCGATGGCGCCGTTCCACAGGGCACGCGCGGCGTCGTAGTCGCGATCGTCGGCGGTCAGCACGTGGCCGGCGAATCCGGCCGCGAACGCCTGCGCCAGCGACGACGTCCCGGTCATGGCCATGTCCCACTCCTCGCTGCCGGTGCTGAGGGCGCAAGCCTCGGGGCAGCCGGCTCCGCGCGCAGTGCCGCCGGATCACCGGTCGCGTGTGTCGCCGCAGCACACTCCGGCACCCGCGACGGCGGGTTCCGCGCTCTACGGGGCGGGCGGCGTCTCGACGGGCAGCCGGTGGTCCCGGCTCCGGGCGAGTGGCCAGTCGCGTGCCAGCTCGCGGCGCAGCCGCGCCTCGTCGAGGACGACGTAGCGGCCGTTGTCCTGGCGGATCGCCCCGTCGATCGCCAGGGCCGACAGGACGCGGTTCACGTTCTCCCGGCTGACGCCGACCATCCCAGCGAGCGTCGACTGCGAGATCTTCGGGGTCGCCGCCAGCCCGGACCGGCGTTCAGGGCTCGAGTCGACAAGTTCGAGCAGCCGCAGCAGGAGACGATCGGCCAGGGACCGGCTCAGCAGCGACGAGATCACCGTCGTCTGCCAGCGGCTCGCGGACGCCAGCCCCTCCAGCGCCCGGTCCTTGACCGACGGGTGCAGCTGCAGGAACGGGGTCAGCTCCCGACGGCTCAGCCGGATGAGCACGCAGGGGGTGATCGCGACGACGTCGACGATGCGGGTGCGCTCGACGGCGAAGAACCCGGGCTCCCCGAGGGTCATGCCAGGGCCGTGGACGCGGTGGATGACCTCGACCCCCTCCGCGTCGGTGACCGACGTCTTCACCTCACCGGAGAGGATGACGTACAGATCGTGGGCCGGGTCGCCGAGGTGGCAGACGTACTCGCCGCGGACCGCCGTCCGGGTCGTCGCCGTCGCGGCCAGGGGCTCCAGCTGCTCGCGGGTCAGCCCATCGAACAGGTACGAGCGGGTGAGTCCGCCCAGCACGTCATGAACCTGCCGTACCCGCACAGTGTGCCCGGAGGAGACCCGCCGCGACGCAGCCTCGAGCAGCTGAACCGCAGACGCGTCATGCGGATGCGGTCCGCCTGGCCGATGATCGCGGGCGGCACTCTCGACGGCGGCTGGTCCGGCGGCGTGGCGCTTCCGCTGGACGGCCCGCCGGCAGCGTGCAGTACCGGCGCGCTGCTGGTTGCGCGAGACGCGGCTCGCGACGCCGGAGCATCGCTACGAGCTCCGGGTAGCGGATCACCGGGAAGCGGCGGCGGTGCGGCACGCTCCGCGGCATGCCCCTGCTCCGTCTCGCCCAGGACGCCGCCGCCGACTACCTGCTCGGGCGCGACCCGCGCGCGCTCGTTCTTGGCATGGTCCTTGACCAGCACTGTGGATCAGGAGCATGACGCACTCGCCGCTGGCCTCGGCATTCTTGTCTCGTTGGCCACCCTTCTCCGTGGGAGTGGTGTGCGGTGTGCGAGCTTCATGGACCCGGTCAGAACGTGGCGCGGAGCTCGGACAAGATCACAGCGGAAGGCATCCGAGGGGTCCTCTCCCTCGTCGTGGGCGCCGATCGGTCCGGCCGCGTCGCGCTTTTTTCCTGTAGGCCCACTGCCGGCACATTGGAACCGGGACTGTGCGAGGAAACGCAATCTGGTGAATCGGCCCGCGTTGCGCCCGGAACTCGGTCGGCGGGCTGGCAGGGTGACGCCGTGAGCAGCGCGTTGATCCCGCACCCGGTCCCGGCCGGCGGTGACGTCCACACCCCGGGCCCGGCGGCCCCCAGCGTGTGCACCGGATCTCCGCCGCACTGCCCGCACCGCACCCGGCTGTACCGCGGCGGTCGGTTGGTCGCCGAGGGGTTCCACGCCGAGCAGATCAGCGACCACCTCGACGCCCACCTCGACGCGGTGATCTGGCTGGACCTGCTCGACCCCGAACCGGCGGACCTGAAGGTGATCACCGAGGAGTTCGGTCTGCATCCGCTGGCGGTGGAAGACGCCGTCCACGACCACCAGCGGCCCAAACTCGACCGCTACGACTCCCACCTGTTCGCCAGCATGTACGCGGTCGGCTTCGACCCGCTCACCGGGGAGCTGTCCACCGGCGAGGTCAATGCCTTCATCACCGCCCGGGCTCTGGTCACCGTGCGCAAGACCCACTTCGACGTGGACACCCTGCTGGCCCGCTGGGACGAAGACGAGGGGCTGGCCGCCACCGGGGTCGGGGCGCTGGTCCACGGACTGCTCGACAGCATCGTCGACGGCCACCTGCACGCCGTCACGCAGCTGACCGACGCGGTCGACGAACTCGAGGACGCGTTGTTCGATCCGCGCCCCGGCCTCGACATTCACCGACGCGGATTCCAGCTGCGCAAGTCGCAGGTCCGGCTGCGCCGGGTGGTCGGGCCGATGCGCGAGCTCGTGGCCGACCTCGAACGGGGCGGAGCCGGCATCGAGCTGGTCACCCGGGAGCTGGCCCCGTACTTCCAGGATGTCCACGACCACGTCGTGCGCGCCGCCGACGGCGCCGAAGCAGCCCGGGAGCTACTCGCCGGCGTGCTGGAGACCAACTACACCGAGCAGAGCACCCAACTCAACGAGATCACCAAGAAGCTGGCCGCCTGGGCCGCGATCATCGCCGTCCCCACCGCGGTGACCGGCTGGTACGGCCAGAACGTGCCCTATCCCGGGTTCAACCAGCACTGGGGCTTCGCGGTCAGCACCGCGGTGATCGTCGTGCTGGCCGGCGGTCTGTGGCGGGCCCTGCGCCGCCGCGGCTGGCTGTAGAGCCTGCCCCGACGGCCGGCCACGTCCCGATCGTCGAGGCACGGGAATGAGCTTTGCCGGGGCGTGGCCTCGGCAGACTTGGGTTTCGGTACGGCGGCCCTGTGGGTGCGCGTTCGCCGTAGCAGCTCCGCCGCCTCGGCTGCCGGATACTGAGTCTTCCCGTTCCGGTAGTCCGCGGGCACCGGGACCGCCGAGGTCCCCGGGGCGGGTCCTCCGTCTGTCAGCGGATCGGTGTTGGGTGCCGGCGCGCGGGTCGGACGCCTGACCGTGCGGCTGCACGGCCTGGCACACGCGTCGTTCAGGAGCCTCCATCATCGCGTCTGCCATCTCGACGGATCCGGGCGACTTCTGGGGCCGGACGTCGACGGCTGAACCGGCCGAGTCACCCGCCCGCGCACCGGAAGTCCCCGACCCTGAGCTGCCTTCGGTCGTTTCCAGCCTTCTTCGCGGCTGTCAGGGCGTGCTGAGTACGGCTAACAAAGGGTGATCGCGTCCTGCCAACTGCATCGCGCCGTCGGCGCTCGTCGCCCTGGACGCGGCTGCAGCGACGCCGCCCACTACGGCCAGCCCCGGGACAGGGCAAGCCCGGAGCCTCTGGCGCGGTCAGTCGGTGAGGCCGTAGAGAAAGGCCAGTGCCCGCTGCCAGAGCAGTTCGGTGGCACCTGGGTCGTATTCGGTGGGCAGGCTCGGGTCGGTGAAGAGGTGGCCGGTCCCCGGATAGTCGAACGTCTCGACTCGACCGCCGCCGCGGGTGGCGTCCGCCGCCACGGCGTCGATCCACTCCTGACGACGGAAGGGGTCGTCCAGGCTGTAGTGGATCTGCACGGGTAGGCCCGTCGGCCAGGGCGCCGCGCCCAGCATGTTCAGCGGCAGCGCGCCGGAGAACAGCAGCAGCCCGGCACAGCGGCGACGAGTGGCGACGTACTCGGCCATACCGGCGCCGTTGGAGAACCCGGCCGCGACAAAGCCGTCGGGCAGTTCCGAGACGCCGTCCAGCGCGGCCTGCATGAGGGCCGGGAAGCCGACCTGTTCCGTGTAGGCGCTGCCCTTCGCGTAGTCGTCGAAGACCAGCCCGTCGTACTGGTCGACCACCGAGACCTGGTGGCCGGCCGCTCGGAGGCGTTCTGCGGCCTCACTAATTCCGGGGCGGACCCCGAGGGCTGAGTGGAACAGGGCGATCGATGTCATGACAGAACTGTGCGTCGCTGCCGGTGACACCGTGCTGTCACCGATTCTGCGACGATTCCCGGGTGAACCGCACCGACCGGCTGCACGCGCTCAGCGAGGAGCTGCGCCGGGCCGGGCCCCGCGGTCGGACGGCGGGGTGGCTCGCCGGCTGGTTGGAGGTGTCGGTCCGGACGGTCAAGCGCGACGTCTCCGCGCTGCAGCAGGCCGGTGTGCCGATCTGGGCCACGGCCGGTCCCGGGGGCGGGTACGCGCTGGACGCGGTGGCCACCCTGCCGCCGGTCAATCTCACTCCCGCCCAGGCGGTCGCGGTGGCTGTGGCGCTAGCCGGGGCGCCGGACGCGCCGTTCGCTGTCGACGGCCGCGCGGCGCTGCAGAAGGTGCTCGACGTGATGGGCCCGACGGCCCGCACCGAGGCCGAGCGGCTGGCCGGTCGGGTGTGGGTCCGCGGCTCGTCCACGGCACGCCCGAACGCCGCCGCCGTAGTCGAGGAGGCGCTGGCCCAGCGTCGGGTGGTGGCCCTGCGCTACCGGGACCGCCACGGCACGGTGACCCGCCGACGGGTTGAGCCGCACCTGATCGCCCGCACCGGCGACCGCTGGTACCTCGTCGCCTGGTGCCGCGAGCGGGACGCGCCCCGCTGGTTCCGCTGGGACCGCATCGAGAGCGCCGCCCTCACGACCGAACCCGCCCCCCTGAGAGACCCGGCCCTCTACGGCACCCCGCCCCCCGACGCCCACGCCGTCGGGCAACACGCCCGATGACCCACATCGGGCCCCCACCAACGGCGTCAGACGCGGTCAAAACGACAGACGGCCTGACCCAGAGTGGGCCGCTCGGGGCGCTTGCTGCCGGCCGACGACCTGGAGGGAGCGCCGCTCCGTGGAGGGCCAGGCCACATCGGAGTTGGCAGAATCCATCACCTTTGTCAGCCGTACCCGGGGCGTGCTGAGTTCGGCAGCAAGGGATGAGATGGGTGGGAAAGTGGCCGACCGTCAGGTGACCGTGGCCGCGGGCTCCGTGGATGCGGGACTGGGCACCACCCCTAGCTGCTGCATCAGCCCCATCACGTCCATGATGATGCGGCTCTCCGCCAGCTTGCCGTCGCGGAAGCGGTCGATCGTCCAGGCCTCCACGGAGACGCTGCGGCCGGTTGGTGGGACACCGAAGAACGCGCCGCGATGAGAACCTTCCCAGGTCGACAAGGCGGCGACCCGGTCGCCCTCGGCCACCATTTCCTCCACCCGCCAGCGGAGGTCGGGGAATGCCTGGAACATCTGCGCGAGGAACTGCCGCAGGCCCTCGCGTCTCGGCCCCTGGCCCGGTGGCGGATTCTGCTCGACGAAGTCCTCGGCGACCAGGTCCGGCAGGACGTCCAGGTTGTGCTCGTTCAGGACCTCGTTCACGAACCGCAGGTCCAGGGCCTTGTTCTGCTCGACGTTGGTCATCCGCCCCTCCTCTTCCCGGGTGGTTCAGCAGCATCGTGCCGGCGACATCCTCGGGACAATGCAACGTGGCCGGATCCCGTCGGAAACGCCAGATTGCGTTGCGTGTCGTCACGGAACGGAGGACCTGCCGGACAACTCGGGCCACGGGTGGATCTGCGGCGAACGGCAGCAGCGGGATTCCCACCGACGCTCGCGGCTGGACCCCGGCTCACCGACTGCCCCGTCACGTTCCCTGCGCCATGGCCTCATCCTCGTCGGAGGGGCGGTCCACGGACCCTCCCCCTGCGCCTTCCGTAGTTCGGTTGGACGGTCCGCGGGCCTGGTCCGGGCGTCCTGGGCGTCGGCCTCGGTCGCCGCCAGCAGACCAAACTCGGCGACAGAGATCCGCTTCTGCTTGGCCCGCTTGTCCAACGCCCGGTCCTCGATGGCCTGGATCCACGAGGCGCTCACCCCACGAGTGGGGCAAATGTGCTCACTCGACGAGTCGAGGGAGGGCGCCGCCGTACTGCCCCTGAGGGCTCAGGGTTCGGCCGCTGGCATCGACGGGCGGCTCCCCGACACCAGTTCCGTTCGGCGTGAGCGATCGACACTGCTCTGGCGGGGAACCCCGCGGGCGGTGCCCGTCGTTCTTGCGGCATGGCAGGGAGCACCTGGACCCCTGGTCGCCGATCGTCATCGGCTTCGGAACCGGTTCCCGGTCCTCCTGACTTTCCGGTACCTCCCGGCTTCCCGGACGCCCAGGGGCGTGAGTGGGCGCCCCGGGGCGAGCACCGACCACAGAACGGGCCGCCGGTCCGGGTCCCGCACCGCCGGCACCGGCTGCGTCGGGCCGCCATTCGGCTGCTGCTCGCCTTCGTGGTCCTCCAGCTGCTGCTGGCCGGGTTCATCGGCAGCTTGCGGTGGTGGACTCCGCCCCGGACGGCCTTCATGCTCGAGGGCGGTTCTCCGGTCACCTACCAGTACG
>JAODNJ010000041.1 GCA_025465155.1 Frankiales bacterium
TCACTGTCACTGTGGTCCCTCCTCGACCGCCCGCTGGACGTCCTCGTCCCGGAGCGGGCCGGCGTCGCGACGCAACCACAGGAAGAACTCGACGTTGCCTGCGGGTCCGGGCAACGGGCTGGCCACGACCCCGGCGGCCCCCCACCCGAGCTCGGCCGCGGCTCGCCCGACCTCCAGGACCGCGGCCGCCCGATGGGCAGGGTCGCGGACCACGCCACCGGTGCCCAAGCGTGCGCGGCCGACCTCGAACTGTGGCTTGACCATGGGCAGGAGGTCCGCATCCGGCTGCGCGCAGGCGGTCAACGCCGGCAGCACCAGGCGCAGCGAGATGAAGGACAGGTCGGCGACGACGAGGCCGACCGGTCCGCCGATCTGATCGGGACCGAGGGTGCGGACGTTGGTGCGCTCGAGCACGTGCACCCGCTCGTCGGTGCGCAGCGGCCAGGCCAGCTCGCCGTAGCCGACGTCGACGGCGACCACCTCGGACGCCCCACGGCTCAGCAGGACCTCGGTAAAGCCTCCGGTGGACGCTCCGGCGTCGAGCGCGCGGCGGCCCTCGACGGCAACGGGGAAGGCGCCCAGCGCCCCGAGCAGCTTGTGCGCGCCCCGGGAGACCCACGACGGCTGGTCGGGGTCGGTGCGGACCACGACGGGTGTGCCGGCATCGACTCCGGTCGCGGGCTTGGTCGCCGCGCTACCGGCGACGGCGACCCGGCCTTCGGCGATCAGGGCGACCGCGTGTTCCCGGGACCGGGCCAGACCACGGCGCACGAGCTCGGCATCCAGTCGGCTGCGCCGGACCATCACAGCTGGTCGATCGTGGACAGCTCGTCCTTCAGCCGGGAATGCTCGGCCTCGAAGATCCCGACGTGCTCGGCCACCGGACGCGCAGCGAGATCCGGGAAGGGCTCCGCCTCCAGGCCGGACGCTTCGTCCCCCGGCTCGGGGACCGCACGGATGCCCGGCGCGGCCTGCGGCTCTCCCTGATCCGCCGCCAGTTCCGGGGACGGAGGCGGACCCGGCAACGGTCGCGACGGACTCGGCTCGGTCATCCTGCCCGCCTCTCGCCTGGGATCGGTGGTCGTGGCCCGTGCTCGGTGTGCGGACGTGCGCCGCGCACGGACCCGAGGTTACCGGCCGGAAAGGACCACACGGGCAGCCACGGTGGGGACACGGTTGGATGGCGGGCACCCGGTACCGACAGCGAGGAGGCTGCCCCGCGTGGCGACGATCGAGCAGTGCATGAAGGCCCTGGAGGGGATTCTCGGTGACCTTGCGTCCAGCCCGGCGGCGAAAGGCATGGACAGGAGCCTCTCCTGCCGGCTGACCGACCTCGGCCAGGTGGTGCAGGCCCGGCTGGCGGACAGCGAGATCAGGGACATGCACGCGGTGCCCGACGACCCGTCCCTTGCCCCTGCCGACATCCGGCTCACCATGTCCGGCGACGACCTTCTCGCGCTCACGGCCGGGGAGCTGTCCTTCGCACCGGCGTGGGCGTCTGGGCGGGTCAAGCTCGAGGCCGGGCTGCGCGACATGTTCAAGCTCCGTTCGCTGCTGTAGCGACGGGGCGGTCACGGCAGGAGATGCCATCGACCCAGCGCCTCGGCGGCCCGGTCGTCCCGGGCGGTGATCCGTGGCGCCGGCCCGCCGGCGGGCGGTCGTGTCCAGTGCGCCACGCAGAGCGCCCGGAGCCCGTCCAGGTCGTCGCCGTCGGCCATGGGATCGGCGGCGAGGCTCAGCCCGTCGGGAGCGGGCTGCACGGTCCAGCCGCCGCAGCGCCACCCGCCTTCCGCGGATTCCACGGCGGGATGTGGGACCAGCAGGCCCCCTACGTCGGCCGCGAGCAGATCGGGCCGGCGCTGCGGCCCAGCGGCGAGCAGGGCCGCGGGATCGGTGACCCCGGTGAGGACCAGCAGGCTTGCGGCACCGGCCCGCCGCGCGCCTTCGATGTCGGTGTCCAGCCGGTCGCCCACGACGAGGGGCCGCCGCGCGCCCGTGCGTCGCACGCACTCCGCGTGCATGGCCGGATCCGGTTTGCCCGTGACCAGAGGTTCCTGGCCGGTGACGCCGCTGACCACTCCGACGAATGCGCCGTTGCCGGGCAGTGGACCGCGCGGGGACGGGATCGTCGAGTCGGTGTTCGTGGCGACGTGCCGCGCCCCGTTGCGGACGGCCACCACCGCCTCGGCCAGTTGCGCCCAGCCGACGTCGCGGCCGTAGCCCTGCACGACCGCGACGGGCCGCCCCTCGGCGGACCGCACCACGGTCAGTCCGGCCGCGGTCAGGGCGATCGCCACCCCGGGGCCACCGACGGCCAGCACGCGGGCCCCCTGCCCCATCGTCCCGGCGACCACCGTGGCAGCCGCCTGGGCGCTGGTGATCACGTCATCGACCTCGGCCGGTACACCGAGCTCGGTGAGGTGCCGGGCGACGTCGTCAGGTGGCCGGGCGGCGTTGTTCGTGACGAAGCCGAGCCGCATGCCGGCGCTGCGGGCCTCGGCGAGGGCTTCGGGAACTCCGGGGACGGCGTCCGGGCCGACGTAGACGACACCGTCCAGGTCCAGGAGCGCCACGTCGTACACGGCGCTCGGGGGACGCCGGATACCCGCCGCGAGCGGCGGTGGGCCCCCGGTCACGCCGACTCCGCGGCGCGCCGGGCCCGAACGCCGCGGAGGGCGCGCGCGTAGTGGCCGAGATCGGGCCGCATGGCGACCGCGAGTGCCAGGTGCTCGGCGGCGAGCTGGAGTTCCCCGGCGCGGCTGGCCGAGAGCCCGAGGCCGAACTGCGCGTAGTCGTCGGTGGGATTGACCGCGATGAGCTCGGTGAAGGCAGTCATCGCCTCGCGGTACCGGCCGGCGTCGTACTGGGCGCGCGCCAGAGCCTCCAGCACGCTGCGGGATCCCGGCTCGGCCTCCGCCGCCCGGCCCAGGAGCGTCGCCGCGGCGGCGGGGTCCCCGTTGCCGAGCAGGTGCAGGCCGCGCTGATACCACTCGTAGACGCCGCCCTCGGGGCTCGGTTCCTCGGACACGCTGCCCCCTCCAGCTCGGACGACGCCCGCGACCGGCCCCGGCGCGCGGCGATGGGCGCCGCTCGGTCGCCCGGTCGCGTCGGCGGGCCGGAGCGGGACGCTCCTAGGATTCCCGTCGTGCACTCGTCGTCGGCGGATGTCCCGCCTCCAGCGGCGGGACTCGAGGTCCGGCCCTTCCGGGCGCTGACCTACCGGCGGCGCGACCCCGAGCATCTCGCCCGGGTCAGCTCGCCAGCCTACGACCTGGTGACCCCGGCCGGCCGTGAGCACCTGGCCGCTGCGGACCCGCACAACATCGTCCGCCTCATCCTTCCCAGCGTCGACCCGTTCCCCGGAGCGGGTGACCCGGCCGGAACCGCGAGTCCGGCCGAGCTGGCGTTGGCCACGCTCCGGCTCTGGGAGGGCGACGGGGTGCTCGTCCGGGACACCCGGCCGGCGCTCTGGCTCTACGAGATGATCCCTCCGGGCGACGTCTCCCCCACCCGCGGATGGCTCGGCGCCGTGGGCCTGCCCGCAGCCGGGTCCCGCGCCGTACTGCCGCACGAGGACACCTACGCGCCTGCCGTCGAGGGCCGGCGGGCGCTGCTGGCGGCCACCCGGACGGACCTGGAGCCCATCGTCCTGGCCCATGACCCCGAGCCCACGCTGCCGGGCCTGAGCGCCCATGTGCGCCGGGCCGAGCCCGATCTGCACCTGGTGGACGCAGATGGCGTGGCACACCGGCTCTGGCGGGTTGGGGACCCCGAGGTCGTGGCCGGGGTGAGCGCCGCGCTGCGCCGGACCGGAGCGGTCATCGCCGATGGCCATCACCGCTTCGCCGCCGCCCAGGCACATCACCGCGAGCATCCGGACAGCACGGACAGCGACGCGATCCTGGCCCTCGTCACACCGATGGGACCCGCCGGGCTGCGGGTCCAGCCCATCCACCGGGTGGTCCCGGACCTGGACCTGGACACCGCGATCGCCACCGCCGGGGCCGGATTCTCCGTCGAGGACCGGACCCCTGCCGGCGCCGGATCCCCGGGAGGTTCCGGGATCCCTGCCGAGGTGCGCAGCTGGCTGGACGGCACGGACGAGCCGGGGTTCCTGCTGACCGACGGTCGACGCCTCGTCCGGCTGAGCCGGCCGTCCCCGGCCGTGCTCGCCACCGTTCCGGCGGAGGCGCCCGCGGCCTGGCGGGGTCTGGACGTGGTTCTGGCGCAGCACGGCCTTCTGGCCCACCTCTGGCACCGGCGGGACGACCCCGCCTCGGTCCTTGTCGCCCACGACGTCGACGAGGCGTTGCGCACGGCGGCCGCCCGCGACGGGACCGCGCTGCTCCTGCGCGCGCCCTCGCCCACCGACGTGGCAGACGTGGCCCGGGCAGGCGCCCGGATGCCCCGCAAGTCCACCCTGTTCGTCCCGAAGCCGAGGACGGGGCTGGTCCTGCGACCTCACGACGACTGAGCCCGGCAGGGCCGGGCGACCAGAGCCCAGGTCACGCCGTCTGGTCCACGGCCGGGACCGACGAGCGGGGCACCTTGCGCCCCTTGCGGCAGTTCACCTCACAGACCGACGCGGTTCCGGTCGGGGTTCGCCAGAACCTGCGCTGCAGTGCGCCCTCGACCTCCACGACGTCGCCCGGCTGCCACACCGCTGCCCGCCGCTGGAGGGACCGGTCGTAGGTGATGCAGGTGAGGACGTCGACGGACTGGCCGCGCACCCGCGGCTCCGGTCGCCGCACGACCAGACGGAACGTGACCAGCAGGTCGCCACTGGGTAACGTGCGCAGTTCCGCCGGCGCGGACATCCGCCCGCGCAGCACGACGTCGTTCCGATCGATCACAGCCACGGTCATG
>JAODNJ010000059.1 GCA_025465155.1 Frankiales bacterium
GTAGTCCGCGTCCAGCCACGGGCTGGGGCTGCCCGGCGGGCCGACCCGCACCGTGCCGGGCGGCACCACGGCGTCGACGTAGGGGTCGGCGAACGGGATCGTCGCCACCCGCACCCCTCCGGCGAGCAGCCGGGACGGCGTTTCCTCGGTCAAGCGGGCGTACTCCTCCTGCGATCACGCGAGGCAACGCAGGCGGCGGTGCTCGACGGTTCGGCGGCCGGCCTCGACGGTGAAACCGACCGGCGTAGGGCCCTACCCGCGGCACGGGGTTCCAACCTGGAGGGACTCCGATGGGTGAGGGATCACCTCCCGGCCGTCAGCCGGACGGCCCGCTCAGCGGGATGCCACCGCCGGCGAGGCGAGGTGCGCGTGCACCAGGGTGACCGCGAGGGCGCCCTCGCCGACCGCAGAGGCGACCCGCTTCACCGAACCGGCGCGGACGTCGCCGACGGCGACCACGCCTGGCGTGCTGGGCTCCAGCAGCGCCGGCGCCCGCCCGGACGGCCAGGCCGGCGCGACGTCGTCCCCCATCAGGGCCGCGCCGGTGACCAGGGATCCCCCGCGGTCCAGCGCCAGGGTGCCGCCGAGCCAGTCGGTCCGCGGCTCGCTGCCGATCAGGGCGAACAGCACGCCCTCCTGCTCCTCCTCCGCCCCCGTGTCCAGGTCGCGCAGGGTGAAGGACTCCAGGAACTCGCTGCCGCGGCCGTCCACGACCTGCACGCGGAAACGGACGTCGACGTTGGGCAACGCCTCCAGCTCGCGGACGAGGTAGTCCGACATGGACGCCGTGAGCGTGCCGCGCCGGACCAGCAGGGTGACCCGGTCGGCATAGCGGGACAGGTACACCGCCGCCTGGCCGGCCGAGTTGGCGCCTCCGACGACGAAGACGTGCCGCCCCCGCATCGCGGGCGCCTCGCTGACCGCGGCCCCGTAGAACACCCCGCGGCCGACCAGCTCCTCGAGCGGCGGCACGCCCAGCCGCCGCCAACTGGCCCCGGTGGCGACGACGACGGTCCGGCCGGTCACGGTGGACCCGTCGTTGAGGGCGACCCGGTGCAGGCCGTCGCCGGTCGTGAGCGCCGTCGCTGCGCGCACGAAGAGGAACGTCGACCCGAAGGCCCAGGCCTGCTGGAACGCGCTGAACGTCAGCCGGTTCCCGCTCACCCCCATCGGGAAGCCGGCATAGTTGCGGATCAGCGAACTGGTGCCCGCCTGACCGCCCACCGCCTCCGGCTCGACGACGAGCGTCGACAGCCCCTCGGAGGCGGCGTAGACCGCCGCGCCCAGCCCGGCCGGCCCGGCGCCGACGATCACGACGTCGAAGACGGCGTCCGGGTCCGGCGCGGTGAGCAGCCCGAACGCGCCGGCGATCTCCAGGTCGGTCGGGTTCTGGAGGACCGGGCGTTCCGGCCGGAACCGGAGGACGAGGACCGGCAGCCGAGGCTCGCGCAGGTCCAGCCCGACCATCATCGCCTCGGCCTCCGGGGTTCCGGCGTCGTAGAAGCCGATCGGTATCCGGTTGCGGGTGAAGTTGTCCCGGAGGAACTGGGTTCGCGCCGACCAGCGGTCGCCGATGATGCGGATCGCCTCGAAGCCACCGCCCTCGCGCGACTCCCACTCGCTCAGGAACTCGGTGACCGCGCGGTGGAACTCGGGGTCGCCGTTCTCCTCCGGGGCGGTCAGCCAGCGGTCGATCTGCCCCAGGGTGAGCGCCTCGAAGATCGGGCGGGTGGTCTCCCAGGCCCCCCACCGGGCCAGCGCCACCGCCAGGGCGCCCCGGTAGCCCGACCGCATCTCGCGCAGCACGGCCAGGCCGTCGGGGTCGGCCTCGCCCAGGCCGCCGAACAGCACGGCGACCGCGAGATCGCGGCGCTCGAGCGCGTCGCGCAGGTCCTGTGGGTCGGCCGCGGCAACGACGGGGAAGTCCCTGCCGTAACGGCGCTCGAGCTCCTGGGTGACCGCCGCGCGGACGCCCTCGTCACGGGTGAGGACGGCCAGCGCGGCCCGCCCGCGGTCACCCATCGCGGCCCTCGTGCGCCGGGGAGGCCAGCCACCACCCGACCGCGCCGGTCAGGGTGACCGCCACCGCCAGCGCCAGGTAGATCCACGCGGAGGCCCCGGCCCACGCGACGGTGGCGCGGAACCGGAGCGTGGTGACCAGCACGAGCACGCCGAGCACGGTGTAGGCGACGGCCGCGCCGCGCTGGCGGACGAGGTCGCCGGCGGCCGCGGTGACGCCGCTGACCAGGCCGAAGGCCACCAGCCACGCGCCGGTCACCTGCGCGGTGAGGGGGGTCAGGGGCCACGGCCACCACGTCGCGGCGCTCGAGGGGACGGCGAACAGTGCGACACCGTCGACGAGCAGCACCGCGGACTCGACGCCCAGCGCCACCCGGAGCACGGCGGGAACGGGGTGCCGGTCCGGTGGATCGGCACCGGGGGCCCGCTCCTGGAGCAGCATCAGGATCGCCAGCGCGACCGGGACGACGATGTAGACCACGAGCCAGAACCAGGCCGCCGCCTGCGCCTGGACGGTCGCCGCGTTGTCCGCCTGCAGGTGGAACTTGCCCACGTGCAGGAGCGTGGCGATCAGGGTCAGCGTCGCGAATACGAAGATGGCGAGCGCGTTGACGCGGATGGGCGCCCACGCCCGCTGCCGCAGCGACAGGATCTCGACGACCAGCGTGGACCCGAAGCAGGCTCCGAAGAAGCCGGCGGACAGCGACGGCACGATGGTCCAGGCGAACCACTCGTCGGACCGGTCGCTGAACACGAACAAGGAGGTGAACGCGAGCGTGCTCAGCACGGCGAAGATGGCCAGCACGGCCCGTGTGGCCGGCAGCGCCCGGCGCTCGGTGGTGATCGGGGCGACGGCCGTCGGGGCAGGGTCCACGGGACCTCCCGCCTGGCGTCGATCCCCCGCGCCGGCCCTTCCGGGCGCAGCAATCGAACCACCGCCGCGGGGGGCTGTCACCGCCTTCGGCCTCGGCCCGTGCGATCGGCGGCGACCGTGCGCGCCGGATCACTCCGCGGAGCGGCCCCGGAGTTCCTCCAGGATCGGCCGGGCGACGGCGAACGCGTGGTTCGCGGCCGGCACGCCGGCATAGACCGCAGTGTGCTGCAGGACCTCGGCGATCTCGGCGTCGCTGAGGCCGTTGGTCACGGCGGCCCGCACGTGCAGCGCGAACTCGTCCCAGTGCCGCAGCGCGGCGGTGATCGCCAGCGTCAGCATGCTGCGCTCGCGGCGGGTCAGCCCCGGTCGCTGCCAGACGTCCCCCCACGCGACCCGGGTGATGAAATCATGGAAGTCCGCGGTCAGCGGCGTCGTGCCGGCGACGGCGCGGTCGACGTACGCGTCGCCGAGCACCTCCCGCCGGGTCCGCATCCCGGCCTCCCGGCGTTCGTCGTCGGTGCGCGGCCGGTCGGCCGGGGGGCCCTGGGGCTCGGTCATCGCTGATCCTCCGCGGGGTCGAGGTGGCCGAGCACGATCCCCGTCACGTCCAGCGGCCGCTCGAGGTTCGCGATGTGCGCCGCCCGGTCGAGGGTGACCAGTTCGGCCTTCGGGATCGCGGCGGCGATGGCGCGCTGATGCTCCGGCGGCGCGGCGAGGTCCTGCGCGCCCGAGACGACCAGGGTGGGCACGGGTATGCAGGCCAGATCGGCGCGGAGGTCCATGTCCGCGATGACCTCGCAGCACGCCGCGTAGCCCTCGTCGTCGAGCGCGGCGAGCGTCGCCTCGCACCGGCCGACGACGTCGGGATGCGCGGCGGCGAAGCCGGAGGTGAACCAGCGGCCGACCACCGTGGCCGCGAGCGCGGCGGTGCCCTCGGTGCGGGCGCGGTGCGCGCGGTCCAGCCAGCTCTCCCGGGTGCCGTAGAAGGCCGACGTGCACAGCACGACCATCCGGTCGACGCGTTCAGGGTGCCGCGCCGCCAGTCGCAGAGAGGTCATGCCCCCGAGGGAGAGCCCGACGAGGTGCGCCCGCTCGGCGCCCACCTCGTCCAGCAGGGCCGCGGCGTCGTCCACGAGGTCGTCGATCGTGTAGCGGCCGGGCGGCACCGGCGAGGCCCCGTGACCGCGGGTGTCGTAGGTGACCACCCGGTACCGCTCGGCCAGCGCCGGCACCTGCGGCTGCCACATCGCCCGCGTGGTCCCGAGCGAGTTCGACAGCAGGACGACCGGCGCGCCGGCCGGCCCGTCCACCGTCCAGGAGACGGCGACGGCGCTCACGGCTTCCTCTCGTTCGTCTTCTCGTGCGCAGCCAGCGCGGCGTCGACCTGGGCACCGGCCTCACCGACGTCGGGGCCGGCGGCCCGCAGGAGCCCCTCCATGTCGACGTCCCCGCGGTCGCGGAGGACGTCGGCCAGCGGGCGGCCGCCCAGGTCCGCCTCCCGGACGGCGAGAGCGACGGCCTCGTGCGCCCCGGCGCGGCCCAGCGACGGCGTGAGCGCCTCGGTGGAGCCCTGGGCCAGCCGGGGCTCGCCGGCAGCGGCGACGGTGGCCTCCATGCGGGCGGTGTCCACCCGCAACGACGCGAGGCTCTCGGCCAGCCACGACGCGGCCGAGCCGACCGTGCCGAGCAGTTCGGTCATCGTGGGCCACTCGCTGTGCCACGCGCCCGCCGCCCGCTCGTGCTCCTGCTCCATGGCGGCCAGCAGGGTGGCGGCGAGACCGGGCGCGCGGCGCGCGCAGGCCCGGGCGGAGATCGCGGCCACCGGGTTGTTCTTGTGCAGCATGGCCGACGAGCCGCCCCGCTCCTGCGACGCCTCGGCGACCTCGCCCACCTCGGCCTGCGCGAGCAGCACGATGTCGACCGCCGCCGTCGCGACGACGCCGGCGGTCGCGCCGAGCGCACCCGCCAGATCCGCGACCGGCAGCCGCACCGTGTGCCACGGCAGCGGAGTGGCCGTCAGCCCCAGCTCCCGGGCGAGGGCCGCCCGGACGTCCACGCCGGACCCGTCGGTGCCGGCCAGCGTGCCCACGGCGCCGCCGTACTGGACCGGCAGCGACGCATCGACGGCCTGCAGCCGGGCCCGGGCGCCGTCCAGGCCGGCCAGCCACCCGGCCGCAGTGAGCCCGAACGTCGTCGCCAGCGCCTGCTGCATGAGCGTGCGGCCCATGACGACGTCGTCGCGGTGGGCCCGGGCCAGCCCCGCGGCGAGTTCTCCGGCGCGGGTGAGGTCGGCGTCGATCGCGCCGATCGCCCGGCGGGCGAGCAGCATCAGCGCGGAGTCCAGGACGTCCTGGCTGGTGGCACCCACGTGGACGGCGACGGCGTCCCGCGGGCCGACCGCCTCCCGGAGGACCTGCACCAAAGGCGGGACCGGATTGCCCGCGTCGGCGGCGTGCGCCACCACCCGCGCCAGATCCAGCCGGGAGGGGTCGGCGCACGCGGCGGTCACCGCGTCCGCCGCCGTCGCCGCCACCACGCCGGTCGCGGCGGCGGCCCGGGCGAGCGCGGCCTCCACGTCGAGCAGCGCCCGGAACCAGCCGTCGTCGGAGACCGCGGCCGCCGCTCCCCCGCGGGCGAACGTGCCGGCGAACAGAGCACTCACCGGAAGTTCATACCGCGAAGAACACCGTCTCGCCCTCGCCCTGCAGGTGGATGTCGAGGACGTACCCGTCGGCGGACGGCGTCGCGAGCAGGGTCCGGCGCGCCTCCTCGTCCGGCAGCGAGCGGAGGACGACGTCCTCGGCGTTCGCCTCCGTCTCGTCGGAGAAGTAGATCCGGGTGACCACGCGGTCGAGCATGCCGCGGGCGAAGACCGAGACGTCGACGTGCGGTGCCTGCAGCCCGCCCTCGCCGTCGGGCACCCGCCCCGGCTTCAGCGTGAGGATGCCGAACTCGCCGGGCGGCTCCGCGGTCTGCGACCGGGCATAGCCGCGGAAGCCCGGGTACCGCGCCGCGCCGCGCGGGTCCTCCGGGGAGGCGAACCGGCCGTCCGGGTCGGCCTGCCACGTCTCGATCATCGCGTCGGGCACGAGGTCGCCGTGGCCGTCGACGACCCGGCCGCGGATCCAGAACGCACCCTCGGTGCCCTCGGCCGCGGCGTACGGGCCGTCCGGCCAGGTGAGGCCGATCGCCAGGTACGGCCCCACGGTGGCGCTCGGCGTGGGGCCCAGGCGGAACGGCCCGGTCAGGAAGCCCGTCCCGCGCTGCCCGGAGTGCGGCTGGTGCGGCTCGGTCGCCTCGGGGACGTCGAACGGGTTCGCGGTCACGCGACGTCTCCGTCGTCCCGGGTCTCGAACGGCGTCTGGTCCGTGCCGCGGAGGACGATGTCCCACTCGAAGGCCAGCGCCCAGTCCGGCTGCGTCCGCTCGAGGTCGAACCGGCTGATCGCGCGGTGCCGCGCGGCGGCGGGGATGGAGGTGAAGATCGGGTCCTGGCCGAACAGCGGGTCGTCCGGGAAGTACATCTGGGTGACCAGCCGCTGGGTGAAGGCCCGGCCGAACAGGCTGAAATGAATGTGCGCCGGCCGCCACGCATTGCGGTGGTTGCCCCACGGGTAGGCCCCGGGCTTGATCGTCATGAACTCGTAGCGGCCGAGGCCGTCGGTCACGACTCGGCCGAGGCCGTCGAAGTGCGGGTCGACCGGCGCCGGGAAGGTGTCGGCGACGTGCCGGTAGCGGCCCGCCGCGTTGGCCTGCCAGACCTCGACCAGGGCCTCAGGGACGGGCCGGCCGTCGCTGTCGAGCACCCGCCCGTGGACGAGGATCCGCTGGCCCTGCGCCTCGCCGCCTCTCCGCAGCGTCAGGTCGGCGTCCCCGGGCCGCACCCGGTCCTCGCCGAGGACCGGCCCGGTGATCTCGGTCAGCCGGTGCGGAAGGTCGACCGGGGTGCGCAGTGGTGCGCGCAGCGCGGTGCTCCGGTAGCCGGGGAAGCCCACCGGCGTCCGCCGGTCGTCGGGCTCCCGCAGGTAGCGCGGCAGGATCAGCCCGGTCTCCGCCGGTGTGCGCTCCGTGGTGCCGGTCATACCCGCGAACGTACGACCGCGGCCTGGGCTGCCCAAGCCCGAACTCCCATGGGACGGAAGGAGCCGACGCCGGCTCCCGCCGAGCGCGCGGCAGCGGTCCCCCGCGATCGGCAGCCGGGGGTCACACTCCGGGCGTGCGGACCCAGGTGGGAATCATCGGCGGCGGCCCGGCGGGACTGCTGCTCTCACGGCTCCTCGCGCTGCGCGGGATCGACTCCGTGGTGCTCGAGAACCGCTCCCGCGAGTACGTCGAGCAACGGATCCGCGCCGGCATCCTCGAGCAGCACTCCGTCGACACCCTGGTCGGGGCCGGCGTCGGCGACCGGCTGCGCCGCGAGGGCCTGGAGCACCGCGGCATCCATCTCCAGTGGCCGGGCACCCGGCACGCCCTGGACTTCCAGCAGCTGTGCGGGCGGACGGTCTGGGTCTACGGCCAGACCGAGGTGGTCAAGGACCTCGTCGCCGCCCAGCTGGACGGCGGACCACCGCTGCTCTTCGAGGTCTCCGACGTCATGCCGGAGGACGTCGACGGCGAGCGGCCGCGGATCCGGTTCACCGACGCCGACGACACCCCGCAGGTGCTCGAGTGCGACGTGATCGCCGGCACCGACGGCTTCCACGGCGTCTCCCGGCCGGTGGTCCAGGGTGGCACCCCCGGGCGGGTCTGGGAACGGACCTACCCCTACGCCTGGCTCGGCATCCTGGCCGACGCGCCACCCGCGACGGACGAGCTCATCTACGCGTGGCACCCCGAGGGATTCGCCCTCTACTCGATGCGCTCACCGTCGGTGTCCCGGCTGTACCTCCAGGTGGATCCCTCGGAGCGGATCGAGGACTGGTCCGACCAGCGCATCTGGGACGCGCTCGACACCCGGTTCGCGTTCGGGGGCTGGTCGGTCAACCGGGGACCGGTGACGGACAGGTCGATCCTGCCGATGCGCTCGTTCGTGAGCACGCCGATGCGCCGCGGCCGGCTGTTCCTGGCCGGCGACGCCGCACACATCGTCCCGCCGACCGGCGCCAAGGGACTGAACCTCGCCATCGCAGACGTGACCCGCCTGGCCGCCGCGTTCGCCCGGCTGCTGCAGGACCGGCAGACCGACCTGGTCGACGCCTACTCGGACGCGGCCCTGGCCCGCGTCTGGCGCTGCACCCATTTCTCCTGGTGGATGACCTCGATGCTGCACCGCTCGGGCGACGCGTTCGACGCCCAGCTGCAGCTCTCGCAACTGCGGCGCGTCTGCGCCTCGGAAGCAGCCGCGCGCGAGCTCGCGGAGAACTACACCGGGCTGCCGGTCGACTGACGAGGGCAGAAATGGCCATTTCTGCCCTCGGGCGGGGTCCCGACCGTTGTCCCACGGGGCGGTCGTCAATGGCGGACCTTGTGGTACGCCCCGCCGTCAACCGGCGAAGTCTGCGCAAGCGGGCGGACATCTTCGGAGGGATCTGCCCATCCGCACCCGGTGACACGGAACGGTCCGCCTGATTACGTTGGGTACATGCTCTCGACGCTTCTGGTCATCGGCGGTGTTCTGGTCGGGCTGCTGGTGCTGCTCGCGCTCATCGTCGGCCTGAGCAGCCGGGGCCGGTCGTCGCGCGGCACCACCACCGCCGGCCGCGGCGACGTGCCGCCGAAGTGGGTCATCGACTCCGGCCGGCCACACCCCGACGCCTGGTCCCCGCTGTCGAACACGAGCACCGAGATCCGCGCCGTCCGCTGATCTTTCCCCGACCCCGGCGTCCCGGCGGCTGCGGAGAGCGCGCCGCCGGGACGGATCGGATCACCCAAGCGGGCTCATCCGGCCGAGCTCGGCGGTGTCGACGGCGCCACGGACGGTCTGGATCCGGGCGGCGTTGCCGTCCTCAGGTGGTGGTTCGCACGGCCGACCGGAATGGCCATTCTGGTCACCGGGTGGTCATCAGCTCGGCTGCGCGCTCGCCGATCATCACGGCCGTGGCGGCGGGGCCACGGGAGGTCGCCCGGGGCATCACCGAGGTGTCGACGACCCGCAGCCCCTCGATCCCGCGCACCCGCAGGTGCTGGTCGACCACGGCGCCGGGGTCGTGCTCCGGGCCCATGCGCGCGGTGCCGGCGAGATGGACGGCGGTGGTCAGGCGCCGGCGGATCCATTGGTCCAGCGCGCGGTCGTCGGCCAGGACGCCGTCCGGCGGGTCGGTGCGGACGGCGCCCAGGGCCGCCAGCGACGGGGCGCACAGCAGGTCCGCGACGACCCGGACCCCCTCCCGCAGCCGGCGGCGGTCCCGTTCCTCGGCGAGGTAGCCGTACTCGATCCGCGGCGGGCCGGCCGGGCCCAGCGCCAGGCGCCCTCGGCTGTCCTCCTGCATGAGTCCCACTCCGACGGAGAAGTCGCCGCCGTCGTCCGTGCCGGTCATGACCCGGCCGAAGGGCGCGAGCCAGGGCAGGATCTCGAGGTCGGCGTCCGGCGACCCGCTGGCGGCGGCGTGCAGGATCCCGTGCAGCGGGAGCGCGCCGGGCGGCAGCGGCATCGGCCGCGCGCTCCGCCAGGAGACGTACACCAGCGGGTGGTCGCTGATGTCCCGGCCCACGCCGG
>JAODNJ010000071.1 GCA_025465155.1 Frankiales bacterium
GAACGGCAGCGACGTCCGCGACTGGACCTACGTGGCCGGGGACGGCAGCCGCCGGACCGTCTCGGTGGCGATCACGCCCCGGACGGACGACCGCGGCGTGCACGCCGGCTGGAACTTCGTGGGCACCGACATGACCGAGGTACGCGCCACCGAGCGGATGAAGGACCAGTTCGTGAGCCTGATCAGCCACGAGCTCCGCACGCCGCTCAGCTCGATCCTCGGATATCTCGAGCTGGTCCTGGACGACGACGACGGGACGCTGACCGACGAGCAGAAGCAGTACCTGGGCACGGTCGAGCGCAACGCGCACCGGCTGCTGCGGCTGGTGGGCGACCTGCTGTTCACCGCCCAGGTGGAGGCCGGCCGGTTCACCCTCCAGCCCGAGGACGTCGACCTCGCCGGCGTCGTGCGCGCCGCCGAGGAGACGGTTCGGGTCACCGCGGCCGCCAAGGGTGTGGAGATCCGCGTCGAGGTGCCGGAGGAGGGCCTGGTCGTCTCGGGCGACGCCCAGCGCCTCGGTCAGGCCTGCGACAACCTGGTCTCCAACGCCGTGAAGTTCACCCCCGCCGGCGGCCGGGTCACGCTGACCCTGCGGCCCGCCTGGCGGAGCGAGGACGGCGAGGTGAGCGACCTCGAGCGTCCTGGTGCGTCCCCGGTGGCCCGGCTTTCGGTGAGCGACACGGGCATCGGCATCCCCAGCGGTGAGCAGGGCAGACTGTTCACCCGCTTCTTCCGCGCCTCGACCGCCCAGCGCAGCGCGGTCCCCGGCGTCGGGCTCGGGCTGTCGATCACCAAGGCCATCACCACCGCCCACGGCGGCACGCTGGACCTGATCAGCGCCGAGGGACGCGGTACGACGTTCGTCCTGACCCTCGCTGCCCGCCCGGCGACCCTCTCCTGACCCCGCTGCCCGGGCCGGAGAAGGGCGGGAATCGCGCGGGAGACCGGGACATCGCCGCCGGCTGAGGCTCCGGCGACGAACCCTTGCGGATTCCTTGCGGATCGCTCGCGGGGAGCCTGCGGTTGCCGCTCCACAGTCGTTCCTGTCGCCGGGATCGCCGGACGACGGGGACCGACAGGAGACACGCAGCCATGAAGAAGCTCGCCACCACCAAGAAGGTCGTCGGCTCGCTGGCCATCGCCGGGACCGCCGCCGCGGTCGCCGGTCTCGGCACCTTCGGCACCTTCAGCGACAGCACCGCCCCGCTGAACACCACGGTCGCCTCGGGCACCGTCGACATCAACCTGGCGCAGCCCTCGGGCGCCTTCGCCGTCCCGGTCACCACGACCGGTTTCGTGCCGGGTGACTCCCTCAGCCGGGCCGTCAACCTGAGCAACAACGGCGACACGGCCCTGACCTCGGTCTCGCTGGCCTCCACCGCGACCGCGGCGAGCATCCTGACCACCGACACGGTGAACGGCCTGCAGCTGTCCGTGAAGTCCTGCTCCGTGCCCTACACGCAGGGGGGCACCTCGACCGCCGCGACCTACACCTGCTCGGGCACCGAGAAGACGGTGATCAGCGGTCCGGCGGTCAGCACCAACATTCTGAACGGCCTCAACAGCGTGAACGCGGGGGGCGTCGACTACCTCGTCTTCTCGGTCTCGCTCCCGGCCGGCGCGGACAACACCTTCCAGGGCAAGAGCGCCACGCTCAGCCTCGTGTTCTCCGGTACCCAGCGCACCGGCACCGCTCACTGACGCCGGCTGACGACCCCTCCGGAGATCCCGTCATGACTGCTGTCATCCTCCCCGGCTCGGGGGCGGCGACCGAGCTGCCCCCGGCCGGCACCCCCTCGGCGCAGCGCCGGGCAGGCATCCGCTCCTCGCTGGAGCTCGCCTACCGCTGGCTGGCCCGGGTGTTCATGGTGGTGGCGGTCCTGGCCTTCGCCGGGCTGGCCGTCGGCCCCCACGTCCTCGGCTACCGCACCATGACCATGCTGACCGGCAGCATGGCGCCGGAGATCAACCCGGGCGACGTCACCGTCGCCACGCCACTGGCGGTCGACGAGATCGCCGTCGGCATGATCGTCAGCTACCACATCCCGGTCGACGACCACCACGTCGTCACCCACCGGGTGGTCTCGGTGGACCACGGCCCCGGTGGCCAGGTCACCATCCAGACCAAGGGCGACGCCAACAACGCCGCCGACCCGTGGAAGGCGACCCTGCAGGGCGACACCGCCTACCAGGTCCACGCGGTCATCCCGCACCTCGGCCGGGTCATCGAGGCCTTCCGCAGCCCCGTCGTCGCCAAGGTTCTGGTGTACGGCGCTCCCACCCTGCTCGCCGGCTGGCTGATCCTCGCCATCTGGCAGCCCACCCGCAAGAACGCGAAGGAGGACCGGTCATGAGCATCCGCCGGCTCCTCCTGCCCTTCCTGACCGCGGCGCTGATGGCGGGTCCGCTGGGCCGCACCGCCGCCCATGCATCCTTCAAGGACCCGGCGGCCCTGACGCCGATGAGCGTCGCCACCGCCACCGTCGCCGCCCCGGGCAACGTCAGCGGCACCTTGACCTGCGGGCGCGGCAACAACCCGGCCACCATGACGGCGAGCTGGGCGGCCAGCACGTCCGCCAAGGTCTCGGGCTACCTGGTCACCGTGTACTTCAGCGACGGCTACGCCCAGACCGTCCAGCTCGGGCCGACCGCGACGGGCTGGAGCACGCAGATCGGCATGTACAACGTGACGGCCTACTCCGTGCAGTACGCGGTCACCACGCAGACCGCCTACGGGTGGACGGCGCAGTCGGCGCGGACGGCGTGGTTCCGGTGCTGACCGCCCTCGTCGTCGACGACCAGCCCGAGGCCCGGCGCCACGTCGCTGCGCTGCTCGAGCTCGCCGGCTGGCAGGCGCACGAGGCCGCCGGCGTGCGTGAGGCGCTCAGCCAGGCGCCGGCCCTCGATCCCGACCTCGTCGTCACCGACCTGCTCGGCGGCGCCGGCACCGCGCTGCTGCGCCGCCTGCGGGTGCAGGGCTCCGAGGCCCGCTTTCTCGTCATGGCGGACGCCGCCACGGACGAGGCCCGCAGCGAGGCCGCGGCGGCCGGAGCGCTGGCCTGCCTGGCCAAGCCGCTCGGCCCGCGCCTCCTCCTCGACTTCCTGCGCAGCCGGACCACGGGGCCGACTGCGCAGGAGAACCTCGCTCAGATCCATCCCACCGAGATCCGCCCCACCGAGATCCATGAGGTCGACGACCTTCACGACGACGACGTCGACGCCGACCTGATGGACCGACTCCAGGAGATGTACGTGAACGCGCTGCCCGGCCGACTGTCCGCCATCACCACCGGGGCGAGGTCCGGCGACACGACCGCGCTCGCGTCCGCGGCCCACACCCTCGCCGGGACCAGCGGCCAGCTGGGCCACCCGGAGGTCGCCTCGGTCTGCCGGGCGATCGCCTCGGACGCCCGCCGCGGGATCCTCGCGCACTCCCGGCTGATGGAGTTGCGGGCACTCGCGGTCCTGCACTGACCTCCACGGTCGAAGACTCCGGTCGGCATCCGACACCTGAGAGGAGAACCCCGATGCACGACGCACCCCGCGCCCTCGTCGTCGACGAGGCGCAGGCCGCCCGGCACCGGGTCGCGGTCCTCCTCCAGCTCGCCGGGTGGCGCGTGTACGAGGCGGTCGGCATGCGGGCTGCGCTCCGCGCCGCGGCGCCGCTGGACCCCCACCTCGTCGTCACGGAGATGCACCTGCGGGACGGGAGCGGGACGGCCCTCGTGCGCGAACTGCGCCGCGCCGGGTCGCGGGCACGGTTCCTGATCGTCACCGCACGCCCGACGGCGCGGATCCGCGCGCAGGTGTCCGCCTCCGGCGGAACCTGCCTCGCCAAGCCGGTCCACCCCCGCGACCTGGTCGATTTCCTGCACGACCGGCCGCCCGCCTCCCCGGCGCGCGGCGCCCGGGGCATGGCCGCCGACCCCGTCGGGTCCGTCGCCGGTTCCGTCGCCGGTTCCGTCGTCGGTTCGGTCGTCGCGGCCACCGAGGCCGACGCCCACCTGCTCGAGCGGCTCCGGACGATGTACATCAGCGCGCTCCCGCTCCGGATCTCGGCCATCGCACGGGCTGCCGGGAACGACGACGCCGGTGGTGTCGCCGACGCGGCCCGCACCCTCGCCGCCGCGAGCGGCCAGGTCGGTCTGCTGGACGTCGCCTCGATCTGCCGCGGCATCGCGGACGAGGCCGACCGCGGCGTCGTCGCGCACGCCCAGGTGACCGACCTGGT
>JAODNJ010000087.1 GCA_025465155.1 Frankiales bacterium
GCGGGAGGCCTCGCGGCCGAGCTGGAGCGCTCCGCCGCGGGCACGATCAAGCGGGTGCTGCGGGCACCGGCCGAGGAGCCGGACTGGACCGCCGACCCCGGGCTCGCACGCATGACGCCGTTCCTGGAGACCAAGACCGTCTGGCACCCGATCGGCGTCTGAAAGGGCTCCTCCCTGGATGCCCTCGTAGGAGGACCCCTGCCCCGTCCCGCTGGCACGCTCGCGGGGCGCCGGGCAGGGATCGTAGGGGGCCGTGCACGGGCACAGCACCACCCGGCAGGATGGGGCACGTGGCCAGACCGAGCATCGTCCCGATCGCCCTCACCCTCGACGACCGCACCGGGTACACCCTGTGGGCGCCGCCGTGGGAGGAGGACGGCGAGGAGTGGCAGGCGTTCCTCGGCACAACGGAGAGCGACCCTGACACGGGGAGCACCGCGAAGGTTCACCTCTTCCCGACGCCGGCGGCGCTCGCCGCGTTCTGCCGCACCAGCACCGACCACGACCTCGCCGACCACCCGGTATGGCCGGTCGTCGCCGGCCTCGGCGCGGCCGACCTCACGCCCGACGACGACCACCGCTACGACCTGGACGGCGTCTACGACATCGCCGCCGACAACCCCGACCGGTGGGCCGTCGAGGAGCTCGCGGCCACCCTCGACATCGTCGGCCGGCTGGCCGAGTGCCTGGACACCGGCGAGTCCGACGACGACGTGGACGAGGACGTGGAGGAGGACGAGGACGAGGGCCAGTTCGAGGCCGTCGCCGAACTGGTGGCGCGCCCCGAGGTCGGCTCCCTCGGCCTGGGCGTGGAGGCCTTCGTCGGGCGCTCCGGGGAGGACTCGTGGGCGCGGCTCGGCGGGGCGCTCGACGAGCTGTGGGAGGACGTCGTCGAGGAGCTCGGCGAGCACCTGGACTGGACCGGCGCCGGCACGGTCGCCATGGAGGACTACCCACCGGCGTCGGAGGCGGCCGAGACCGATGTCGACGAGCTGGGCGCCGAGGACGACGAGCTCGAGGCGGTCAGCCTCACCAAGGACGACCCGGCGGGTGGACCGGTCGCCGGAGCGGCCGCGGGGGTGAGCACCATCCGCGGTGCGAGCCGGATCACTGCCGGTCCGGCGGCTGTCGCCGCGGCCGCGGAGTTCTGGGAGGAGGTCGGGATCCTGCCGGTCGAGGTCGTCGTCCGCGAGGGCGCCGGCGTCACGCTGCGCTGCTACGTCGAGGACGCCGCCCGGTTCCTCGGCCGCAACGGCGAGATCTACCTGTTCGACACGCCGGCCGATCTCGCCCGGTTCTGCGCCGGCAACGAGGAGCACGACCTCACCGAGATCGCGACGTGGCCCGAGGTCGCCGACACCGACACCCTGCCGCTGCCGGCCGAACAGGACCGGTACGACCTCACCGAGCTGTCCGAGGTCCTCGCCGAGGTGGCCGACGGCGCCGCCGGGCTGGTCGACCACCGGGCCTTCGCCCAGCCGATCGAGGGCGCGCGCGACATCGCCGAGTACGCGCGGCTGGCCAAGGTCGAGGAGCTGCTCGCCCCGGCGTCACCGCTCGGACAGGCCATCGCGCGCGCCGAGCGGGAACCCGGAGCAACGCTGCGCGCCGAGGACGCCGCGGTGCTGCGGCCGGCGTGGGACGAGGTCGTCACCCACGTCAGCGGGGCACTCGTCTTCCGGGACTGATCCCGGAGACGCCTCCGGCGCCGAGAGCGAGTGCTCTCGGCGCCGGAGAGAGGGTGCCTCTGTGAATCCGTCTGCCGGAAACGTCAGCCTCAGTGCTGGGCGGGCCGGTTCGGGCGGCCGCCGGAGCGGTGGCCCTCGCCCGAGCTCCGGGGACCGCGCGGACGGCGGTCGCCGAACGAGCGGTCCCCGTACGACCGCTCCCCGCTCGCCGGCCGGTCCCCGTCGCGACGGGGACGGTCGCTGCGCTCGCGATCACCGTAGGGACGGCGGTCGCGGTCGCCGTAGGGACGGCGCGGACGATCGCCGTCGCGGCGCGGACGGCCGCCGGCGCCGCTCGGACGACGCGAGTCGCGGGCCGGGCGCTCCTTCGGCTCGACCGCCACACCGCTGGCGACCAGCTCGGTGATCGGGGCGTCACCGGGACGGATCCTGCTGACGTCCGGGTCCACCTTCGCCTGACGGAACCGCCGCTTGGCCTGGCCGACCTGGTCGGGCAGCAGCAGCGACACGACGACGCCACCGGCCCCGGCGCGGGCCGTGCGACCCGAGCGGTGCAGGTAGGTCTTGGAGTCCGCCGGCGGGTCGTAGTGCAGGACCAGCGAGACGTCGTCCACGTGGATGCCGCGAGCGGCGACGTCCGTGGCGACCAGCACCGGCGAGCGGGCGTCGGTGAACTCCTCCAGCGCACGGCGGCGGGCGCCCTGCGGCATGCCGCCGTGGATGGCCTCGGCGCGGATGCCGACGGCCTGCAGGTTCTCCGTCAGGCGGTCGACGCCCATCTGGGTCCGGACGAACACCAGCGTGCGCCCGGGGCGGGAGGCAAGCTCCTGGGCGACCGGGAGCTTGTCGCGGAACGCCAGGCTGTAGGCGCGGTGCTCGGCCGGCGTGGCAGCCTCGCCGGGGCGGACCACCTCGTGCCGGGCGGGGTCCTTGAGGTAGCGACGGACGAGCTTGTCGACCTCGCCGTCCAGCGTCGCCGAGAACAGCAGCCGCTGGCCGGCAGGGTCGGTCTGGTCGAGCAGCTCGGTGACGTCGGGCAGGAAGCCGAGGTCGGCCATGAAGTCGGCCTCGTCGAGGACGGTCACGACGACCTCTGCGAGGGTGGCCTCGCCCTGGTTGATGAGGTCCTTCAGCCGACCGGGGGTCGCGATGACGACGTCGGTCCCGCGGCGCAGCTGCTGGATCTGGCGGTACATCGGGGCACCGCCGTAGACGGTGGTCACGTGCACGCCGATGGCCTGGCCGAGCGGCGCGAGGTTGTCGTGGACCTGCTGGGCCAGCTCCCGGGTCGGCACGAGGACCAGTCCGCGGGGGGCACGGGGCCCCCGACGGCCGTCCTGGCCGATGCGGGCCAGCAGCGGCAGGCCGAAGGCGAGGGTCTTGCCCGAGCCTGTGGCGGCCTTGCCGAGCACGTCCCGGCCGGCGAGGGCATCGGGCAGTGCGGACACCTGGATGGCGAACGGCGACCGGATGTCGCGCCGCTCCAGGGCGGTCACCAGCTGCTGGGGAAGGCCCAGCTGCCCGAACGTGGGCACGGCAGGGTCGATGACAGCAGCGGGTTCGGTGGGGTTGTTCTCGATCAGGGTGTTCGGGGCGTCGACGACGTCGACGTGGTCAAGCAATGACATCTGGTGCTGGGACTCCGATACAGCTCGGGCGCGTCCCGTGGCGATAGGCGGCCGCCGTCGTCGGCGTCCTCACTGGCGATCTCGCACGTCAGCGACGTGGGATCTGCACGGATGCGCTCATGCCCGGACGGACCGTCCGGGAGGATGACCGGCGATTACCGGTGCACTCAGAGTAGCAGTGACGATCTTCGTGGGATTCCCGAGCCGATGGTGGCCGCGCTCACGCCGGACGGGCGCGGCCTCAGTCGCCCTCCTCGTCGACGTCGCCGGCCGTGACCTCGAGGACACCGTCGACGTCGGCGAGACGGACGGCCAGGCCGGTGGGGTCGCCCCTGCCCTCGACCGTCAGCCGCACCAGGACCAGGCGGGTCACCGTCGCCCGTCCACCCGCATCCTCGTCCGGTTCACCGGCGGTGAGCTCACGGACGGTGAATCCGCGGCCCGTGCACTCGGCGAGGGCCCGGCGCAGCACGCCTTCGCCGTCCCGGTAGGTCAGCCGGAGGTGGTGCACGCCCCGCAGTTCCCCCGAGAGCCGGTGCACGACCGGGGTGAAGGCGCAGGCGATGACGAAGTGCCCGGCCGTCACGACGACGGCCAGGAGCACCAGTCCGGCGCCGGCGGCCATCCCGACGGCCGAGACCAGCCACAGGGCGGCCGCCGTCGTCAGCCCACGGACCCGGTCGCGCCGCACGAAGATCAACCCGGCCCCGAGGAAGCCCAGCCCCGAGACCACCTGCGCCGCGACCCGCGACGGGTCGATGTGGACGTCCGGGCCGACCACGTCGAAGAAGCCGTACTTGCTGATCTGGACGAACAGCGCGGAGGCGAGCCCGACGACGGTGAGGGTGCGCAGCCCCGCCGGCTTGTGCCGCAGCTCCCGCTCGAGGCCGATCAGCGCCGAGAGCACGAAGGCCAGGCCCAGCTCCCCGACCTGGGCGGCGCTCGACGTGGTGGCCGAGGCAGCGGACACCAGCATCAGCGGGTCATACCCCGCCTCGGCGCCGCCGCATCATCCCCGCAGTGCCGCGAATCCCGGACGGACCACCTCGCGGAGCAGGCGGCCCCGGTCCGCCTCGGGCAGGAACGCGGCAGCCAGCGCGCGCTCGGTGACGGTCTCGACGTCGTCCCACGCCCAGCCGAAGGTCGTGGCGACGTCGGCCAGTTCGCCGGACAGCGAGGTCCCGCTCATCAGCCGGTTGTCGGTGTTCACCGTGACCGCGAAGCCCAGGCGGTGCAGGCGGTCCACCGGGTGCCGGGCGAGCGAGGGGTACGCGCCGGTCTGCACGTTGGACGACGGCGCGACCTCCAGCGGGATCTGCTCGTCGCGCACCCGGCGGGCCAGCGCGCCGAGCGGACCGTCGGGCGCCACCTCGTCGGCGATCCGCACGCCGTGGCCCAGCCGCTCCGCGTGCGCTCCGTCCAGTGCGGCCCGGATCGACCCGATCCCGGCCGCCTCGCCGGCGTGGATGGTCCGGTGCGCTCCGGTCCGGTCGAGCAGCGCGATGGCCGACGGGATGCGGTCGGGCGGCCAGCCCTCCTCCGGACCGGCCAGGTCGAAACCGACGACGCCCGCGTCGCGGTAGCGGACGACGAGACGGGCCACCTCGTCCCACCGGTCGGCCTGCCGCATCGCGCACAGCAGGGTCCCCACGGTGACGGGCCTGCCGGCCGCGGCGGCCTCCGCGCTGCCCTCCGCGTAGCCGTCCAGCATGGCCTCGACCGCCGCCTCCATCGGCATGCCGCCGGCCAGGAGCTCCGGCGCCATGCGGACCTCCGCGTAGACGACGCCGTCGGCCGCGAGGTCGAGCGCGCACTCACGGGCGACCCGCTGCACCGCGTCGGGCCGCTGCATCACCCCGACGGTGTGGGCGAAGGTCTCGAGGTAGCGCTCCAGGGAGCCGGAATGCGCCGCCGCGCGGAACCACCTCCCCAGCGCGTCGGGCTGGTCGGCGGGGAGCCCGCGGTACCCGACCTCGTCGGCGAGTTCGAGCAGCGTCTCCGGCCGCAGCCCGCCGTCCAGATGGTCGTGCAGGAGGACCTTCGGTGCGCGGGCCAACGAGGAGATGTCGAGAGGGGCGGCCACCCCCGGGACGTTACCGACGGGGCGCTGTCAGCCGTCCGCGCGGTCCCGCCACCGGAAGGTCCGCGCGCAGAGCAGCAGGCCGACGACGCACCAGATGCCGAGGACCAGCGCCACCCGGCCGAGCTCCCAGCTGTGGGCGGGTTCCTGCGCGGCCAGCGCGTCCGGAAGGAACACCGAGCGGAGGCCCTGCGCCATCCACTTGAGGGGGAACACCGACGCGATCCCCTGCATCCAGTGCGGAAGCTGGTCGAACCGGAAGAAGACGCCCGAAATGAACTCCAGTACCAGCGCGACCGGCGTGACCGTCGCCGATGCCGAGCGGCCGTTGCGGGCCACGCTCGACAGCGCGATGCCGAGCAGCGTGCAGGCGGCGGAGCCGAGGAGGGTGACCCACGCGAAGGTCAGCCACTCCGGGCCGGACGGCAGCGAGACGCCGTACAGCAGGCCGCCGATCAGCAGGAGCAGAACCTCGATCAGCAGGGTCACGGCGAGGACCTGCGCGACCTTGCCGAGGAAGTACGCGCTCTTCGGCATCGGCGTGCCGGCCAGCCCTTTGAGCGTCCCGTCCGACCGTTCGGTGGCGATCCCGATCGCCATGTTCTGCAGGCCCGCGCCGAGGATGCCGGCCGCGATGATCCCGGCCATGAAGTACTGCGTGAACGAGACGCCGTGGCCGATGTCGTAGTTCAGTACCGCGCCGAACACGACCAGCAGCATCACCGGGAAGAACAGGGTGAAGACGACGGCCTCGCGCTGCCGGAAGAATTCCTTGAGCTCGACGCCCGCACGGACCCGGGACACCCGGATCGGCGACGGCAGCGGGGCGGTCACGAGCGCTCTCCGATCATCTGCAGGTACACGTCCTCGAGGGTGGGCCGGCTGACGGCGAGATCGGGGATCTCGCCGGGGAAGCGGCCGGCCAGCTCGCGCACGAACGCGGTCGGCGTCGGCGTCTCGGCCGAGCGCCGGGCGCCGTCCTCGGTCCAGCGGACGACGGCGGGCGCGGTTCCGCGGCCACCCAGGGCGGCCGGGACGGCCACCTCCATCAACCGGCCCCGGGCGATGACGGCGACCCGGTCGGCGAGCGCCTCGGCCTCGTCCAGGTAGTGCGTGGTGAGCAGCATCGTGGTGCCGAGGTCGCGCAGCGACCGGATGAGGGACCAGAAGTGCCGCCGCGCCTCGGGGTCGAAACCGGTGGTGGGCTCGTCGAGGAAGAGCAGCTCCGGACCGCCGACGATCCCGAGAGCGACGTCGAGGCGGCGCCGCTGGCCGCCGGACAGCGAGCGTCCCCGGGCGCCGGCCTTCTCGGTGAGGCCCACGAGCTCGAGGACCTCGTCGGGGTCCCGCGGGTCGGGGTAGTACTCGCCCTGGGCGCGCAGCAGCTCCCGGCAGGTCAGCTGGCTGTCACCGGCACCCGACTGCAGCACGATGCCGAGGCGGGCCCTCCACCGGCGGCTCCCGACCGAGGGGTCCTCCCCCAGCACGCGGACCTCGCCGCCGTCCCGGCTGCGGTAGCCCTCGCAGATCTCGACGGTCGTCGTCTTGCCGGCGCCGTTGGGGCCGAGGAGCGCGAAGATCTCACCGCGGCGGATGTCCAGGTCCAGGCCGTCGACCGCCGCGCTCGGGCCGTAGCGCTTCGCCAGGCCGCGGACCGAGATGGCCGCGGCCGGGTCGAGGGGATCGCCGGGCACCGGGCCGCCGCGCACGGCGGCCGCAGACGTACTGGTCACGAGGGACCAGTCTCCCCCTTGCGCAGGCGCGGACCGACGGCGGGCGGGGGTGATCCTGCCGACCCCTCAGACGGTGTCGATCCGTTCCAGGACCAGTGGCAGCGGCCGGTCGGCGGAGTCGACCCCGATCGCCCCCTCCAGCGCCTCCAGGGCTCGCGGGATCCGGCCGCCGTCGTCGGTGTGCAGCTCCAGCAACGGCGAACCGGCGGTGACCCGCTCGCCGATGCCGGCGGTCCAGGTGACCCCCGCCGCGGCGGAGACCGGATCCTCCTTGCGGGCCCGTCCGGCGCCGAGCCGCCAGGCGGCGACGCCGAGGGAGAAGGCGTCCAGCCGGGTCAGCGTGCCGGTGGCCGGGGCGGTCACCACGTGCGTCTCCGACGGGCGCGGCAGCGGGGCGTCCGGGTCGCCGCCTTGGCCGGCGATCATGCGCCGCCAGACGTCCATCGCGCGGCCGTCCCGCAGGGCGTCGGCCGGATCGACGTCATCGCGGCCGGCGCCGGCCAGCATCTCCCGCGCCAGCACGAGGGTCAGCTCGACGACGTCGGCCGGCCCTCCACCGGCGAGCACCTCGACGGCCTCGGCCACCTCGACGGCATTCCCGGCGCTCCGGCCCAGGGGGCGGTCCATCGCGGTCACCAGCGCCACGGTGCGGACCCCCGCGGCGGCACCGAGGCCGACCATCGTGCGGGCCAGCGTCCGGGCGTCGTCGGTGTTCTTCATGAAGGCGCCGGAGCCGGTCTTGACGTCGAGGACCAGGGCGTCGGCCCCCTCCGCGATCTTCTTGCTCATGATCGAGCTTGCGATCAGCGGGATCGACTCGACCGTGCCGGTCACGTCGCGGAGCGCGTAGAGCTTCTTGTCGGCGGGCGCGAGGTCGTCGCCGGCGGCGCAGATCACCGCGCCGACGTCGCGAAGCTGCCGGAGGTAGGCCTCCTCGTGCACGTCCGCCCGCCAGCCGGGGATGGACTCGAGCTTGTCGAGCGTGCCCCCTGTGTGCCCGAGGCCGCGGCCGGACAGCTGTGGCACGGCGACGCCGCAGGCTGCGACGAGGGGGGCCAGCGGCAGGGTGATCTTGTCGCCGACCCCGCCGGTGGAGTGCTTGTCGGCGGTCGGGCGCCCGAGCGAGGAGAGGTCCTTGCGTTCCCCGGAGTCGATCATCGCTCGCGTCCAGGCCGAGAGCTCGTCCGCCGACATCCCGCGGAAGAACAGCGCCATGAGCAGCGCGCTCATCTGCTCGTCCGGAACGACACCCTGGGTGTAGGCGGCGACCACCCAGCGGATCTGGTCGTCGCTGAGCCGGTGACCGTCCCGCTTGGCCCGGATGACGTCGATGGCGTCGAAGCCGGCCATCAGACCTCACTCCCCGACCCGGCGCTCCCGGACGCCGCCGTGAGGTCGTCGGGGCCGAACGCGTCGGGCAGCACCTCGCGCATCGGCACGATCCCGAGCGACACCGTCTCGAGCAGCATCTCCGGCCCGCCGTGCTCCCACAGCAGCTGACGGCAGCGGCCGCAGGGCATCAGGGGCCGCTCGTCGCCGCCGACGCACGCCACCGCGACGAGGCGCCCGCCGCCGGTCCGGACGAGATCGCTCACCAGCCCGCACTCCGCGCACAGCGTCAGCCCGTAGGAGGCGTTCTCGACGTTGCAGCCGCTGACCACCCGCCCGTCGTCGACCAGACCGGCGACGCCCACCGGAAAGCGCGAGTAGGGCGCGTATGCGCGGCCCATCGCCTCGGCGGCGGCGGCCCGCAGGGCGGCCCAGTCGACGGCCGGCACACCGGCGGTGTGCGCACCGGACGGACGCACGGGCATTCCTCCTCACGGACGGTGGTCGGCCCGGCGTCCAGCGCAGCCGCGGCGGCGCCCTCCGATAACGACCCAGACACGTTTGCCGAGCGCAGGGGCCGTGCGCGCGGATCGGTGATCAATAATGCACTCCGGCCCAGCGTTCCGCGACGGCCGGACCCGCAGGCTGCGCGGGCCCCCGCGCCGGGGAGGTACCGACCGTGCAGTTCCGTGCCCGCCAGGGGTCCGGGCCGTCGCGGGACGCGCGATCGCCGGTCCCGTCGCCGGGGCCGGAGACCATCTCGAGAGGATGACATCTGTGCGGATGAAGCGAACGGGGGCTGTGCTGACCAGCGTCGCCGCGGTCGCCCTGGTCCTGACCGCGTGCGGCAGCAAGCCGTCCAGTTCGGGCAGCAGCGCGAGTGGCAGCAGCAGCGGCTCGGGCTCCGGCTCCTTCAAGGCATGCATGGTGCTCGACACCGGCGGCATCGACGACCACTCGTTCAACCAGAGCTCGTACGCAGGCATGACGGCCGCCAAGAAGGCCAACCCCGCCATCGCCATCAGCTACGCACCGTCGAACTCGCAGAACGACTACACGCCGAACCTCAACGCAGCCGTCACCAAGGGCTGCAACACCACCGTCGCCGTCGGCGGTCTCATGGCCGACGCGGTCAAGGCCGTGGCGGCCGCCAACCCGAAGGCCCAGTTCGCCGAGGTCGACGCCCCCTCCAGTGGCCCGAACGTCTACGGCATCCAGTTCAACACCGCGCAGGGCGCCTTCCTCGGCGGCTACCTCGCGGCCGGGATGACCAAGACCGGGACCGTGGCCACGTTCGGCGGGCTGAACATCCCGCCGGTGACCATCTACATGGACGGCTTCTGGGAGGGCGTCCAGTACTACAACCAGAAGAACGGCAAGAGCGTCAAGGTCCTCGGCTGGGACGAGACGAACCAGAAGGGCGGCACCTTCGCCCAGTCGTTCACCGACCAGAACCAGGGCAAGCAGATCAGCCAGACGTTCATCCAGCAGGGGGCCGACATCATCTTCCCGGTCGCCGGTGGCACCGGGCTGGGCGCCGGGGCGGCCGCGCAGGCCTCCGGCGGCAAGGCGAACGTGATCTGGGTCGACACCGACGGCTGCGAGTCGGCAGCCCAGTACTGCCAGTACTTCATCAGCAGCGTCACCAAGAACCTGGCCGGCTCGGTCCAGGAGTACGTCTCCAAGGCCGCGTCGGGATCCTTCCCGACCGGCTCGTACGTCGGCACGCTGGACAACCAGGGCACCGGCCTGGCGCCGTTCCACACCTTCGACTCGAAGGTGCCCGCGGACCTCAAGTCCGCGCTGAAGACCGTGCAGCAGGACATCTCCAGCGGCAAGATCAAGATCACCTCGCCGTCGCAGCCGACGAGCTGACCTCGCTCTCCCGGGGGGGTGGTGGGTGGGGAGAACGCCTCACCCGCCAGCCCCTTCCTGCGTCGGAAAGACTGTCACCGTGCAACTGGAACTGCGGGGCATCACCAAGCGATTCGGCGCCCTGACCGCGAACGAGTCCGTCGACCTGCTCGTCCGGCCCGGTGAGATCCACGCGCTCCTGGGCGAGAACGGGGCCGGCAAGTCGACCCTCATGAACGTCCTCTACGGGCTGTACCGACCCGACGAGGGCGAGGTGCTCATCGACGGCCGCCCGGTCCACTTCTCGGGCCCGAACGACGCCATCGCCGCCGGCATCGGCATGGTCCACCAGCACTTCATGCTCATCCCCGTGTTCACCGTCGCGGAGAACGTCATGCTCGGCCGGGAGGCGACCCGCGGCCGCGGCGTTCTGGGGATGGGCTTCCTCGACCGCCGCCGCGCCCGGGCCCGCCTGCTCGAGATCTCCCACCAGTACGGCCTGCAGGCTCCGCCGGACGCGCTCGTCGGTGACCTTCCCGTCGGCGTGCAACAGCGCGTCGAGATCCTCAAGGCGCTCAGCCACGACGCGCAGCTACTGGTCCTGGACGAGCCGACGGCGGTTCTCACCCCGCAGGAGACCGACGAGCTGATCGCCGTCATGAAGCGGCTGCGGGACGGCGGGACCTCGATCATCTTCATCAGTCACAAGCTGCACGAGGTGCGCCGGGTCGCCGACACGATCACCGTGCTCCGGCGTGGCAAGGTCGTCGGCCAGGCGTCGCCCACCTCGACCGACGCGGAGCTGGCCTCGCTGATGGTCGGCCGGCCGGTCCAGCTCGTCGTCGACAAGGGGCCGGCGACGCCCGGCGAGGTGGTCGTCGACGTCCGGGACCTCACGGTGGTCGACCACAACGGGATCGTGCTGGTCGACGACGTCTCGTTCAGCGTGCGCGGCGGTGAGATCTACGCCATCGCCGGCGTCCAGGGCAACGGGCAGACGGAGCTGACCGAGGCGCTGGTCGGACTGGAGCGGCCCACCACGGGAACCGTGGCCATCGACGGCAGCGACATCACCCACCTCTCGACCGACGACATCCTCGCGCTCGGCGTGGGATACGTCCCCGAGGACCGGTTGCACGACGGGCTCGTCGGCGGCTTCTCCATAGCCGAGAACCTGGTCCTCGACCTGTACGACGGCGAGCCGTTCGCCAAGCGCGGCGTGCTCGACCTCGGGGAGATCCAGCGCAACGCCGAGAAGCAGGTCGGCGTCTTCGACATCCGGCCCCCCGAGCCGCGGGCACCGGCCGGCACCCTCTCCGGCGGCAACCAGCAGAAGGTCGTCCTGGCCCGCGAGCTGTCCCGCCCCCTGCGCCTGCTCATCGTCGCCCAGCCGACCCGCGGGCTCGACGTGGGCTCCATGGAGTTCGTGCACCGGCGGATCGTCCAGGAGCGCGACCGGGGCGCCGCCGTCGTCCTCGTCTCGACGGAGCTCGACGAGGTCCTGGGCCTCGCCGACCGCATCGCCGTCATGTACCACGGCCGGATCGCCGGGGAGGTCCCACCCGGAACGCCCGCGGAGGAGATCGGACTGCTCATGGCCGGCCACACCGACATCGAGCCGCGGAGCCAGACCCCGGCCGGTGCGAGCACCGGGGGCACACGGTGACCGCCACCGAGAACACCGAGCGGGAGGCGCCCCCCGCCGCTGTTCCCGAGCGCAAGCGGCGCTGGGGCCGGCGGCTGCTCGACGTCTACCTGTACGGCAATCCGGTCGTCGTCACGATCCTGGCCTTCTTCTGCGCCCTCGTCGTCGGGGCCGTCCTCATCGTGGTGGCCGACCAGGCGACCCGGACGTCGTTCGGCTACTTCTTCTCCGCGCCGGGAGACACCCTCTCCAACGCCTGGCACGCGATCGCCGCCGGGTACTCGGCGCTGTTCCGGGGCGCCGTCTTCGACCCCCGCTCGGTGTCGGGCGGCGGAGCCGCGGTGCTCGACCCCATCTCCAACACCCTGCTGAACGCCACTCCGCTCATCCTGGGCGGACTGGGGGTCGCTGTCGCGTTCCGGACCGGGCTGTTCAACATCGGCGTGCAGGGGCAGATGATCATCGGCGCGATCTTCGCCGGGTACGTCGCCTTCGCCTGGCAGCTCCCGCACGTGATCCACCTCGTCGTGGCGCTCCTCGCCGGCGTCCTCGGCGGCGCGCTGTGGGGGGGCCTGGCGGGCTGGCTGAAGGCCCGCACGGGCGCCCACGAGGTGATCACGACGATCATGCTCAACTACGTCGCGCTGGGCCTGCTCACCTATCTGCTCGGCGTCAAGGGCTTCCAGGCCCCCGGGTCCAACCAGGCCATCTCGCGGCACACGTACGGCACAGCCCGCCTTCCGCACCTGTTCGGTCCGGACCTGCGGGTGCACTTCGGCCTGGTCATCGCACTGCTCGCGGCGGTGTCGGTCTGGTGGCTGCTGACCCGCTCCACGGTGGGTTTCTCGCTCAGGGCGGTCGGTGCCAACCCGTTCGCGGCGCGGACGGCGGGCATGGGCGTCGAGCGCAGCTTCCTCACCGTCATGCTGATCTCGGGCGCCCTCGCCGGGCTGGCGGGGTGCTCGCAGATCCTCGGCACCAATACGGCGCTGACCGGGGACATCGACGCCGGGATCGGGTTCGACGCCATTACGGTGGCGCTCCTGGGCGCGGCCACACCCGGCGGCACGGTGCTCGCCGGCCTGCTCTTCGGGGCGTTCCGGGCGGGCAGCGTGGTCATGGCCACGGACACCTCGACGCCGTCGGAGATCGTGTCGATCATCGAGCCGGTCCTGGTGCTGTTCATCGCCGCACCGGCCCTGATCCGGGGCATCTTCCGGCTCCGCGCCTCGCGCCGGGCCGGCGTGGGTCAGCTCGCGAAGGGGTGGAACGGGTGACCACCCCACGACATTGCTCCGCTTCGCTCCACAACGACGCGGAGGCCCCGAGATGAGCGCCGAACCCGTGACCGCACCGCGCCCCACCGGGCCCGACGCATCGATCCCCTCCGGTCCCGAGGTCGCCGACCCGCGGGCCACGCGCCGCCGGATCATCCAGGGCGCGATCCTGGTCCTCACCGGCGTCGTCGCGATCCTCGCCTGGGGCATCGGCGCCAATCCGGGTGACGCCGCGTTGTCGCTGTCCGGGCCGTCGGACAGGGTGC
>JAODNJ010000575.1 GCA_025465155.1 Frankiales bacterium
CGTGTCGAAGTCCATATGCGAAAACTTCAAAAGCGCGCCGACGACGTCGTCCAAGCGCATCGCCAAACCATCATTGCCGTCGCCGAGCAACTGCGGATTCGGCGTCACCTATCCGGGGATGAAATCCGCAGTATCTTCGCTGCGACGGCGCCGTCCGCGCCAATGTCCCGCGTCACCAAAAACCAACAGCGACAGGAGAACCCATGATCGTCGTCACTGTAGAAATGATCCCCGGCGGGTTTTCCCCTGCGCGACGCATCATCGGGTCGATGCAAATATGCAACGTGAGCAACTGCGCCGACTGCTCGGATTACCGCGTCCAGGTGTTGGAGGCTGCAAATCCGCTGGCGGGGACGCCGGCGCGTTACGGGGATTGCAGAATCGAACGGCACGACCGGCGCCAGTCGATCTGGAAGCTTCTCGCGCGTGCTGCAAGCGGGGCGGAAACCGCGGACTATTTCGAGCTCTAAGAGGGCATCGGCATGTGGAATTTGACGCGCGGCCAATCGCGACCTTCGGGCAGCGTCCAGAGATCGAACGAATTCGAACGCGCTGCCGCGTTTCTTGAATCGAGCGGCGAGTACCGTGTCCTCCGTCGGCTGAAACCCCTCCCGCGTCTTGATCCGTCGCGCGTCGAGACGTCGCTCAAAGGGGGCGTCTTCGTCGACGTCGAAACGACGGGGCTCGATCCCGTCCGGGACGAGATCGTGGATTTCGCCATGGTGCACTTCTGGTATTCGATCGACGGCGTGGTTCTAGGCCTTGGCGACCGCTTCGAAGCGCTTCGCGACCCGGGACGACCCATTCCGCCGGCCGTCACTTCGCTCACAGGCATCACGGGCGACATGGTATCCGGCAGGACGGTCGATTGCGCCGACGTCGCCGAATTCATCGCCCCCGCCGCGCTGGTCGTCGCGCACAATTCCGCGTTCGATCGGCGGTTCTGCGAACGGCTTTGTCCTGTATTCGCGGAGAAAGCATGGGCCTGTTCTCTGCGGGACGTCCCGTGGAACGAGGAAGGCTTCGTGAACGGCGCGAAGCTGGCATCCCTTGCCGCAGCGTTCGGCTTTTTCTACGACGGACATCGTGCGGCTGCCGACTGCCACGCAGGCATCTTTATCCTATCACAGATATTGCCCCGAACCGGCCGCACGGTGCTGTCGGCGGTCCTGCAGTCGGCCCGTCTGCCCAGATGGCGTGTCTGGGCCCGAGGCGCTCCCTTCGCTCTCCGCGAATCAATGAAAAGGCGGGGCTACCGCTGGAACGACGGCACCGACGGACAGCCTCGCTCCTGGTTCGCGGACGTAGAGGAGGAAGCGTTGGAAGCGGAGATGGGGTTTTTGCGGCAGCGCGTCTATGGCCGTGACGATATCGACGTCGACGTGCGGCGCATCACCGCGTTTGAACGCTACTCGGTGAGGTGCTGATGGCTGACGAGAGCGTAAGGGCTGGAGGGCGTGGAGAGAGATCGCCCGCCACCGTGAACCATGGCCGGCGCCGGTGGTCGCGACCAAGTCGTCCGAGGCGAACGCCATGCTCGAATGGGGCGATCGTGCAAGAATCGCAAGATGAGAGTTGGCGCAGACCTGGCGGCGGGACGCTGTCCGGTCGCGCGGCCGAAGAGCGCGCTAAGACCGCCGCAAACATTCATAGTTCCATAGACCTGTGGGATCACCGTGATCGAGGCGATGTCCGCCGTGATCGTATCCGACTGGCTTGCCTTCCGGCGAAGCTGAATCGGCTATCGACGCGGCGCCTTTTCACGGACTTCAGCAGGGAGGCTTCCAATGTCGCGCCCCTCGTTTAATCCGCACCTTCAGCAATGGATCGAGCAACTGCGGAAAGAGGGAAAATCCACCCGAACAAGCGCAGTCTACAAGTCGGACCTCGAACAAGCGGCAATCACCTCGAAGATCGACTGTAGATCGAGTCGGGCGTTGGCGGTTTTTGATCAGTCGACGATCGATCATCTGTGGGAACGCTGGACCGCGGACGGCACCAAGCCCGCGACCCATTTGCGCCGCCTTTCCGCATTGCGCACCTTCGCCCGCTTCCTCTGCGGGAAGGGAATTGATTGCAGTCGGCTTCTATCCGCACGACCACCCACCGTCCGCCGCTTCGCGCGAGGCCCTGCCCATCGGATAGTGCAAGGATACGGCACAGTGTTGCCACCGGATTACCGCGACAGCAAAAGGTCCAAGAGACCGACACTAAGCATGGACGAAGTCCGCTTGGTGACGCGGCCACCTCTTCCGACCGACGACTGGACGGCGGCTCGGGACGCCGCTGCTTTTTCCATTCAGGCCGGCTCCGGTCTGACGCCATCCGAGACTGTCGCCTTGAATCTGCGCGATTTGAGGTCTGCTTCGATCGAGGTGAGGTCGGAGGCTTTCAGACCCAGGATCGTCGAACTGAACGAGACGTCCAGCGCTATGATCAGACGATACCTTGATGCCCTACCTTTTCAACTGTCCGGGGCCGGCCCGCTGTTCGTCAATCGTCGTGCTCGAAGATTATCGGAACGGACGTTGCAGCTCTCGTTCAGGCGTCGACGAATGGAGTGCGGTCTTGCCGGACCGTGCGGTCCATCATCGCTCCGGAAAAATCACGCGAAGTTTCTCGTCGCCGATGGTTGCTTTCCGGAGAAATTGGCCGAGACGCTCGGGCTTCATCCGAACAGTGTGTTTCGCTTTTTCGATGGGGGGCAGCCATGATCGTCTCAATGCCCGCTCGTTCTCTTCATCACGCTTCGCACCTTGACACCGATCTGCTGGGCGACGCCTTCAGGACGCATCCCGG
>JAODNJ010000120.1 GCA_025465155.1 Frankiales bacterium
ACCGGCAGGGCCGCGACGGCGAGCAGCTGCGCCGCCCGTGCGACGGCGTTGTTGACCCCGCTGGCCACCCCGGCGAGGGAGTCCGGTGCCGCGCTGAGCACGGTGGCGGTCAGCGGCGCGACGGTGAGGGCCATCCCCAGCCCCTGCAGGAGCGAGCCGGGGAGGACGTCGATCGTCCACGGCTGCCGCCCGTCGACGCCGCTGAGCCACAGTGCGCCGGCTGCGGTGATCAGCGGTCCGACGGTCATCGGAATCCGGGGGCCGATCCGGGCGGCCAGGGCCCCGGCCCGCGACGAGAGAAGGATCAGCAGCAGGGTGGACGGCAGCATGGACGCACCGGACGCGGCCGCCGACCAGCCCAGCACGGTCTGCAGTTGCAGCACGAGGAACAGCCCGACGCCGCCCAGGGCGCCGTAGACGGCGAACGTGGCGAGGTTGGCACCGGTGAACTGCCGGTCGGCGAAGATGCCCGGCGGCAGCATGGGGGCCGCCGCCCGCCGTTCCCGCCGCACGAAGCCGACCCCGGCCAGCAGTCCCAGCGCGCCGGAGACCACGACGTCGGCACCGCGTGGATCCTCCCCGGCCCTGATCAGCGCGTAGGTGACGCCGGCCAGCGCGGCAGCTCCCAGCACCGCGCCGAGGACGTCGAACCGGCCGTGCGCGGACGGGTCGCGGCTCTCCGGGACGCGCCGGAGACCGATGCCGACGACCAGCAGCGCCACCGGCACGTTGATGAGGAACACCAGCCGCCAGCTCGCCAGGTCGACCAGCTCACCGCCCAGGAAGGGGCCGACCAGCCCGGCCACGCCGCCCAGACCCGACCACAGGCCGATGGCCCGCGCCCGGTCCGCAGGCCTGAACGAGGACTGGATGAGCGCCAGGCTGCCCGGCGTCAAGAGCGCACCGCCCATCCCCTGCACCGCGCGCGCCGCGGCCAGCTCGACCGTGTTCTGCGCCAGCCCGCAGACGAGGGAGGCGAGCGCGAACCAGCCGACCCCCACGAGGAACACCCGGCGCCGGCCGTACCGGTCGCCGAGCGACCCGCCCAGGAGGATCAGGGCGGCGAGGGTGAGCGTGTAGGCGGTGACGGTCCACTGCAGCCCGGACAGCGACGAGTGCAGGTCGCGGCCGATCGAGGGCAGGGCCACGGTGACGGCGGTGGCATCGAGGAAGGCCATCCCGGAGGCGAGGATGGTCACCGCCAGCAGCCACCGCCCGGGCGCCGTCCCCAGGGCGACCGGTCGGGCGGCGGTCTCGCCCCCGGTCACCCGACGACGGCGTGGGTGATCACGTACGCGATCGCGGCGACGAGCGCCGCCGCGGGCAGGGTCAGCACCCAGGCCACCAGGATGTTGCCCGCTACGCCCCAGCGCACCGCCGACAGCCGTCGGGTGGCGCCGACGCCCATGATCGACGCCGTCGTCACGTGCGTCGTCGAGACCGGGACGGCGAACACCGTGGCGGTGGCCAGCAGAACGCCGGAGGCGACGGTCTGGGCGGCGAACCCACCGGCGGGCGTGAGCTGGATGACCCGCCGGCCGAGCGTGCGGATGATCCGGAAGCCGCCCGAGTACGTGCCCAGACCCATGGCGAGCGCGGAGGCGAAGATGACCCACAGCGGGACGTGGAAGGAGCCGATCTGCCCCGACGTCACGAGAGCCAGCGTGATGATGCCCATCGTCTTCTGCGCGTCCTGGGTGCCGTGGCCGAACGCCATGGCCGCCGAGCTGAGGATCTGCGCGTGCCGGAATCCGCGCTCGGTCTTGTGCGCGTTGGACCGGCGGAACGTCCACAGGATCGCCAGCATGAACAGGTAGCCGAGGCCGAAGCCGATCAGCGGCGAGATCACCATGGGCACGATCACCTTGTCGACGATCCCGACCCACTTCACCGACTCGGCGGCGGCCAGGGCCGCGCCGACCAGGCCTCCGATGAGCGCGTGCGAGGACGACGACGGCAGGCCGAAGTACCAGGTGATCAGGTTCCAGGCGATCGCGCCGACGAGCGCGGCGAAGACCACCTGCAGGCCGGCGGACCCCGACGGCGGATCGATGATCCCGCCGCCGACGGTCGCGGCCACCTTGGTCGAGATCAGTGCCCCGACCAGGTTCATCACGGCCGCGAGCGCGAGGGCGACGCGGGGGGTGAGCGCCTTGGTGGACACCGCGACGGCGATCGCGTTGGCGGCGTCGTGGAATCCGTTGGTGTAGTCGAACGCCAGCGCGACGGCGACGATGATGATCAGGGCGAGAATTGACCCGTCCATGCCCGGGTCAGGACTCCTTGACGGCGATCGTCTCGACCACGTTGGCCACGTGCTCGAACGCGTCGGCGGCCTCCTCCAGCTGGTCGGCGACCTCCTTGAGCTTGAGGATCTCCAGCGCGTCGAACTCCCCGCTGTAGAGCCGCGAGAGCAGCCGCCGGTACAGCTTGTCCGCCTCGTTCTCCAGGCTGTTGACCTCGATCCAGTAGTCGGAGAGGTCCTTCATCGTGCGCAGTCGCGGCATGGCTTCCGCTGTGGTCTGCGCGCAGCGCTGCAGCAGCGCCGTCTGCTGGCTCATCTCGGCCGGCAGGGTGCCGAGCCCGGTGAGGATCACCAGGTCGGCCGCCGCCTCGACGAAGTCCATGACGTCGTCCAGGTCGCTGGCGAGGTTGTAGATGTCCTCGCGGTCGAACGGCGTCACGAAGCTCGTGTTGAGCTGCCGGAAGATCGCGTGGGTCGACTGGTCGCCCGCGTGCTCCAGCTCGCGGAGCTGCTTGGCCAGCTCCTCGCGACGGGCGTTGTCGTGGATGAACTCGGACAGGACGTCGGTAGCGCTCACCAGGTTCTGCGCGGAGGCGGTGAACAGCGGGTAGAAGCTCGAGTCCTTGGGCGACAGGCTGAAGGGCACGCACGGCTCCGGGTCGAAGGGCAGGGACCGGTCGCTCATCGCCGGGAGGCGGACACGCGGCCGTCGGGCAGCATAGGGGCCCGCCCCACCATGCCCCGTACACACTGCGTTCAGCCGTGCGGGACCGTCACCCTGTCGTGACGTCCCGCTCTGTCGCCAGGGCGGCGACGAGGTCGGCGCGGGCCCGGGCCACCCGCGACCGGATCGTGCCGACCGGGCACCCCGCCACCGACGCGGCCTCGGCGTAGGGGAGCCCCAGCAGCTGGGTCAGCACGAACGCCTCCCGCCGGTCGGGTGCCAGCCGCGCCAGCAGGTCGGTGACGGCGTACTCCTCGCCCACCCGGTCGACGCCGTCCGCCGCGGCCAGGGCCTCGAGTTCGGCGTCCTCGCGGACCAGCGTGAGCCGGCGACGGCGGCGCGACCTGACGGCGTCCGCGCAGACCCGTCGCGCGATCACCAGCAGCCAGGTGCGCACGGTCGAGCGGCCCTCGAACCTGTGCAGCGCCCCGAAGGCGCGCAGGTAGGTCTCCTGGGTGAGGTCGTCCGCGGCGTCGCGGTCGCCCAGGGCCGCGCACAGCCGCCAGACGTCGGACTGCGTGGCGCGCACGAGCGCGGCCGCGGCGAGGGGATCCCCCTCCGCCGCGTCGGTTGCCAGGCGCTCGAGCTCGTCCACGTCCCCATCCTCGTCGGGAAATCCGGAAACGACCGGGAACCAGGAGGAATCGGCCGACGACTACCTCACCATGCAGTGCACGTCGGCCCGCGAGGCGATCAGCGCGCGCCTCGACGGTGAGCCGCTCGGGATCCCCGCGCGCGAGCTCGAGGCGCACCTGGCCGCCTGCTCCCGGTGCGCGGCGTGGGCCGAGTCGGCTGCCGTCGTCACCCGGCGGGTCCGGCGGGACCCCGGTCCCCGGGTCCCCGACCTGACCGCGGCCGTGCTGGCTGCTCTGCCGCGCCGGCCACCGCCGGATGCCTTCCGCGCCCGGGCGGTCACGGAGGTCCTTCGCGTCACCCTGTTCGCCGTCGGGCTGGCGCAGGCCGCGCTGGGCTGGCCCACCCTCGCTTTCGGCGGAGGGGCGATGCCGGCCCCGATGCACATGACCCATGAGACCGGCGCCTGGAACCTCGCCGCGGCGGCGGCCTTCCTGGCCGTCGCCGCCGCACCCCGGCTCGCGGCGGGCGCGCTGCCCTTCCTCGGGACGTTCGCCGCTCTGCTCACCGTCCTGACCGTCGGCGACCTCGTCGCCGGGCTGGTGCCGGTCGACCGCGCCGTGGGACACCTCCTGCTGCTCGCCGGCGTGGTTCTGGTGGCGGTCATGGCCTGGCGGGGGCGGCGACGGCGCACCGCGGCGGCCGTGGCGCGGGACCGGGTGGTGGCGTGAGGCGGTTGCACGCGACCGGCGTCGCACTGCTCGTGCTGGTCGCTGGGTGGCTGTTCGCCGGAGTCGTGACGGCGGGGCCGGCATCGGCGCACGCGGAGCTGGTCAGCAGCACACCGGCCGACGGCGAGCACCTCACCTCGTCGCCCGGGAGCGTCACGCTGCGGTTCAGCGAGCACGTCTCCATCGGCCCCGGGTACGCGCGGGTGCTCGACGCCCACGGCCGGCGCGTGGACAGGAAGCCTCCGGCGGTCTCCGGCGACGTCGTCACCGTCCCCCTGCGGGAGACCCTTTCCCGAGGCGCCTACGTCGTCACCTACCGGGTCATCTCAGCCGATTCGCACCCGGTCGAAGGGGCCTACTCGTTCGCCGTCGGCAACGCCCCGCTGGTCTCGGCCCAGGCGGTGGCCGCGCAGAAGCCCACCGACATCCGGGTCGCCTTCCTGCTGCCCGTGTTCCGGTGGGTCGGCTACGCGGGGCTGGTGCTCGCGGTCGGCCTCCCCGCGTTCCTCCTGCTGTGCTGGCCGGCCGGCTGGGCCTGGCGTGCGGGATCGGGCCGGCTCCGGCGGCTGACGCTGATCGGCGCGGCCGCGGTGGTCGTCGGGGCCGCGGCCGGCTATCTGCTGCAGGGGCCGTACACGGCCGGGACCCGGCTCGGCTCGGTGTTCGACGGCTCGCTGCTGGCCGAGACGGCCGGCTCCGGGGCCGGCGTGCTGCTCCTCGTCCGTGCCGTCCTCGGGATCGCACTCGCCGGCGTCCTGGTGGCGGCCTGGCGGCGCGAGGGGGCGGGGGACCAGTGGCTGACGGGCGTCGGCGTCGTCCTCGGCCTCGGGGTCGTCCTGACGACGGCGGGCATCGGACACGCGGTCGCCGGGCCGTGGCCGGGCCTGGCGTTCGCGTCGCTGACCGTGCACGTCGCGGCCATGACCGTGTGGCTCGGCGGCCTGACCGGGCTGTTCCTGGCGGTGCTGCGCCCCGGCGTCCCGCTGCAGCAGACGGCCGCGGCGCTGCCCCGGTTCTCCCGGCTGGCCTTCGGAGCGGTGAGCGCGCTGGTGATCACCGGCATCGTGCAGGCCGTGCGGGAGGTCTCGACCCCCGGCGCGCTCTTCACCACCGAGTACGGCTGGATCCTCACCGCGAAGCTGCTCGTGGTCGTCGTCGTGCTGGGGGCGGCGGCCGTGTCCCGTGTGTGGGTGCAGCAACACCTGGGTGTCGGCGGCCGCCGGCCGGACGGGCGGCGCCGGGTCACCGCGCAGGCGTTCGCGGCCGAGCCCGGGTCGGTCGGGTCGGCCGCCACCGCGGCGCTGCCGTCGCTCCGGCGCTCGGTGCTGGTGGAGCTCGCGCTCGGCCTCGTCGTCCTGGCGCTGTCCGCCGTCCTGGTGGGGGAGTCCCCGGCGGCGGCGTCCGCGGCGCCGCAGCCGATCGACGTCACCCTCCCGCTGCACGGCAGCTCCGGCACCCAGGGCAGCGTCGAGGTCTCCGTGGTCCCGGCCTCCCCGGGCATCAACAGCCTGCACCTCTACCTCTTCGACGGCTCCAACCAGCTCACCCAGCCCGCGGGCATCGCCGTCACCCTGACCGAACCGGCGAAGTCGATCGGCCCGCTGACCGTCCCGCTGCAGCCCGGCGGCCCTGGGCACTACATCTCCGACGGAATGTCCATCCCCGGCGCGGGCACCTGGACCCTCACCGTCACCGTCCGGGTCGACGAGTTCACCGCGACCACGGCCAGCACCACCTTCCCCGTGCGCTGACCGGCGCATCCCCGCACGAACAGGAGTCCCGTGTCCCTGCCCCGCCCCTTCGGTCGCCGCGCACTCGCCCGCTCCGCCGTTGTCGGCACCGTGCTCGTCGGCCTGCTGGCCACGGGCCTCGGCATCGCGTCGGCCCACGTCACGGTGTCCTCGCCCGACGCTGCACAGGGCGGCTTCGGGAAGGTCGTGTTCTCGGTGCCGAACGAGAGCGACGCCGCGAGCACCGTCCGCGTGCGCATCCAGGTGCCGGACGCGACCCCGCTGGCCTCACTGCTGATCGAGCCGGTGCCCGGCTGGACCATCACGACGACGACGACGCAGCTGGCCACGCCGCTGACCACCGACGACGGCGGCAAGGTGACCACCGCGATCTCGGTCGTCGACTTCGCGGCCGCCCCGGGCGGGGGCATCGGGCCGGGGCGGTTCCAGGAGTTCACCCTGTCGGGCGGCCCGTTCCCGAAGACCGGGAGCATGGCCTTCAACGTCGTCCAGAGCTACAGCGACGGTACCGAGGCGGCCTGGATCGATCCGACCGTGAAGGGCCAGCCCGAGCCGCAGCATCCCGCGCCGGTACTGACCCTGACCTCCTCCGGGTCGGGCTCGTCGTCCGCGCCCGCCACCACCACGGGCAGCGGCAGCGGGTCGACGCCGGCGTGGGTGGCGCTGGCGGTGGCCATCCTCGCGCTGCTGATCGCGGTCGCGGGCGCCGTCCTCGGGTGGCGGGCGCGCCGACGTACCGTGTCGTCGTGACACCCGTCCGCCGCTCCGCCCGGGTCGCGTCGGCCCTGCTGGCCGCCGCCGGGCTCGCCCTCGCCGGCTGTGGCGGCTCGACCGGCGGGACGGCGAGCGACTCCGGGCACACGCACTCCGCGCCGGCCAGCGTCTCGGCGGCGAAAGGCAAATACGACGGGGTGAACCTCGCGACCCCGTACCACCGGCCGTCGTTCACGCTGACCGACACCACCGGCGCGAGCTACGACTTCACCACCGTGACGAAGGGCCGCCCGACACTGCTCTTCTTCGGTTACACCCACTGTCCCGACGTGTGCCCGACGACGATGGCCGACATCTCGGTGGCCCTGCGCAGCCTGGACCCCGGGACGGTGAAGCAGGTGCAGGTCGTGTTCGTGACCACTGATCCGGCGCGCGACACCCCGGCCGTGCTGGGCCGGTGGCTCGGCAACTTCGACGCCGACCTGCCGGCGAAGTTCGTCGGGCTGACCGGCACCCAGCAGCAGCTCGAGCAGGCACAGCTGTCGGCGGGCGTCCCGGTGGCGCAGGACGGCGGGCAGACCCATTCGGCGCTGCTGCTGCTGTACGGGGCCGACGACAAGGCCCACGTGGCGTTCGACGCCGGGAACGGCCCCGCAGACATGGCGCACGACCTGCGCCTGGTCGCCGCGGCTTCGTGAGGCGGGCGCCGGCGGCGCCCGGTGGGGCCCGGCTGGTGGTCGTCCTCCTCGGGGTCCTGGCCGTGCTGGGCATCGCGGCGCCGGCGTCCGCGCACGTGGGCGGGGGAGTGGCCGGCAGCAACTTCGACGGCCGCGTGTTATGGGTCAGCCCCCGGCTGCCCGGCGTCGGTGTGCGGGTGCTCCAGTTCGGCGACGACCTGGAGGTGGTCAACCGCACCGGCACCGAGCTCCGGGTCCCCGGCTATTCCGACGAGCCGTACCTGCGGATCGGGCCCCGCGGTGTCTGGCGCAACGAGCGCAGCCCCGCGACTTACATCGACCTCGACGTCTACGCGCGCACCCCGCTGCCGGCCGATGCCGACCCGACGGCGGCGCCGCGGTGGATCAGGGTCTCGACCGACCCGCGCTACGTCTGGCACGACCACCGCACCCACTGGATGAGCCCGGCGCTCCTGCCGCCCTCCGTGCGGGCCGACCCCTCGACGAGCCACACCGTCTTCCGGTGGTCGGTCCCGATGAGCTACGGAGGGACGCCGGTCCGCGTCGCCGGGGTGCTGACCTGGAGCCCGCCGCCGTCTCCGGCCCTGGTGTGGCCGCTCTGCGCGGTGCTGTTGCTCGCGACGGTCGCGGCCGGCCTGCTGGCCCGAGGGCCGGTCCCGCTCGCCGGGCTGCTGCTCACCGGCGGGGTTGCGGCGCTCTGGCACGCCGCGGTCACACCCGCGCCGCCGGCCGGTCAGGGCAGCGCCGCCGGCGCCGTCGTCTCCGCCCTGCTGCCCGCCCTGCTGGTGCTGGTGGCGGCGGTCGTCGCGGTGCGGGTGGCGGTCCGCGGACGCGGGGTCATGACCGGGCTGCTCGCCGTCGTCGTCGGCTGGCTGCTCCTGATCGAGGGCCTCCCGGACGTCGACGAACTGTGGACCTCGCACGTGCTGTCGAGCGGGCCCGGCCCGATCGCCCGGATCGCCGTCGCGGGCATGGTCGTGCTGGGAGCGGGCTGTGTCGCGGGCGGCCTCGCCGCCGTGCGGCGGTTCCGGGGGACGAGCGCGCCGGAGCCGGTCGGCGCCGGCTGACCGGTGGCGCGCCTCGCCGGACCGCGGCGCGCCACCGGGTGGGATCAGCCGACCTCGGCCGTCAGGACGTCGCCGCCCACCACGTCGGAGGACAGACCGTCGCCGGCGAGGAAGTCGGCGGCGAGAACGTCCCCGGCGAGAACGTCCCCGGCCACGGAGCCCAGCCCGTCCGGCCCCCAGAACATGGCGTTGGCCCGCTCGAGGTCGCACTCGAAGTCGACCTCGACCGCCGACCACGCCGAGATGTCCACCGGTCGGAAGCTCAGGCCGCGCTCCTGGATCGCCGTCTGGATGCCGCGCTCGAAGTAGTCCTGGTCGCCGCAGAGCACCAGGTGCTCGAGCAGGACGGCCTTGTCGGCGGCCGAGACGTAGTTGATCCCGACCGCCTCCCCGAGGCCGCCGACGACGGTCTTGGACAGCTCCCGGATGCAGCCGTCGGAGTCGAGGGTGTACTTGACCTCCTCCTCGCCGACGG
>JAODNJ010000223.1 GCA_025465155.1 Frankiales bacterium
GCCCGCCGAGCCCAGTCGGCCGACCGCCGCAACGCCCGACCCGGCTGAGGCCTCGGCGCCTCCTGCGCGGCTCCACGGGGGCGTTCCATGGTGGTGCTCATCGCGCCGCCTTCCCTGCTGTCGTCTCCTACGTCAACGGACAGAGGTCCACGCTGCGGAGCAGCCGTGGGTCGTCGGGGCCGCCCGTCCGGTCGGTCACTGTGGCGGCCGCTGGCGGTAGCTCGCGGCCACATCCGCGGCGAGCTGCTGACCGCGTTTGAGCGCCGCGTCCACCGAGGTCTTCCCGGCGATCGCGGAGCTGACCTCCTGGGAGACCTGGGTCCCGAGGTCGGGGAACTCGGGGATGTCGACGAACTGGATGCCCGGTGCCGGGCGCGGCTGGACCCCCGCGTTGTTGGGGTCGGCCCGCAGAATCGCGTTGAGCGTGGGCTGCGCGAAGGCCGACGACTCCTTGAGATAGGCCGGGTTGGTGTACGTCGACGCCCGCTTACCGGCCGGCACCCGGGACCAGCCGAGCTGGGAGCCGACCAGCTCCTCGTACTTCTTGCCGGAGGCCCATGAGATGAACTTCCAGGCGTCGTCCTGCTTGGTGCTCGCCTGCTGGATGCTCCACGACCACGCGTAGAGCCAGCCCGAACTCGCCGTCTTGACCACGGGCGCGGCGACGTAGCCGATCTTCCCGCGCACCGGCGAGTCCGCCGCCTCCAGTGAGCCCGCCGCCGAGGTCGCGTCGTACCACATGGCGGCATGGCCCTGAATGAGGTTGTTCAGGCACTCGGTGAACCCGGCCTGCGGCGCTCCGGTCTCCCCGTGCCGGCGGACCAGGTCGACGTAGAACTGCACGGCGTTCCGGAAGCCCTGGCTGTCGACCTCGGCCTGCCAGTCCTTGGTGAACCAGGTACCCCCGAAGGTGTTCACCACTGTGGTGAGCGGGGCGAAGACCTGGCCCCAGCCGGGCTGGCCGCGCAGGCAGATCCCGGCCATCCCCGGCTGGGCGCCGTCGACCTTGGCCGCGACGTCGGCCACCTGCTGCCACGTCGGATTCGCAGGCATCTCGATGCCCTTGGCCGCCAGCACGTCCTTCCGGTACATCAGGAACGAGGACTCACCGTAGAACGGTTCGCCGTAGAGCTTGCCGTTCGCGGACAAGGCTGCCGTGATCGGCGGCAGGACGTCGCTCTGGTTGAAGGCCGAATCCGCGGCCAGGTAGCCGTCCAGCGGCGCGATCCACTTGCTCTTGGCGTAGATCGGGATCTCGAAGTTGCTCAGCGTGGCGACGTCGTACTGGCCGGCCTGGCTGGAGAACTCCTGGCTGATCTTGTCCCGGACGTCGTTCTCCGGCAGGACGGTGAAGTTCACGTTGATGCCGGTGACGGCGGTGAAGTTCTTGGCGGTCAGTTGCTGGAGGTCGACCATCTGCGGGTTGTTGACCATCAGCACGTTGATGCTGTTCGGCCCCCCGCCGCCCGGCCCTCCTCCCCACCCGGCGCACCCGCTGGCTCCGATCACCAGTCCGGTCGCCATCGCGACGGCGAGTGCAGGCCTCACGTGTCTGCGCACGATCAGTCCCCCTCACGGCTGTCCGGGTAGCCACTGCTCAGATGAGCACAAAATCCCTCAAATGTGAGTGATGTGAGTCTCAACGCGAGGGAGGGCTACGTCAAGCCGCTATGCGATAGTGAAGGCAAATGCTCAGATGAGCAGGAGCGAGGCGTAGCAGAGGTGCACACAGGCCCAGCCCAGGTGGTCCTTACGGCGTCCATCGCGCGCCGGTACTACCTCGAGGGACGATCAAAGGTCGACATCGCCGACGAGTTCGGCCTGAGCCGCTTCAAGGTCGCCCGGCTTCTCGAGGCCGCACTCGAGAGCGGGCTGGTGCACATCGAGATCCGGTCCGAAGGCGGCATCGACGTCGACCTGTCGACACGGCTCCAGGACCGATTCGGGCTGCAGCACTCGGTCGTCGTCGAGGCCCCCGACGACGACGACGACGAGTCCCTCAGAGGACACCTCGGGCGGGCGGCAGCCCACCTGCTCGCCGAGATCCTCACCCCCGACGACGTCCTGGGCATCGCGTGGGCACGGGCGGTCAGTGCGATGGTGCGGGCGCTGCCCCCGCTGCCGGGGACGCCGGTCGTCCAGCTGTCCGGAGTGCTGTCGTTCCCCGGCGGGCCCGACACGTCGGTGGACGTCGTCCGGGACGTGGCCGGCCGATCGGGTGGGATCGCCCACGTCTTCTATGCACCGCTCACCGTGCCGGACGCCGCGACCGCGCGCGCCCTCCGGCAGCAGCCGGAGGTCGCCAGGGCCTTCTCCCAGCTGCCCTTCGTCACCAAGGCCGTCGGGGGTGTCGGTCTGTGGGACGCCGGCTTGTCCACGCTGTACGACACGTCGTCGGACCACGACCGCCGGACCCTTCGCGAGCTCGGCGTCTGCGCGGACATCTCCGGCGTCTTCCTCTCGGCCGCGGGCGAACCGGTGCCGACCGAGCTGGCCGACCGCATGATCAGCATCAGCGCGGAGGAGATGCGTGCCATCCCGGAGGTCGTCGTCGTCCCCTACGGCATCCGGAAGGCCCGCGCGGTTCGCGCAGCCCTGCGCAGCGGCCTGGTCGGTGGCATCGTCACGCACGCGGCCCTCGCGCAAGCCGTCCTCGAGATGAAGTGAACGGGCCTTGCCGCAGGCAGGGACGAGGACCAGGAGTGCCGGTGCCCGAGGAAAGGAAACCCGAGGTCACCCTCGTGGGAGGTCTCGCCAACCGCGGACAGGTGGTCAGGATCGGCGACACCGTCCGCCGGCCACAGCGTCCCACGAGCCCGGCCACGCACGCCCTGCTGCTCCACCTCGATGACGTCGGGTTCACCGGGGCGCCGCGGTTCCTGGGCGTCGACGAGCAAGGGCGAGAGGTCCTCTCCTTCGTCCCCGGTACCGCCATCACGCCGCCCTATCCGGCGTGGGCCCTCACCGATGAGGCCCTGGCCAGCGTCGCCGCCCTGCTGCGCGACTACCACCGCGCGGTCGCCACCTTCGACCCGACGCCCCATGTGTGGTCCCCCTCCCCGCCGCCGGCATTCGCCGGGGAACTGGTCAGCCACAACGACCCCAACCTCGACAACGTCGTCTTCCGCGACGGACGGGCCGTCGCGCTCATCGACTTCGACCTGGCCAGCCCCGGCAGCCGGGTCTGGGATGTCGCCTGTGCCGCCCGGCTGTGGGCGCCCCTCCGGCCTGCTCGATACATCGACGACACCAGGCGCGCGCGGGCTGTCGCGCGCCTACGGCTGTTCGCCGACAGCTACGGACTCGCCGACCGCGACCGCGTTCGACTCGTATCCGCGGTCCTGCAGAACCACGACTGGTGTTACGACGCCGTCGGCATCGCCGCTGCACACGGTCACGCCGCCTTCGCCGAGTACCTGGCCGGTGGAGCCATGGAGCGTGCGCACGAGACCCGTCAGTGGTATCTGACCAACGCAGACGTCCTGCAGGAAGCCCTCATGCGACACCCGAGGAGACCCAGACGCCTGATCGGGCTCGCGTCGGGCGACGGGGATCTGCATACGTAGGCCCGGACCGACGCGCGACTCTTGATCTGTTCCAGAGACTGGGCCACGCTGTCTCAGGTGCCCACCACGTCGGACGTCGAGCGCCTGTTGCGCGGGGCCGGACTGCGGGTGACGCGCCCTCGGGTGGCGGTGCTCACCGCGGTGCACGACCACCCGCACGCCGACACGGAGTCGATGATCGGCATCGTCGGCCGGGATTTCGGCGAGGTCTCCCGGCAGGCCGTGTACGACGTGCTGCGGGCGCTCACGGACGTGGGCCTGGTGCGGCGCTTCCAGCCGATGGGCTCCGTGGCGCGCTATGAAGCGCAGTCCGGGGACAACCACCACCACGTCGTCTGCCGGT
>JAODNJ010000278.1 GCA_025465155.1 Frankiales bacterium
GCAGTCAGGCGAGGGCCTGCTCCAGGTCGGCCAGCAGATCCTCGGCGTCCTCGATGCCGACCGACAGGCGCACCAGATCAGCCGGGACCTCCAGCGGCGACCCGGCGGCGCTCGCGTGGGTCATCCGGCCGGGGTGCTCGATCAGCGACTCGACCCCGCCGAGCGACTCAGCCAGCGTGAACAGCCGCGCCCGCTCGCAGACCTTCAGGGCCGCCTCCTCACCCGCCGCCAGTCGGAAGGACACCATCCCGCCGAACCCGGACATCTGCCGGGCCGCGATCTCGTGGCCCGGGTGCCCGGGCAGCCCGGGGTACAGGACGGCGGACACGGCGGGCGAGCGCTGCAGGAACTCCACGACCCGGGCGGCGTTGGCGCAGTGCCGGTCCATCCGGACGCCCAGGGTCTTGATCCCGCGCAGCACCAGCCAGGCGTCGAAGGGACCGTTGACCGCGCCCATGGCGTTCTGGGAGAAGGCGATCTCGTCCCCGAGCGCGGGGTCCGCCGTCACCAGGGCACCGCCGACGACGTCGGAGTGCCCGCCCAGGTACTTGGTGGTCGAGTGGACCACGACGTCGGCGCCCAGCGTGAGCGGCCGCTGCAGGTACGGCGAGGCGAACGTGTTGTCGACGACGAGCAGCGCGCCCGCGCCGTGCGCCACCGTCGCCAGCTCCGCGATGTCGGCGATGTTCAGCAGCGGATTGGTGGGGGTCTCGCACCAGAGGACGCGCGTGGCGGGCCGGACCGCCGCGCGGACGGCGTCGAGGTCGCCGAGATCCACCGGCGTGTGTTCCAGGCCCCACCGCGAGAGCACCCGGGAGAGCAGCCGGAACGTGCCACCGTAGGCGTCACCGGCGAGGACGACGTGGTCGCCGGGTGCGCACACGGTCCGGAGCAGGGTGTCCTCGGCGGCGAGACCGGAGGCGAAGGTCAGCCCGGTGCCGCCCTCCTCCAGCGCGGCCAGCGCCTCCTGCAACGCGGTACGGGTCGGGTTGCCGCTGCGGCTGTACTCGTACCCCCCGCGCAGGCCACCGACGCCGTCCTGCTTGAACGTGGTGGACAGGTGCACCGGGACGTTCACGGCACCGGTGGCGGGGTCGGGCTCCTGCCCGGCGTGGATCGCCCGCGTGTTGAACCCTGTGCCCGACCCGTTGCCGGATCCGTTCATGAGGCCACCGTAGGCGCGAGCCCGGTGAGGTGGCCGAGCACGTCCTGGCGGGTGACCACGCCGGCGGGCTTGCCGTCGACGTGCACCAGCAGGGCGTCCGCCGAGCCGAGGGCCCCGACCGCCGCGCTCACCGGCTCACCGGATCCGATGATCGGCAGCGGCGCGGACATGTGCTTCTCCACCCGGTCGGACAGGCTGGCCCGGCCCGCGAAGAGCGAGTCGAGCAGCACCTTCTCGTCGACCGAGCCGACGACCTCGCCCGCGGTCACGGGCGGCTCGGCCCGGACGACCGGCAGCTGGCTCACGCCGTACTCCCGCAGGATGTCGATCGCGTCGCGCACCGTCTCGTTCGGGTGGGTGTGCACCAGGGTCGGGGTGCTGCCGGACTTCGCCGCCAGGAGCTCGCCGACGGTCTCCCCGCCCGCGACCTCGACGAAGCCGTAGTCCGCCATCCAGGCGTCGTTGAAGATCTTGCCCAGATAGCCGCGGCCGCCGTCGGGCAGCAGCACGACGACGACGTCGTCGCGGGTGAGCCGCTCGGCGACGCGCAGCGCGGCGACGACGGCCATTCCGCAGGAGCCGCCGACGAGGAGGCCCTCCTCGCGCGCCAGCCGCCGGGTCATGGCGAAGGAGTCGCCGTCGGACACCGCGACGATCTCGTCGGCGACCGTCCTGTCGTAGGTCTCGGGCCAGAAGTCCTCGCCGACGCCCTCCACGAGATAGGGCCGGCCGGTGCCGCCGGAGTACACCGAACCCTCGGGGTCCGCGCCGACGACCCGCACTCGACCGCCGGACTTCTCCTTGAGGTACCGGCCGGCGCCGCTGATCGTGCCGCCGGTGCCCGCCCCGGTGACGAAGGCGGTGATCCGGCCCTCTGTCTGCGCCCAGATCTCGGGACCGGTCGTCTCGTAGTGCGACTGCGGGTTGGCCGGATTGGCGTACTGGTCGGGCTTCCAGCCGCCCGGCGTCTCGCGGGCCAGCCGGTCGGACACCGAGTAGTAGGAGCGCGGGTCGGACGGGTCGACCGCCGTGGGACAGACGACGACCTCGGCGCCGTAGGCCTCGAGCACGTTGATCTTGTCCTGGCCCACCTTGTCGGGGCAGACGAAGATGCACCGGTAACCGCGCTGCTGGGCGACCAGCGCCAGGCCGATGCCGGTGTTTCCACTGGTCGGCTCGACGATGGTGCCGCCCGGCCGCAGCAGCCCCGCCTGCTCGGCCGCGTCGATCATCCGGACGGCGATCCGGTCCTTCACCGACCCGCCGGGATTGAAGTACTCGACCTTCGCCAGTACCAGGGGGGCGTCCGGCCCCAGGCCGCTGGTGACCCGGCGCAGCCGCACGAGCGGCGTGCCGCCGATCAGGTCGACGACGGACTCGGCGTACTCCAACACAGGCCTCCTCGCACGGCCGCCGACCACCGGCGACCGGACGGTCCCATTCCACCAGAGGTCCGGTGTGCCGCGGAGCGGGCAGGGGCAACGGAACCGGTATGCCCGTTCCCGATGTCCCGGTCGCCGCGCTCGCCGGCGGAGCCGCCATGCCCATGCTCGGCTTCGGCACCTGGCAGATGACCGGCCGTGCCTGCTACGACGCGGTCCGCATCGCGCTCGAGGCCGGCTATCGCCATGTCGACACGGCGACGATGTACCGCAACGAGGGCGAGGTCGGCCGGGCGCTGCGCGACTCGGGCGTCCCCCCTGCGGACGTCTTCGTGACGACGAAGCTGCCGCCGGGGAACGCCGGCCGCCCCGACGCGACCCTGGACGCGTCGCTCTCGGCTCTCGGTGTCCCTGCGGTCGACCTGTGGCTGGTGCACTGGCCACCCGGGGGACCGGGCGTGGATCTCTGGCGCCGGTTCGTCGCCGCGCGCGACGACGGCCGGGCACGGGCGATCGGGGTGAGCAACTACTCACTCGAGCAGATCGACGTCCTCACGCGGCAGGTCGGGGTGACGCCGGAGGTGAACCAGGTCCGGTGGGCCCCCTCCCTCTATGACGCCGCGGTGGAGGAGGGGCACCGGGAGCGCGGTGTGGTGCTCGAGGGCTACAGCCCGTTCAAAAACACCGATCTCGACGACCCGGTGCTGCGCGAGATCGCCGAACGGCACGGGGTGCGGGCCGGCGCGGTGGTGCTGCGGTGGCACATCGAGCACGGCGTCGTCGTCATCCCGAAGTCCGCACGCCGGGAACGCATCGAGGCCAACCTGGAGGCCGCCCGGTTCCGCCTCGACGCGGAGGAGGTGGCCCGCATCGACCGACTGGCCCGCGGCTGAGTGGGGGGACGAGGATCGGGGCATGACGCAGCCCCCACCCGTCGGTACCCGCACCCTCGGCCGGAACGGCCTGACCGTCTCGGCGATCGGCCTCGGCTGCATGGGGATGAGCCAGATGTACGGCACGGCCGACCGCGCCGAGTCGCTGGCCACCATCGCCCGGGCGCTCGACCTCGGCGTCACCTTCCTCGACACCTCCGACGTCTACGGCGACGGGCACAACGAGGAGCTGGTCGGTGAGGCGATCGCGCCGCGCCGCGACGAGGTGCAGCTGGCGACCAAGTTCTCCCTGTCCCGCAACGACCGCGGCGGGATGGACATCGACGGTCGCCCGGAGAACGTGCGGGCGCGCGCCGAGGCCAGCCTCCGGCGCCTGCGGACCGACGTCATCGACCTCTACTACCAGCACCGGGTGGACCCGAAGGTGCCCATCGAGGACACCGTGGGGGCCATGGCCGAACTCGTGCGGGAGGGGAAGGTCCGGCACCTCGGGCTCTCCGAGGCGAGCACGACGTCGCTGCGGCGCGCGGCGGCGGTGCACCCGATCGCCGCGCTGCAGAGCGAGTGGTCGCTGTGGACCCGGGACCTCGAGGTGCCGGGCCCGGACGGCTCGGTGCTGGAGGTCGCCCGCGAGCTCGGCATCGGCATCGTGCCGTTCAGCCCGCTCGGCCGCGGCTTCCTCACCGGCGCGATCACCAGCCCGGACGACTTCGCCGAGGACGACTTCCGGCGCGGCCACCCCCGATTCACCGGCGAGGCGTTCGCGGCCAACCTGCGGCTGGTCGACGCCGTCCGCCAGATGGCGGAGGCGAAGGGCTGCACCCCCGGGCAGCTCGCGTTGGCCTGGGTGCTCGCCCAGGGGGACGACGTCGTGCCGATCCCGGGGACGAAGCGCCGCTCCTACCTGGAGGAGAACATCGGGGCGGTCGCCGTGCAGCTCTCCGCCGACGACCTCGCCCGGCTCGACGAGATCGCCCCGCCCGGGGCCGCTCGAGGCGCCCGTTACGTCAACGCCTCCTACACCTACGGCGACAGCCCGGAGCGGGTCGCGTGAGCGTCGCGCACGGTCGCTGACCCGATGGGGGACGTCGTGCTCGGTGCCGACATCGGCACGAGCGGGCTCAAGCTCGTCGCTCTCGACGACGAGGGAACGGTCGTGGCCGAGACGGAGTCCGGCTTCCAACCGGACCGGCCCCGGCCGGGCTGGGCGCAGAGCCAGATCGGCACGTGGGTTCTCGCCCTCGACGGTGCGCTGGACCGCATTGCCCCCGGGCTGGCCGGGGCCCGGGTCCGCGGGCTGGGCCTGTCCGGGCAGATGCACGGTGCCGTCCTCGTGGACGACGCCGGCCGCGCGCTCACCCCGGCGCTGCTGTGGCCCGACCAGCGCGCCGCCGCAGAGGTGCGGCGGTGGCAGGTGCTGCCGCCGGCTGACCGCGCGGCGCTGGCCAACCCGCTGGTCGCGGGGATGACCGGGCCCCTGGCTGCCTGGCTCGCCGCGCACGAGCCCGCGGCGCTCGAGCGGGCGGCGGCCGTGCTGTTGCCCAAGGACGCCGTCCGCGCCGTCCTGGTGCCCGGGATCGATCCCCGGGTCACCGACCGGAGCGACGCGTCGGCCACCCTGCTGTGGGACGTCGTCGCCGACGGCTGGTCGGCCGCGGCCACGGACGCCGCCGGGATCCCGGCCCGGCTGCTGCCCGCCGTCCGGCCCTCGGCCGAGGTGGTCGGGGCCGCCCGCCTGGTCGTCGGCGAGGTACCGGTCGTCGTCGGTGGTGCCGACACCCCGCTCGCGCTGATGGGCGCCGGCTCCGGTGGCGACCAGGTGAACCTCGGCACCGGCGCGCAGGTGCTCCGGCCGGGGCTGCGTCCAGCGCCGGCCGACGACCCTCCGGTGCACTCCTACGCCGACGCCGACGGCGGGTGGTACGCGATGGCCGCGCTCCGCAACGGTGGGTCGGCGTGGGAGTGGGTCTGCCGGGTCCTCGGCATGTCGTGGGACGAGCTGTTCGCGGCTGCCGCGGCCATGCCGGCCGGCGCCGGCGGTGTGGTCTTCCGGCCGTTCCTCGACGGTGAGCGCGGCGGGGTCGCCGGGCCGGGGGAGCGCGGCGGCTGGACGGGGCTGCAGCCGGACACGACCCGCGCCGACCTGGCGAGGGCCGCGGTGGAAGGTGTCGTCCTCGCCGTCGGGGCCGCCACGGAGCTGCTGCCCGGCGCCCGCGACGACTCCGTCGTCCTCACCGGGGGCGGAGGGCGGCCGCCGGTCGTCCGGCAGCTGCTGGCCGACGTCCTGGGACGGCCGGTGCGCTTCCTCCGGATGCGCAGCGCCTCGGCCGTCGGGGCGGCGCTGCTGGCCGCCCGGGGAGCAGGTCTGGACATCGAGCCGCGGCGGGACCTGGAGCCGCCTGTGCAGCCCCGGGCGGGCTCGCCGCTCGCCGCCGCGGCCGAGCGCTGGGCCCGCGGCTGACGACCGGGCGTGGAACCCGGGCGTCCGGGGCACCGTTGACCAGGAGAGGGGCCGGCGTGGCTCCCAGCCGAGAGGAGTGGTCTTCGCGATGGCGTCCCTGATCAACCGGGTGGCCGAGCTGGCCAACAGCCCGCGTACCAAGCAGGCGATCCGCGAGCTCACCGAGCGCGGCCAGAAGCTGGCGAACGACCCGCGCACGCGGGCGAGGATCGAGGACCTCCGTCAGCGCGGGCAGCAGCTGGCCAACGACCCGAAGACGCGCGAGCGGATCGAGACCGTCCGCCGTCAGGTCGCCGAGCGCGGTCAGCAGCTCGCCAACGACCCGCGGACGCGAGCGGCGATCGACGACGTGCGCCGTCGCCTGCAGGGCGGAGGGTCCAAGGGCGGCGGGTCGAAGGACGCCGGATCGAAGGACACCGGCCGCCGGCCCTGACCTCCGTGGACCCCGTACCTCCCGGAGGCGGGGTCGCCCTCAGGCGGGGTCGGCCTCCGGCTGGCGGAGCAGGTGCAGCGCGGCGTCGTGCAGGGCGCCGTTGCTGGCCAGGGCGGTGCCGCCGGCCGGGCCCGGAGTGCCGCGGAGATCGGTGAACCGGCCGCCGGCCTCACGGACGATGATGTCGAGGGCGGCGAGGTCCCACAGCGACACCTCGGGCTCGCAGGCGATGTCGACGGCGCCCTCCGCGAGCAGCACGTAGCTCCAGAAGTCGCCGTACGCGCGGGTGCGCCATACCGAGCGGGTCAGGTCGAGGAACCCCTCGAGCAGCCCGCGGTCCTCCCACCCGGACAGGCTGGAGTACGACAGGCTCGCGTCGGCCAGCGAACGGACCTCCGACACACGGCAGCGGGTGGCCGACTCCAGGCGGCGGCCGGTCCACGCGCCGACGTCCTTGGCGGCCCACCAGCGCCGGTTGAGGGCCGGCGCCGACACCATCCCCACCACCGGCTCGTCGCCGTCGAACAGGGCGATCAGCGTCGCCCACACCGGCACGCCGCGAACGAAGTTCTTCGTGCCGTCGATGGGGTCGAGCACCCAGCGCCGCGACCCGTGCCCGGTGCTTCCCGTCTCCTCGCCGAGGACGGCGTCGCGGGTGCGGGCGCGGCTGAGCGTGATCCTCAGCTGCTCCTCGACCGCGCGGTCGGCGTCCGTGACCGGCGTGAGATCGGGCTTGGTCTCGACGGTGAGGTCCTGCGCCCGGAAGCGGTCCATGCTGATCGAGTCGGCCTGATCGGCCAGCACGTGCGCCAGCCGCATGTCCTCGGAAAACCCCCGGCCCGATGTCATGGACACCGAACCTAGCGGTGGATCAGCGGAACACCGCTGAACTGACCCCGCTCGGACCTTCGTACTCCCGGTCGTCGATCTTCTTCAGCGCGTCGATCACCTCCTTGTCCGCGCCGGAGGACTCGGCCTGCCGGACGATGTCCTCCTTGCCGGCGGGGTAGTCCATGCCGGACAGGGCCTTCTGGATGTCGATGGGGCTGACCATGTCCTCGGCCTACCCGGGGCGCCCGGCGACGATGCGCCGATACCGTCGGGGTGTGGAGGCGGCGACCATCGCGGGCCTGTTGGCCGACCCGGCCCGGCTCAAGGTGGTCGCGGCGCTCGCGCTGGGCGCCGGGACCATCGAGGAGGTCGCCGCGGCGTCCGGGCTGCCGCTCAAGGACGTCGCGCTGGCCGCCCGCCGGCTGTCGCGGGCCGGCCTGGTGCACCGGGAAGGACACGCCCTGTCCCTGCGTACCGAGCAGTTCGGTGATGCCGCCCGCGCTGCGGCCGAGGCGGCGCCGGCTCCCGCACCGCTGTCCGACGACCCGGCCGAGGACGCCGTCCTCTCCTCGTTCGTGCGCGACGGCCGGCTCGTCTCCATCCCGACGCAGCAGAGCAAGCGGCGGGTGGTGCTCGAGCACCTGGTGCGGGTGTTCGACGTCGGCGTCCGGTATCCGGAGCGGCAGGTCAACGCGCTGCTCGCCGTCTGGCATCCGGATGTGGCCGCGCTCCGCCGATACCTCGTCGATGAGGGACTGCTCACGCGGGACGCGGGGGTGTACTGGCGCAGCGGCGGGTGGGTGGACGTGTGACGGTGACGGGAGCATCGCAGTGAGCGCCAGCGAGCGAGGAGCGGACCGGTCCCGGAAGACGTCCGATGTGGTGGACGTGTGACGGACCGGCAGATCTTCGCCTTCTCCGGCGTCCTGGTGCCGCGGCCCGGTGAGCGCGGCAACCTCCCGCTGGTCGAGCACGCTCTCGACCTGGGCCGCACCCGCTGGCTCTGGGAGGCGGCGGTGCGGGTCTGTTACCTGCCGACCGCGGTGGGTGACGACCCGGCGGCGGTCGCGGCCTACCAGCAGGTGTTCGCCGGCCGGGACGATGTCGATCTCTCGGTGCTCTCGCTCTTCCCGCGGCCGAACGTTCCCGACGTCCGCAAGCACCTGCTGCGGCAGGACGTCGTCCTCGTCGAGGGCGGCAGCCTGGTGAACCTGCTGGCGGTGTGGCGCGGGCACGGGCTGCCCGAGGTGCTGGCCGAGTGCTGGGAGGAGGGGGTGGTCCTCGCCGGCTCCGGTGCCGGCAGCCAGTGCTGGCACGCCGGCGCGCCGACCGACGCCTGGTCCGAGCAGCTGGAGACGTTCCCCGACGGGCTCGGCCTGCTGCCCTTCAGCAACGCCGTCAACCACCACGACACCCCGCAGCGGCGCCGGCGCGCGCCCTACCGGCGGATGGTCGCGCGCGCGGAGCTGCCGGGCGGCTACGCCACCGAGGACGGCGTCGGGCTGCACTACGTGGGCACCGAACTCGCCGAGGCGGTGACGGTGCGACCCGGGGCCAGGGCCTGGCGGATCGAGCCGAACGGCCGCGGTGGCTGCACCGCGCAGGCCGTCGAGGCCAGACCGATCTGAACCGGCGACCGCCGTCCCACCACAGTCACCATCGTGGTGGGACCGGGCGTCCTCTTCCGTCAGTAGCCGGGGCCCACCTGACCGACCGCGCCCAGCAGCCGGCGGAAGCTGGCCAGCCGCTCGGCCCGGGCCGGCGGCCCCGCGGCGGCCCAGGCGTCGAGCGCGCAGTCGGGGTCCTCCGCGGTGTGGCCGCACATCGGCGGGCAGGCCAGGGACGCCTCCTCGAGATCGTCGAAGGCGGCCAGGACGTCGTCCGCGGTGACGTGCGCCAGCCCGAAGGACCGGATTCCCGGGGTGTCGATGACCATGCCCCCGCCGGGCAGGTCGAGCAGCACGGCCGACGACGACGTGTGCCGCCCCTTGCCGACCTTGGTGACGTCGCCGGTCGCCCGGAAGGCGTCCGGGACCAGCCGGTTGACCAGGGTCGACTTGCCGACACCCGACTGCCCGACCAGCACGCTCATCCGGTCGCGCAGCCGTTCCAGCAGCGGGTCGAGGGGCGTTTCCCGGTCGAGGGCCACCGCGTCGAGGTCCAGCCCCGCGTACCGGTCGAGCAGCGGTCGGGGGCTGCCGAGATCGGTCTTGGTCAGGCAGAGCAGCGGCTGCAGGCCCCCGGCGTAGGCAGCGACCAGGCAGCGGTCGAGGAAGCCGAGCGCGGGCTCGGGATGGGTCACCGAGGTGACGATCACGAGCTGGTCGGCGTTGGCGACGACGATCCGCTCGGTCGGGTCGGTGTCGTCGGCGGTGCGGCGCAGCGACGTCGTCCGCTCCTCGATGACGACGATCCGGGCCAGCGTGTCCGTGCGGCCGCTGGTGTCGCCGACCAGCCGCACCCGGTCGCCGACCACCACGCCGTGCCGGCCCAGCTCGCGCGCCCGCATGGCTGTCACGTCGACCGGAGCGCCCTCGGTTCCCTCGACGCGGACGGTCATCCGGCCGCGGTCCACGGCGATGACGAGCCCGGGGACGGCGTCCTCGTGACCGGGGCGGGTGCGGGTCCGCGGGCGCGATCCGCGGGGATTGGGCCGAAACCGGATGTCATCCTCGTCGGACCGGCTGTCGTGCCGTCGGCTCACGAGCTGGTCCTCAGCTGTTCGCCCCGACGGAATCACCGAGCAGGCGGGCCCAGCGCTCCCGGAAGTCCGGCAGCGTCTTGCCCACAGCGCCCGGGTCGGCCACCTCGACGCCGTCGATGGCCAGGCCGAGCACCGCGGCGGCCATCACCATGCGGTGGTCGGCATACGAGTCGAGCCTCGCCGGCCGCGGCGTCCCGGGCTGGATCACCAGCCCGTCGGGGAGTTGCTCGACCGTCGCTCCCACCGCGGTGAGCACCTCGTCGAGCGCCTGCAGCCGGTCGGTCTCGTGCCCGCGCAGGTGGCCGACGCCGGTCAGCCGGGAGGGACCGTCGGCCAGCGCGCACAGCGCGGCGAGGACCGGCGTCAGCTCGCCCACCTCGCCGAGGTCGGCCACCAGCGGCCGGACGGTTCCGGTGCCGGCCACCTCCAGGCCCTCGGGGCTGCGCGTCACCTCGGCGCCCATCGCGGACAGCAGCCGGTCCAGCTGAGCTCCGGGCTGGGTCGTGGCCTCGGGCCAGTCGCGCACCGTCACCCGCCCGCCGGTGACCAGCGCCGCGGCGAGGAACGGAGCAGCGTTGGAGAGGTCCGGTTCGATGACCCGGTCGAGCGCGGCGATGGGGCCCGGCGAGACCCGCCAGCCGCGCCCCGTGGCGGTGACCCGGACGCCGTGCTCGGCCAGCGTGGTCACGGTCATCTCGACGTGCGGCATCGAGGGCAGGTCCCCGGTGGGGGTGAGGTCCAGCCCCTCCTCGAAGCGCGGCGCGGCCAGCAGCAGGCCCGAGACGATCTGCGAGGACTCGGTCGCATCCACGCTCAGCGCGCCGCCGCGCACCCGCCCGGCGCCGTGGACGGTGAACGGAGCCCGGCCCCGGCCGCCGTCCTCGACCTCGACATCCAGGGCACGCAGCGCCGTGAGAAGGCCGGCGTTGGGGCGGTCCCGCAGCCGCGGATCGCCGTCGATGCGGACCGGTCCGGTGGCCAGCGCGGCGACCGGCGGCAGGAATCGCAGGATCGTGCCGGCCAGCCCGGCGTCGACCTCGGCCGGCCCGCGCAGCGGTCCCGGGGTCACCAGCCAGTCGGTGCCGGCGTCGTCGATGCGCACCCCGAGGGCCCGCAGCGCGCCGGCCATGAGCTCGGTGTCGCGGGCGCGCAGCGGGCGGACCAGCCGGCTGGAGCCGTCGGCCAGGGCGGCCAGCACGAGCTCCCGCGCGGTGACCGACTTGGAGCCGGGCACGCTCACGACGGCGTCCACCGGCGTCACCCGGTACGGCGTGGTCCAGACCTCTGACACGGCTGCCATCCTGCCCTCCCGTCGGCCGGTCATCGGTTGTGCATCGCGGTCAGCACGGCGGCGACCCGTCGCGCGCGGGTCTCGTCGGTCTTCGCGCCGGTCACGGCGAGGACGTGCTGCAGCCGTTGGCTGTAGGCCATGGCGTCGAACCGCTCGCGGGCGGCCGGAGTCGCGTCCAGGGCGGCGGCGAGGTCGTCGGGCACGTCGACCGTGCGGGGTCGCGTGTCCAGCTCGACGTCGACCTCGACGTCATCACCGGCGGCCAGGCCGGCGGCCTCGCGGTGCTCGGCGCTCAACGGGATCATGTACTGGCCGCCGCGGCTGGCGATGGAGCTGCGGTAGGAGTGGCCGCGGAGCGTGACCGTCACCGGTGGCCGCCTGCCGGCGCCGAGTGCGCCGACGACCTCCGGCGGTACGACCAGCCCGGTTGCCGTCTTGCCGCCGAGCATGACCGTGGTGGAGAACCTCATGGCCGGCAGCCTGACATCCGGGGGCGCCGGATGGCCGTCCGGCGCCCTCGGGGCGCTCAGCCGGCCTGCGGCCTGCTCGCCTTCTTCGCGGGCACGGTGCGCAGGAGCCGCCGGTTGGCGAACTCGAACATGCCCAGCTCGGACAGCTCGCGACCGTAGCCGGACCGCTTCACGCCGCCGAACGGGAGTTCGGGAGAGGAACCGGTGGGCTGGTTGATCCACACCATGCCGGCCTCCAGCCGGTCGGCGACGCCACGGGCCCGGTCGAGGTCGCTGCTGAAGACGGCGGCGCCGAGACCGAAGTCGCTGTTGTTGGCCACCTCGACCGCCTCGTCCTCGTCGCGCACCTTGTAGACGACGGCGGCGGGGCCGAACAGCTCCTCGCGGTAGGCCCGCATGTCCGGGGTGACGTCGGCCAGCAGCGTGGCCTCGACGAAGGCGCCCTGGTGCTCGGGACGGCCGCCACCGGCCAGCACGGTCGCGCCCTTGTCGACGGCGTCCTGGATCTGGGCGTGCAGATCCTGCGCGGCCCGCTCGGAGGACAGCGGGGCGAGCGTCGTCGACGGGTCGGCCGGATCGCCCGGCGTGAAGGTCGAGAACGCCTGCTGCAGGCCGGCGACGACGTCGTCGTAGATGTCCTCGGTGACGATGATCCGCTTGGCGGCGATGCAGGCCTGCCCGCTGTTCTGCATCCGGCCCATCGTGGCGGCCTTGACGGTGCGGCCGAGGTCCTCGGTGTCGAGCACGATGAACGGGTCGCTGCCGCCGAGCTCCAGCACCGACTTCTTCAGGTTCCGCCCGGCGATCTCCGCGACGCTCGCGCCGGCCCGCTCGCTGCCGGTCAGGGTGACGCCCTGGACGTGGCGGTGTTCGATGACCTTCCCGACGTCCGGGATCGACACGAACAGGTTCGTGTAGACGCCCTCCGGGACGCCGGCGTCGAGGAAGAGCTGCTCGAGCGCGAGCGCGCACTGCGGGTTCAGCTCGGCGTGCTTGAGCAGGATCGCGTTGCCCAGCACCAGATTCGGGCCGGCGACGCGAACGACCTGGTAGAAGGGGTAGTTCCACGGCTCGATCGCAAGGATGACGCCGATCGGCTCGTTCTCGACGACGGCCTCGCCCTGCATCACCTCGATGGTGCGTGGTGCGAGGAAGCGCGGGCCGTTCTGCGCGTAGTACTCGAGGATGCTGGCGGCGAGCATGACCTCGCCGGCGGACTCCTGGACGCGCTTGCCCATCTCGCGGGTGATCAGCGCGGCGTACTGGTCACGGCGCTCGGTCATCAGCTCCGCGGCCCGCCCCACGATGGCGGCCCGTTCCTCGACCGGCCGCCGTCGCCACTCGAGGAATGCGGCGTGCGCCTTCTCGACGACGCCGTCGATCTCACCGCTGTCGAGGAACGGGAACTCCTTCTCCGTCTTCCCGGTGTACGGGTTCACGGTGGCGTACGGCCGGGCGCCGGTGTCGCTGGCGGTCTTCGGCTGCTCCGTTGCAGGGCTCTGGCTGGTGGTCACGTCCGGATCCTCGTCTCTCCGGCAGGTGGTCCGCCAACCGTGCAGGTCCGCCGGGCCCGCTCGCGCGACGCGGGTGGTCGGTGCTCGCCCCTACAGTCGGAGGGGGAGCCGGTTCCCGACCTTCCTCCGGAGGAGTTCGCCATGTGCGGTCGCTACGCCGCCAGCCGCAGTCCCGATGACCTCGTCGTGGAGTTCGAGGCGGTCCGGGCCGAGGGGCAGCCGCCGTTGCCGGCCGACTACAACGTCGCGCCGACCAAGGACGTCTACGTCGTCCGCCACAAGAAGGAGCGCGACGCCGAGGGGCGCCCGACCGGCGGCGGGCACCGGGAACTGCGCGCGGTGCGCTGGGGGCTGGTGCCCTCGTGGGCCAAGGACGCGACGGTGGGCAACCGGTTGCTCAACGCCCGGGTGGAGTCGCTGACCGACAAGCCCGCGTTCCGCACCGCCGCGCGGTCGCGCCGGTGCCTGGTGCCGGCCGACGGCTGGTTCGAGTGGGCCAAGCGGCTGGACTCGCCGGCCAAGCAGCCGTACTTCGTGACGCCGCAGGACGGTTCCGTGCTCGCCTTCGCCGGGCTCTGGGAGGTGTGGGGCCGCGGAGAGGACCGGCTCTACACCTGCACCGTGGTGACGGCGCCGGCGGTCGGGGCGCTCACCGAGATCCATCCCCGCATGCCACTGGTGCTGCCGCCGGACCGGTGGGCGGCCTGGCTGGATCCGGAGCGGGAGGATGTCCAGGCGCTGGCCGAGCCGACCCCGCCGGAGGTCGTGGAGGCCCTGGAGCTGCGGCCGGTCGGCAGCGCGGTGAACAACGTCGCCCACAACGGCCCCGAGCTGCTGGCTCGGGCCGAGTCGGTCAGCGAGCCCGCCGATCAGCCCGCCCTCTTCTGATCCGTGGACCCGCACCCCTGTGGTGCGCGCGGAGCGAGCGGCGTGCCGCACCGTGGTCGCGCCGTCAGCGCCCGATGGACGCTGTCCGGGCCCTCGTCAGGCGCACCAGGTCGGCCGGCGCCAGTTCCACCTGCAGGCCGCGGCGGCCGGCGCTCACCATGATCGTGTCGAAGTGCAGAGCCGAGTCGTCGACGACGGTCGGCAGGGCCTTGCGCTGCCCGAGGGGGCTGATGCCGCCACGCACGTAGCCGGTGGTCCTTTCGGCGTCCGCGGGGTCGGCCATGGCCGCCTTCCGGCCGCCCACCGCGACGGCCAGCGCCTTGAGGTCCAGCGTGCCGCTGACCGGGACGACGGCGACGGTGAGGGTTCCGTCGACGCGGGTCACCAGCGTCTTGAAGACCTGCCGCGGATCGACGCCGAGCGCGGCGACCGCGGCCTCGCCGTAGCCCCGGGAGTCGGCGTGGTCGGGGTCGTACGGGTGCAGTCGGTGCGGCACCTCGGCCCGCTCGAGCACCGTCACGGCCGGGGTCGCTGCCACGGCGCGGGAGCCTAGTGAGCCGGCACGGACCGGCCGGAGAGGGAATGCCGGTCCGCCTCCGCGTGGTTGCACCGCCCGTGAGCAACGCCCTCTCCACCGCGCGGTCGCGGGTCGCGGCCAGCCGCCCCCCAGGTCGCCCGAATGGCTCGCGACTAGCATCGACCGATGTGGTTCCCCGCCTTCGGGGGCCGCAGAGAGGACGGTCGGTGCCCGAGGAGACCGCGAGCCACAGACCCGACGAGCAGCCGACCGACCCGCCCGGGACATCACCGCAGGCGGCGCCCGGTGCTCCGGTGGAGGTTCCGGAGGCGCGCGAGGGTGGCAGCCGCACCGACACCGCGGAGACGCGCGCCGAACGGGACGCCCGGTTCGAGCGTGACGCGCTGCCCTTCCTCGACCAGCTCTATCCGGCCGCGTTGCGGATGACGCGCAACCCCGCCGATGCCGAGGACCTGGTCCAGGAGACGTTCGTCAAGGCCTACTCGGCCTTCCACCAGTTCGCCGAGGGCACCAACCTCAAGGCCTGGCTCTACCGGATCCTGACCAACACCTACATCAACAGTTACCGCAAGCGGCAGCGGCAGCCGCAGCAGTATCCCACCGAGCAGGTGCAGGACTGGCAGCTCTACGCCGCTGAGGAGCACAGCTCCAGCGGTCTGCGGTCGGCCGAGATCGAGGCGCTCGACCACCTGCCGGATTCCGACATCAAGGAAGCCCTGCAGCAGCTGCCCGAGGATTTCCGGCTCGCCGTCTATCTCGCAGACGTCGAGGGCTTTGCCTACAAGGAGATCGCCGAGATCATGGGCACGCCCATCGGCACGGTGATGTCCCGGCTGCACCGCGGCCGGCGGGGCCTGCAGAAGCTGCTGGCCGACTACGCGCGTGAGCGCGGCTTCGTCCGCGCCGGGACCGGGGAGGAGGCGAGCCGCCCGTGACCGACGATGCTCACGACGACTCGATGGAGATCAACTCGTGCGACGACGTCCTGTCGCACGTCTTCGAGTTCCTGGACCACGAGACCGACGACGCGCGCCGGGCGGTGATCGCCGAGCACCTCGAGGACTGCTCACCGTGCCTGCGCCAGTTCGGCATCGAGCAGGAGTTCAAGGCCCTGGTCCGCCGGCGCTGCGGCGGTGACGTGCCGCCCCCGGGGCTGCGTGAGCGGATCAAGGTGCAGCTGACCAGCGTCTCCTTCGAGGAGGACGGCACCCAGATCAGCGTGCAGCACGTGACCGCGCAGACGGTCACCGAGCGGCTGGGGGAGCGCCCCACCGCCTGAGTGGCGGCGGGGCGCAGCCCCGTGGCCCGGCCGTCAGGCGTTGGGCCGCTTGCCGTGGTTGGCGGCGTTCTTCTTACGGGAACGACGCTTGCGTCCTCGCCTGGACATGGCTGCTCTCCTCTCCTCGTGACGGTGGGCCGCGCGCGGCCCCGGGTACCGCGGGCTCCGCTTTTCCGGCCCCGGAGGGTGCGCGGTGACGGCGGACCCGCCAAGCTGACTCCATCAGCCTCTCATGACACGGGGGGACTTCCCCGTGGGACGGCGAGCGGGAACGGGGGTCGCACGCAGTGACACACGTCGGCCTCGAGAGCGTGCTGGTCGCCGGACGCGGCCCCGCCGCCTGCTCGGTCATCACCGCGTGCACACGGCTGGGGGTCAAGGCCGTCGCGGTTCATTCCGAGGCCGAGCGCTCCGCCCGCCACGTCCGGCTGGCCGACGACGCGTTCCTCCTCGGGCCCGCGCCGGCGGTCGAGTCCTACCTGGCCGTCGACCGGATCGTCGAGGCCGCCCGGCGCAGCGGGGTCCAGGCCGTCCTCCCCGTGCCCCCGGCCCTCGCCGGCAACGCCCGTCTGGCGGCCGCGGTGGCCGCTGCCGGCCTGGTGTGGGTGGGCCCGGACGCCGACGTCCTCGAGCGGCTCGGCGGAGACGGCGTCGAGCCCGCCAGCGAACGCGGCCTGCTGGCCTGGGTCACCGCCGGGGGGCTGCGTCACCTCACGCCCGTGCGCCGCGACCGCGCGGCCGGCATCGCCCGCGTCTCCTGGACCCCCGCCGAGGGGCCCGAGCCGCCGTCGTCGGTCCGGCGGCTGGCCGAGGTCGGCTGGCGGGGACTGGTCACCGTCGGCGTCGATCCGGACGGTGAGCTGGCGGAGGTGGCCGCCGGCTTCTCCCTGGACATGGCCGTCCTCGAACGGGCGCACGGCGTCGATGCCGTCGAGCTCGCGTTGCGCAGCGCCGCCGGGTCCCGTGCCGACGGTTCGCCGGAGCGCGAAGGCACCGACCGGCCCGCCCGGCGCGCCGCCGTCTCGGCCCAGCTGCGCTCGACGCTGCCGCCCGGGGAGCCGGGCAGGGTGAGCGGCCCGCTGCCCGCCACTGGCCGGAGGAACGGCGAGGGGGCCGAGGTGGAGGTCGTCGCGGTCAGCGGCTACGACCCCGGTGACCGGCTCGACGGCTGGTACGACGCGCTGCTCGCCACGGTCAGCGCCGCAGCTCCGGACGTCCGGGCCGCCGCGCAGGCCGCCGCGCGGATCCTCGGCGCCCTGCCGGACGTCGGCGTCCCACACGACGGCCCCGAGGTGTGCGCGGTGCTCGAGCGGCTGGCTCGGGGGCGGGCCCCCGAGGCCGGCTGACGGGTCGGGTTCTGCAGCGTTACGGCTGCCACGTGCTTGGATGGTGGCCGGCTTTCGCGAGGACGAGCAGGAGGTGCCGGTGGCGGTCGAGGAGATCCACGCCGAGATGGTCTCCAGCGTCTGGAAGGTCCTCGTCAGCCCGGGCACGCAGGTCGCGGCGGGGGACACGCTGGTCATCCTCGAGTCGATGAAGATGGAGATCCCCGTCCTCACCGAGGGCGCCGGCACCGTGCAGGAACTGCACGTCATCGAGGGCGAAGTGCTCCAGGAGGGCGACCTCATCGCCACCGTCGTCGGCGGCTGACCCTCTCCGATCCGATCGCCGCCGCGTCACACCCGCTGATCCCGGCGGGTCATCCGTGCGGCCGGGGCCGCGATCCAGCAGCGGCTCGCCGCGCACGCGGCACTGGCGGAGGCCGTGGCCGCCGCCACGAGCGACGAGAGCCTCGCGGCGGTTCCTCCAGTCCTCCGGCCGACCGGCGGCCCTGCGGCTAGAGATCCCGGGCGTAGACGAGCAGGTCGGTGCCCGGCATCGGGGACCAGTCCCGCTCGGCCAGCCGGGTGAAGCCGAGCCGTTCGTAGAGCCGGTGGGCGGAGCGCATCCGCGGATCGGTGGACAGCACCATCCGTCGCTTGCCGGCCGCCCGCGCGCGGTCGAGGCAGGCCCGCACGAGCAGCTCCCCGACGCCCCGCCCACGGACGGCCGGGTCGACGACCAGCATGCGGAACGCCGCCTCGTCGGCCGACGTGAGCACCTCGCCGAAGTCGCCG
>JAODNJ010000291.1 GCA_025465155.1 Frankiales bacterium
CGGCCCGCCGGCCGGCACGGGTCGCCTTCCGGGAGCGGCCGCCCGGTCCGCGGGGAGCACCGTCTCCCGGGACCGGCGGCCGGCCCGGGAGCGGAGGGATCGGGCCGCTGCGCCGGATCCCGCCCGGATCAGCAGCGTCGCGCCGCTGGTCCGGCCGGCCCGTGGGTGGCACGGGAGGCAGGTCGCCGCGTCGGTCCGGGCCCGGGCCGCCGTCGGGTGGGGAGGGACGCTCGGGAGGGGCGTTCCGGACGGGCGTTCCGGGCACCGGCGGGAGACCACGCTGGGGTGAGGGGGGTTCCTCCGGAGGTTCGGACCGGCGGGCGGCCCGGCGGCCGACCGTGCTGCCCTGGCGGGCGATCAGCTGATCGACGGTGACCGGGGATCCTGCTCCGGGAACGCGACGATCCGGGGCACGGGGGTCCGACCAGCCGGGGCGACCAGGGGCGCGCCGGTCGTCGGCGCTGCCCCACGTCGGCTCTTCCCCCACCGGTGTCGACATCCCATCGTCGTCGTCCCTGTCGCCGTCCCCCGTCCCCACCGGCGCAGGGGCCGCCACCCGCACGCCCGGTGCCGCGGCGGCCCTTCACGATACGGGCCGGCCGCCCGCTGCCCCGCCGACGCGCGGAGATCACCCGCGGGAGATCGCCGGGCGGTCAGAGCACTCCCTGCGTAGCGTCCTGGCCGTGAAGGTGCCATTCGTGCCCGGTCCGGTGGAGCTGCGGGCCGCCGTGGACGGCGTCCGCGACGGCGTCGGCGACGCCCTGGAGCTGCTGCCGCGGCTCGGCCGGATCGTCGGCCAGGTCGAGGAGCTGGTGGGCCGGGCCGGCACGCTGCTGGACCGGGTGGAGGCGGTCGTCGGCCGCGCGGAGGAGGCCGTCGGCGGCGCGGAGGCGACCCTGGGGCGAGCGGACGCGGCCATCCGGGACGTCGGGACGACGCAGGCCAGGGCCGACGAGGCGATCACCGGAGTCGGCGAGACCCAGAAGAAGGCCGACGACGCCATCACCGCGGTGGGGCGGACGACGGCGCGCGCGGACGCGACGCTCGACGAGGCCGAAGGCCTGGTGGGCCGGGTGGGGCCCCTGGTCGGGGCCTTCGAGGGTCCGCTCGGCACGCTGGCTCCCTCGGTGCGCCGGCTCGCCGCCACGCTCGAGCCCGACGAGGTCGAGGCCATGGTGCGGCTGATCGACCAGCTGCCGGCCCTGGTGACCCACCTCGAGGAGGTGATGGTGCCGGTGCTCGGCTCCATGGGGAACGTCGGGGAGGACGTGCACGACCTGGTCGACACCATGCAGGACCTGCGGCAGGTGGTGAAGGGTTTCCCCGGGTCGCGGCTGTTCCGCCGCCGCGGCGCCGAGGAGATCGCGCAGGACGAGGACGCGGACGACGACGAGGCCGAAGCCGGGGCCGAGGCCGCCCGGTCCTGACCGGCCGGCCCGACCCGCCGCCCGCAGGCCTCGCCGGCCGTCGGGTCAGGTCTCGGTCGGGTAGCCCAGGGCGCGGACGACGTCGCCGATCCGCTCGTAGGTCTCCCCGTCCGGCAGCCGCCGGAGCTCCTCGACGACGGCGTCGGGGGCGCGGTGGTCCTGGGCGTGCTCCACCAGCTCGGCCGCGGTGCTCGGGAAGTCGTTGCGGACCAGCCACCGGGCGAGTTCCGCCCGGGCCACGACGGCGTCGGCGTCCATCCCGACCGGGGTGCCTCCGACCTGGGTGCCCGCGGGGTCGGAGTCGACGTCCGGATCACCCTCGGCCGAGGGCTCGACCTCCCGCCACTCCTCGGCGCGGGTGGACCGATCCGCCCTCATCATTCCCTGGACCTCGTGCTCGAGCTCCTCGTCGATCCGGGGACTGTGCTTGGTGCTGCGCTCGGACGTGCCGACGAACTGGTCTCCGGACTCGGTCACTGTGCCTCCTGTCGGTCGCTGCGGTTCCCCCCTGCCCGCCGAGCGCGTGGCACACACATCGGACCGCGCACGGATCGATCACCCGATCGAGAGCTGCTCTCACCCGTGCGGGCGCTGGCCAGCGGCAGGAAGTCACGTAGCGTGGACCTCGACGGGGGGCACCGAGCCGTACCCACAGGTCGATGGCGACCGGCGGTTACTCATCGTGACCTTGCGTCCACGATCGCCGGCCCGGTCGTCCCCATTCCCCCGGGGCCGGCCGGGTCGGCCCTGTGCACCGGACGCCTCCTACCCTGGGCCGATGTGAGCACCCCCGCACCAGACCCGGCACCGGGCCCGGCCGCCGCCCCCGGCACGCCCCCCGAGGTCCGCGCCGACGTCGGTGCCGACGTCCGTCCGGTGGAGGTGCTCACGGTCGCCACCGTCGTCGACGTGACCCCCTCCGTGCGACGGATCGCCCTGACCGGTACCCCCGCCGCCGTCGCCGCCGCCGGACCCACGGTGTCGCTGCTCGTCCCGCGGCCGGGCGACCCGGCGCCGCAGTGGCCGGCCGTGGCCCGCGACGGCCGCATCGTCTGGCCTCCGGGCGCGCACGGCGTGAGCCTGCGCAGCTACACCGCCCGCCGGCAGGACCCCGAACGCGGCGAGGTGGAGATCGACTTCGTGCTGCACGGTGACGGCCCCGCGGCCACCTGGGCCGCCGCTGCCACGCCGGGTGCGCGGCTCGGCGTGGCCGGGGCGAGCCCGCTCGGCGACCGTCCGGCCGCGCACGTCCTCCTGGCCGGCGACGAGACGGCGCTGCCCGCCATCGGCCGCATCCTGGCCGCCGCCCCTCCCGGCACGCGGGGCCTCGCGCTGCTCGAGGTCGCCGACGCCGCAGAGGAGCAACCCCTGCCCGCCCCTTCCGGTGTGGAGGTGCGCTGGCTGCACCGCGGGGCCACCGCTCCCGGGGAGAGCACCCTGCTGGCCGACGCCGTCGCGGCCCTGGACCCGCCCTCCACGGACGACCTCTTCGCCTGGGTCGCGGCGGAGTCCGCGGCGGTGCGCACCATCCGGGCGGACCTGCGGGGCCGCTGGCGGCTGGGCCGGCCCCAGCACCACGCGATCGGCTACTGGCGCCGTGGCCGGGCCATGGCCGGCTGACAGCGCCGGGAGCATCGCAGCGAGCTCTGCGAGCAAGGAGCGGACCGGGGCGCGGAAGCCGGCCGGGGGAATGGCCGGCTGACAGCGCCGGGAGCATCGCAGCGAGCTCTGCGAGCGAGGAGCGGACCGGGGCGCGGAAGCCGGCCGGGGGTATCTCCCGCCGGGTGACAGCCCGCTCAGGGTCCTCACAGGTAGCGTCCAGTACAGGCGCAGGCGCCAGGGTCAGCCTCGGCGTCATGACGACGGCATCCGCACGCCCGACGGGAGGCGCCGTGTCCGGCCCACAGAACAGCGCGCCCGGCTCCCGCCCGGCTCCCGAGGCCCGGCTGCTGGTGGTCGACGATGAGCCGAACATCCGCGAACTGCTGTCGGCGAGCCTTCGCTACGCCGGGTTCGAGGTCGCCACGGCGGCCGATGGCCAGCAGGCACTGGCCCTTGCCAACACCTTCCGCCCGGACCTCCTCGTCCTCGACGTCATGATGCCCGGGATCGACGGCTTCGGAGTCGTGCGCCGGCTACGGCAGAACGGCCGGCACACCCCCGTGCTGTTCCTGACCGCGCGGGACGCCGCCGAGGACAAGGTCTCGGGTCTCACCCTGGGCGGCGACGACTACGTGACCAAGCCGTTCAGCCTGGACGAGGTGCTCGCCCGGATCCGGGCCGTCCTGCGCCGCAGTACCGGTCCCCAGCGGCCGGTCGACGCGCCGCGACTCACCTTTGCCGACATCGAGCTCGACGAGGAGTCGCACGAGGTCATCAAGGCCGGGCACGTGGTGGGCCTCTCGCCCACCGAGTTCAAGCTGCTGCGCTACCTCATGGCCAACGCCGGCCGGGTGCTGTCGAAGGCGCAGATCCTCGACCACGTGTGGAACTACGACTTCAACGGCGAGGCCAACGTCGTCGAGTCCTACATCTCCTACCTGCGGCGCAAGGTGGACACCACCGAGCCGCGGCTGCTGCACACCATCCGCGGCGTCGGTTACACGCTGCGGCTCCCCCGCGGGACGTGAGCGCAGCCGACGTCGCCGTACGCGCCCGGCGCGCGCCCCGTGTCCCCCTTCGGATCACGCTCGTCGCGCTCCTCGTCGCGCTCGTCGCGGTCGCCCTGACGGCGACGGGGGTGGCTGCGCCGTCCCTTCTGCGCGGCTACCTCCTGCACCAGAAGGACACCCAGCTGCGGGAGGCGCTGCAGGACATCGAGCAGGATCCGTGGCGGGTGCTCGGTGCGTGCACCGCGAACGCCGAGCGGCTTCCGGCACCCTCGTACGTCGGCTGCCTGGCTCCGGGTCAGGGCGAGCTCGCCGTCGTCCAGGGGCCGTTGCACAACGACGACCAGCTCCCGCGGGTGAACGCCTCGTACAGCTCCCGGGCCAACGGCGAGATCAGCACCGTGACCGCGCAGGACGGCAGCACGACCTGGCGGGTCGCCACCGGCGTGCTGCCCGGCGGGTTCACCGTGGTGCTGGCCACCAACCTGGCCCAGGACACCGCGGTCATCACCCGGCTGGTGACGCTCGAGATCGTCGTCGGGCTGATCGTCCTGGCCGTCCTCGGCCTGGCCGGCTACCTGCTCGTCCGCAACAGCCTGAGACCGCTGACGGAGGTGGAGCACACCGCCCAGGCCATCGCCGCGGGTGACCTCTCCCAGCGGGTGCCCGAGGGCGACAGCCGGACCGAGGTGGGCCGGCTCGCGACGGCCCTCAACGGGATGCTCAGCCGCATCGAGGCCTCGTTCCGCGCCCAGCAGGCCTCAGAGGAGCAGGCCCGCACCTCGGAGGCCCGGATGCGACGGTTCGTGGCCGACGCCAGCCACGAGCTCCGCACCCCGCTCACCTCCATCCGGGGGTTCGCCGAGCTCTACCGCCAGGGCGCCGTCCGGACGCCCGAGGAGACGCAGAAGCTGATGCAGCGCATCGAGGCCGAGGGCGCGCGGATGGGGCTGCTCGTCGAGGACCTGCTGCAGCTCGCCCGACTCGATCAGCAGCGACCGCTCTCCCTCACGCCGGTCGATCTCGCGGAGATCGCCGGCGACGCCGTCCACGACGCCCGGGCCGTCCAGCCGGAGCGGCCGATGGCGCTGCACCTGGACGAGTCGCTCTCGGAGGTGCCCGTCGTACTGGGCGACGAGGCGCGGCTGCGTCAGGTCGTGGGCAACCTGGTCACCAACGCGCTGACCCACACCCCTCCGGACACCCGGGTGACCGTCACGGTCACCGAGGAGCCCGGGGATCCCGACGGCGTCGTGCTGCGGGTGGCCGACGAGGGGCCGGGGATGGCCCCCGAGGTGGCCCAGCGGATCTTCGAGCGGTTCTTCCGGGCGGAGAGCTCCCGGAGCCGGGAGGCCGGGGGAACCGGTCTCGGGCTGGCCATCGTGGCCTCGCTGGTGGCGGCGCACGGTGGCTCGGTCGACGTCCGGACGGCGCCGGGCCGCGGAGCGGCCTTCAGCGTGCGGCTGCCACGGTCCGGACCACCGGCCTCGGTCTCCCCCGCACCTGCCGGCGACGCCTGGTGAGGCGGCTCACCTCACCCTTGCCATCGAGGTCTTGGCCCCCGCCCACCGAGCCGGGGATGCTCGGACGGGTGCACAGCGCGGCACGCCGGTGCCGCACCACCGTGCGGGACGAGACCGCCGACAGGACCCGAACGACCGAGATCAGGAGCCGCCCCCCATGCCGATGGACGACGTCCGGGTCGCCGAGGTGGCGGCCAGAGCCGCCGCCGGGACGCTGCGGGAACTGCGCGACCGGGGTGAGCTGACCGGACGCCGGCTCGGGGACGCCGGCGACGCCGCCGCGCAGGGCGCGATCGTGGCCGCCCTTGCCGAGCATCGTCCCGACGACGTCGTCTTCAGCGAGGAGGCCGTCGACGACCACCGCCGGCTCTCCGCCGACCGCGTCTGGATCGTCGACCCGCTCGACGGCACGCGGGAGTACGGCGAGGGGCGCCACGACTGGGCGGTCCACGTCGCGCTGTGGACCGGCGGGGACCTGACCGCGGCCGCGGTCGCGCTCCCCGGCCTGGACGAGGTGCTGCTCACCTCACCGGCCCCGACGGTCCCCGAGCGGCCGGGAGGCGCGGTGCGCGTCGCGGTCAGCCGCACCCGTCCGCCGGCCGAGGCCTCGGCCGTCGCAGCCGCCTTCGACGCCGAGCTCGTGCCCCTGGGATCCGCCGGCTACAAGACCGTCGCGGTGGCCCGCGGCGAGGTCGACGTCTACGTGCACGGTGGCGGCATGTACCAGTGGGACTCCGCGGCGCCGGTCGCCGTGGCCCGCGCCGCCGGCCTGACCACCTGCCGGCTGGACGGCTCGCCGCTGGTCTACAACGCTCCCGACCCATGGTTGCCGGACCTCGTCGTGTGCCGACAAGAGCTCGCCGACAGGGTCCTCCGGGCCATCGGCGGCCGGGCATGACGGACACTGGCTCGGGGAATCGGCGTCCGGCGGCGGCGGTTGCCCACCTCGAACCCTTGCCGACGAGACCCGGAGTTCCCGCGCGTGACCACACCTGACTACCGGCTGAGCCAGCTGGAGACGCTGGAGGCCGAGTCCATCCACGTGATCCGCGAGGTGGCCGCGGAGCTGGAGCGGCCGGTGCTGCTCTTCTCCGGCGGCAAGGACTCCATCGTGATGCTGGAGCTCGCCCGCAAGGCCTTCGCCCCCGCGCGGATCCCGTTCCCGGTCCTGCACGTGGACACCGGCCTGAACTTCCCCGACGTGCTGGCGTTCCGGGACCGGCGCGTGGCAGAACTCGGCGTGCACCTCATCGTGGCCTCGGTTCCCGAGGCGATCGCCGCCGGCATCGTCCAGGAGGAGCCCAACGGCTCGCGCAACCGGATCCAGACCCCGGTGCTCCTCGACGCGGTCGAGAAGCACGGGTTCACCGCGCTGTTCGGCGGCGCCCGACGCGACGAGGACAAGGCGCGGGCCAAGGAGCGGATGTTCAGCTTCCGCGACGAGTTCGGGCAGTGGGACCCGAAGAACCAGCGCCCGGAGCTGTGGGATCTCTACAACGGCCGGATTCACCTGGGTGAATCCATTCGGGTGTTCCCGCTGTCGAACTGGACCGAGCTCGACATCTGGCAGTACATCGCCCGCGAGCAGATCGCGATCCCGGCGCTCTACCTCGCCCGGGAGCGGGAGGTGGTCGAGCGCCAGGGGATGCTCTACGCGGTCAACGAGTTCATCAGCCCGCGCGACGGCGAGGAGGTGCGCCGGGAGAGCGTGCGCTACCGGACCGTCGGCGACGCCAACCTGACCGCCGCGGTGCTCTCGCACGCGACCACCGTGGAGGAGGTCATCGCGGAGATCGCGGTGACCCGGATGACCGAGCGCGGTGCCACCCGCGGCGACGACAAGGTCAGCGACGCCGCCATGGAGGACCGGAAGAAGGAGGGGTACTTCTGATGCCTCCCGCCGAGGACGCGATGACCGCCCCTCTGCCCGGCGCCCAGCCCATCGACCTGCGCTCGGCGGTCGCCGCGGAAGCGGCCGAGATCGCCACGGCCCGCAAGGACATCCTGCGGATCGCCACCGCCGGGTCCGTGGACGACGGCAAGAGCACGCTGATCGGCCGGCTGCTGTACGACAGCAAGGCCGTCTTCGAGGACCAGTACGAGGCGGTCGAGCGGGCCAGCGCCGGGGGCGACTACGTCAACCTTGCGCTGCTCACCGACGGCCTGCGCGCCGAGCGCGAACAGGGCATCACCATCGACGTCGCCTACCGGTACTTCTCGACCCCGCGGCGCACGTTCATCCTGGCCGACACCCCGGGGCACGTGCAGTACACGCGCAACATGGTCACCGGCGCCTCGACCGCGGACCTCGCGATCGTGCTGGTCGACGCTCGCAAGGGCATGCTCGAGCAAAGCCGGCGGCATGCCTTCCTCGCCTCGCTGCTGCGGGTGCCGCACCTCGTCGTCGCGGTCAACAAGATGGACCTCGTCGACTGGTCGGAGGAGACCTACCAGGCGATCCGGGACGAGTTCACCTCGTTCGCAGCGAAGCTCAACGTGCCCGACCTGACGGTCGTCCCGATCTCCGCGCTGCACGGCGACAACGTCGTCACCAGGTCGGCGAACAGCCCCTGGTACGCCGGCTCGTCCCTGCTGCACCACCTGGAGAACGTGCACGTGGCCAGCGACCGCAACCTGGTCGACACCCGCTTCCCGGTGCAGTACGTCATCCGGCCGCAGTCGGACGCCTTCCACGACTACCGGGGCTACGCGGGCACGATCGCCAGCGGCGTACTGCGGCCGGGCGACGAGGTGCAGGTGCTGCCGAGCGGACTGACGACGACGATCGCGGGGATCGACGGGCCCCGCGGGGCGGTCGACGAGGCGTTCGCCCCCATGGCGGTGACCGTGCGGCTGGCCGACGACCTCGACGTCTCGCGCGGCGACATGATCTGCCGCCCGCGGAACGCGCCGCAGGTCACTCAGGACCTCGACGCCCTCGTCTGCTGGATGGCCGACACCCCGCTGGTGCCGCGGATGCGGCTGGCGGTGAAGCACACCACTCGCACGGTGCGCGCGATGGTCAAGGATCTGCAGTACCGGCTGGACGTCAACACGCTGCACCGGCAGGCCGACGCCGACTCGCTCGGGCTCAACGACATCGGCCGGGTGCGGCTGCGGACGACCCAGCCGCTGTTCGTGGACGACTACGCCCGCAATCGGGTCACCGGCCGGTTCATCCTCGTCGACGAGGCCACGAACACCACGGTCGGCGCCGGGATGCTCACCCCCGCCGCCGGCTGACCGCCCCGGGCGGAAAGGGCCATTTCTGCCCGGCTCCCCGTACCCCTCCGAGGTTTTCTGCACCGGTGTGATGGAGTGGTGACGATGAACAGGGGGGCTGCGCGGTCGCGGGCAGCGGGCGCGCTGCTCGTGGCCGCGATCGTCGCCGTGGCGCTCAACCAGCGGCCGGCGGTGGTCTCCGTCGCGCCGGTGCTGCGCGACCTGCGGGCCGACACCGGCCTGTCCGCCGCGATGGCGGGGCTGCTCACCACCGTGCCGGTGCTCTGTTTCGGGGCGTTCGCGCCCATCGCTCCGCGGCTCGCCCGCCGCGTCGGGCTGGAGACCGCGGTAGCCCTGTCCCTGGTGCTGCTCTCGGTGGGCATCGGCCTGCGGCTGCTGACGCCGATCGCCCTGCTCTACGCCGGGAGCCTGATTGCCGGCTCCGCCATCGCCCTGGCCAACGTGCTGCTGCCCGCGTTCGTGAAGCGCGAGTTCCTCCGGCCGGGTGCGGTGATGGGGATGTACTCGGCGTCGCTGAACATCGGGGCGGCCCTCGGCGCGGCCGTCACGGTGCCGCTGGGCACTGCCCTGGGTCTCGGCTGGCGGGCGGCTCTCGGCCTGTGGCTGGTGCTGGCTCTCGTGGCCCTGGCGCTGTGGCTGCCGGTCGCCGGCACCGGCCGGGAGCAGCGTGTCTCGGGGCCGGACGTCGGCGGCGGCTCCTGGGTCCTGCTGCGCCAGCCTCTGACCTGGCAGGTGACCGCGTTCCTGGGCCTTCAGAGCGTGCAGTTCTACTCCGTGGCGGCGTGGCTGCCGACGCTGCTCGCCGACGCCGGTGTCCCGGTGGACGAGGGCGGGGTCCTGCTCGGGATCAGCAACGTCATCGGGGCGGGCGCCGCGCTGCTCGCGCCCTCGCTGGCCGGTCGCATGCGCACCCAGCGGCCCCTCATCCTGGCTGTGATCGGCGCGTTCGCCATCGGGCTCACCGGGCTGGCGGTCGCGCCGGGTACGGCGACGCTGGTGTGGGTCGCGGTGTTCGGCGTCGCCCAGGGGGCCGGCTTCGCCCTGGCGCTCACGCTGATCGTGCTGCGCAGCCCCACGCCGCTGGTCGCCGCCCGCCTGGGCGGCGTGGCCCAGTGCCTGGGCTACCCGGTCGCCGCGGCCGGGCCGTTGCTGTTCGGCGCCCTGCACGACCTCACCGGCGGCTGGAGGTGGCCGGTTGCCGCGCTGATCGCGCTGCTCGTGCCGATGACCTGGGTCGGCTGGGGAGCCGCGCGCAACACCGTCGTCTCGGTCGAGGAAGAGCGGACGCCCGTCGCCGCCTGATCGGCTGGCGCGCGGCTCAGCGCAGTGTGACCGGCAGGTGCTCGAACCCGCGCAACACGTGCAGGTCCCGCCGGGTCGGGCGGCCGGCCACCCGCAGCTTCGGGAAGCGCTCGGTGAGCAGCCGCATCGCGACGACCGCCTCGAGCCGGGCCAGACCGGCCCCCAGGCAGTAGTGGATGCCGGCGGAGAAAGCCAGGTGCTCGCGCGCGTTCGCGCGGGTGATGTCGAACCGCGCCGGATCCGCGAACACGTCGGGGTCGCGGTTGGCCGCGCCCAGCAGGACCGTGACCCGTTGTCCCGGCGGAATGGGGCGGCCGTCGACCTCGGCGCCCTCCTGGGCGGTCCGGCCGGTGATCTGGACCGGGCTGTCCCAGCGCAGCACCTCCTCCACCGCGTTGTCCCAGCGGGACGGATCGGCGGCGAGCGTCTCCCACTGGTCGCGGTGCGCGTCCAGCGCGACGACTGCGTTGCCGAGCAGGTTCACGGTGGTCTCGAAGCCGGCGCCCAGCAGCAGCATGACCGTCGCGTGCAGTTCGCGTTCGGTGAGGGATTCCTCCTCGGGCAGCCCGACCAGCCTGCTGACCAGGTCGTCGCCGGGCTCCCGGCGCAGCCGCGCGAAGTGCCCGCGCAGGAAGCGGTGCAGCGCGCGCAGCGCGCGCTCGGCCTCGACGTAACGCCGCCACGGCAGGCCGGGGTCGAGGGTCGCCGCGGCTGCCGCCCCCCACCAGAGGAACTCCTCCTTGCGCGCCACCGGAACACCGAGAAGCTCCGCGATGACGAGGACGGGCAGCTGGGCCGCCCACTGCTCGACGAGGTCGACCGTGCCGTCCTGCTGCTCGAGCCGGTCGAGCAGGGCGGTGGTGGTCCGCTCGATCATCGGCTCGAACGCACTGATCGCGCGGGGGGTGAACGCCCTGCTCACGAGCCGGCGGAAGCGGGTGTGGTCCGGCGGGTCGATGACCAGCATCGACGGCGGGTCGACCACTCCGGCGGCGTCGACGTCCTCACCGAACTGGAGAGCCATGCGCAGCGGCCGTGGCAGGTCGGAGCGGTCGAAGCCGACCCCGAAGTGCTCGGACCGGAGCACGTCCTGCACCACGGCGTGCGTCGTCGTGACGGAACCGAGTGCGCTGGGGACCAACCGGCCGCGGGCGCGCAGCTGTTCGAACAGGTCGTAGGGATCCTCACGGACGGCGGCGTCGCGCAGCAGCCGGCTCATGAGGTCGCCCTTGCGGGCACTGCGAGCGAGGATCAGCGCGGCCAGCCCGTGCCGCACCGACCAGCGCGCGAACGTGCGGGCCGGCCGGAGCACCTGCCCGCCCGAGGGGTCCCCGTCCGGTTCGCGGGTCGGGCCGGGAGCCGCGATCGTCGTCGTGTCCACCTGGGGCGCCTGCCTTCCCGGCCCGCGTCCGCGGGCCGGGAGCAGTCTTTCAGGACAGTGGCCGGCGCCACATCGGGCGCTGATGGGTCACACCGGCGGCGCGCTCAGCCCTCGTCGGGCGCGGGAGCGGATGCCGGGTCGCCGTCCCAGTCCTTGCCCGCAACGTAGGCGTTGTCGGATGCGCTGTCGGTCTGCCCGGCCACCGTCTCGACCATGTCCTCGTCGGACAGGCCCTGGCCGGCTGCCTCGGTGGATCGGCTGGGCTGGCTCATGGCGATCTCCTTCGTCGGCGTCGTCGGTCGCCGAAGCCCCTCCCCGATCACGCTCCGCGGCAAACGCCCGGGCGGTCAGGCCTCGGGCGGCCGCAGCTCCAGCCAGACCCGTTTGCCGCCCCGGTGCTCCTCGGCACCCCACCGGTCGGCGATCGCCTGCACCATCCGGAGGCCACGGCCGCGGGGGTTCTCGGAGTCGAGTTCCCTGATGACGGGCCGCACGGAGGAGCCGTCGGCGACGGAGATCCGCAGCCAGCCGTCGGAGTACGCCAGTTCCAGGGCGAAGGAGGCCTCACCGCCCACGTGGTCGATCACGTTGGTGACCAGCTCGGTCACGAGCAGCGCCACGTCGTCCGCATCCTGGGGTGCGTCCCAGCCGGCCAGGACGGCGGCAACCGCGTGACGTGCCGCCGGGACGCTGCGGGCGACCGGATGCAGATCGACGCTGGCGGTGAGGGTGGACATTCGGTTGCTCGTTCCTGCCCGCGGAGGGCCGCCGTACTGACGCCGGTCCGAGGCGGCCGGGGCGCGCGTCGGCTCGCGCGCGACCGACCCCTCGGACGCTACGTGCAACGCGTTGTTGCATGCAACCCCCATTGCATGCAACCCAGCCTTGCACGCAACGGCTGTTGCACCGGATCACTATTTGAGCGCACAATAACTGACGCCGGCGGACCGACGCGGTGACGGCCGACGACGAGACGGGGCGGGGCGACGGTGACCGGAGAGCAGTCCGCCGAGGCGGCCGGCCGGGCGCTCGACAACCTGGTCACCGAGATCGCTGCCGTCATCCGTGAGCTCGAGAGCGCCTGCGAGCGGGCCCGTGACCTGCAGGAGCAGCGAAGCGGCGGCCGTTCCTGGTCCGAGATCGTCGCCGACGAGGAACGGCCGCTGATCGTCGAGCAGATCTCCGCGGCGATGGGGACCCTCGCCGGCGCCGGGGGTCGCTGGCGCCGCTCGCAGGCCCAGGCCCTGCACGACGAGAACGTGAGCATCAACCGGATCGCCGAGCTCTACGGCGTCACCCGGCAGCGGGTCTCCGCGCTCCTGCGGAACCACGAGCAGGCCGTCCCCGCCGCGGAGAGGTGACTCAGGCCGACACGGCGTCCAGGGCCTTGTCGATCGCCTTGTAGACCCGCTGCTCCGACACCGGGCGCGGCGTGCCGATCCCCTGGGCGAACAGCCCGACCCGCAGATCCTCGATCATCCAGCGGACCCGCGCGACCGCGTCGTCCGGCGCCCCGGTGCCCGGGACCTGCCGGCGCAGCTGCTCGTACTCGGCGGTCACCGCCGCCACCTGGTCCATCCACAGCGCATCCCGCGCCGCATTGGCCGGCAGCTTCTCCAGCCGGTACGCCATGGCCCGCAGGTAACGGACGACGTCCGGCAGCCGGCGCCGGCCGATCCCGGCCACGAAGCCGCGGTAGAGCAGGCCGCCCATCTGCCGGCGCAGGTCGGCGATCACCGACTCGGGTACCCGGCGCCCGGGCGCCGCACCGATCGCGATCGCCACCTCGCGGGCCTGGGTCAGCACTGCTTCCACCCGCCGGACCGTGTCCCCGGTGAGTCCCGGCAGCTCGGCGCGGGCGGTCGTGACGACCTCGCCGAACGCCGTCTCGTCCCGCGGAGGGCCGCCCGCGGCCGCCAGCAGTTCGCCGGCCGCGGCGTCGACGCAGTCGGCCACGAGCGCGGGAATCTCGCCGTCCGGGTTGAACTGCAGAGCCAGGCGGGAGACCGGCGACAGGGAACGGACCACCTGGCGAGCGGGGGATCCGGCCACGAGCACGAGGAGCCGGCGGGCGCCCCGCCAGGTGAGCCGGTCGGCCTCCGCCGAGGTCGCCACCACCCGGACCGCGACCGACTCGCCCTCGTCCACGAGGGCCGGGTACGCGGTGACGACGTGGCCGCCGCGCCGGACCTGGACGGTCTGCGGCAGGGTGCCGAACGACCACGAGGTCAGGCCGGTCCGCTCGACGTCGGCGGCGGCCGCGGCCAGACCCGCCCGGCTCTGCGGCGCGACCTGGGCGCGCAGGAGATCGAGGTCCTTGCCGGTGGCCAGCGGCCGGTGCTGGTCGTCCAGCACGCGGAAGGTGGCGCGCAGATGGTCGGGCACCTGACCCGGCTGCCACGCGTCGGGCGGGACGACGACCGCCGCCGACCTGCGCAGCTCGCGCTCGAGCGCCGGCAGCAGCGGCTCCCCCGGATCGATGTGCGGCAGCACCGCCCGGACGCGGTCGGGAATCGGGACCAGCGCGCGCCGGAGTTGCTTGGGCAGCGTCCGCAGCAGCGCCGTCACCAGCTCCTCCCTCAGGCCGGGCACGGTGAACGCGAGGGACTCCCCCGACGTGCGCCGGGCCACCGCGTCGAGGATCCCGAGGGGGACGTCGACGGTGACGCCGTCCTGGTCGGTGCCGGGCGCGAAGGCGTACGAGAGGGGCAGCGTCAGCCCCTGGGTGAGCGCGACGGCATCCGGGAAGTCCTCGACGCGCACCTGCCCCGCCGCGGCGGCGTTGGTCAGCATCTCCGGCGTGAAGGTGAGCAGGTCCGGCGTCTGGCGCCGGGCGGTCTTCCACCAGCGGTCGAAGTGCCGGGTGGAGACGACGTCCGCGGGGATCCGCGCGTCGTAGAGCTCGAACAGCGTCTCGTCGTCGACGGCGATGTCGCGCCGCCGCGCCCGCTCCTCCAGCTCGGCGACCCGCTCGATCGCCCGCTGGTTCTCGGCCCAGAAGCGGTGGTGCGTCGTCCACTCGCCCTGAACCAGGGCGTGCCGGATGAACAGCTCCCGCGAGACGACGGGGTCGATGGCGCCGTACTGGACCCGGCGCCCCACGACAAGGGGGATCCCGTAGAGGGTCACCCGCTCGGTCGCGACGACGGAGCCGCGCTTGGCGTCCCACCGGGGTTCGGAGTACTGGCGGTTCACCAGGTCGACGGCGAGCCGCTCGACGTCGTCGGGATCGATCCGGGCGACGGTGCGGGCGAACAGCCGGCTGGTCTCCACCAGTTCGGCGGCCACGACCCAGCGCGGCGGCTTCTTCGCCAGCGCTGTGCCCGGAGCGAGCACGAACCTGGTGCCGCGCGCGCCGAGGTACTCGCGGCCACCGCCGCGCCGCCCCTGGCCGTCGCGCCGCGGGTTCTCCACCTGGAGACCGACGTGCGACAGGAGGCCGGCCAGCAGCGCGACGGAGATGCCCCGCTCGTCGGGCTCGGCGGCGAGCTCGCCGACCTGCATGCCCAGCCGCCGGGCGGTCCCACGCAGCTGCCCGTGCAGGTCCTGCCACTCCCGGATGCGGAGGTAGTGCAGGAACTCCCGCTTGACGGTCCGGCGGAACTGGCTGCCCGACAGGGCGTCCTGCTGCTCGCCGAGGTAGCGCCACAGGTTGAGCAGGGCCAGGAAGTCCGAGTTCTCGTCGGCGAAACGGGCGTGCGCCTGCTCGGCGGCCTGCTGGTGATCGGTGGGGCGCTCGCGCGGGTCCTGGATGGTGAGCCCGGCGGCGATGACCAGCACCTCGTCGAGCACGCCCCGCCGGTCGGCCTCCACCACCATGCGGGCCAGTCGCGGGTCCAGCGGCAGCGCGGCGAGGGCACGGCCGACCTCGGTCAGCCGGTTCCGCCCGTCGAGGGCGCCGAGTTCCTCGAGCAGCGCCATGCCGTCGGCGACCGCCCGGCGGTCCGGCGGGTCGACGAACGGGAAGTCCTCGACCGCACCCAGGTCCATGGCGGCCATCTGCAGCAGGACGGACGCGAGGTTCGTCCGCAGGATCTCCGGGTCGGTGTACTCGGGCCGCCCGAGGAAGTCCTCCTCGGTGTACAGCCGGATCGCGATGCCGGGGCCCAGTCGGCCGCATCGACCGGACCGCTGCCGGGCGGAGGCCTGGCTGATCGGTTCGATCGGCAGCCGCTGCACCTTGGTGCGATGGCTGTAGCGCGAGATCCGCGCCGTTCCCGGGTCGATGACGTACCGGATGCCGGGAACGGTCAGCGAGGTCTCGGCCACGTTGGTCGCCAGCACGATCCGGCGTCCGGTGTGCGGCTGGAAGACCCGGTGCTGGTCGGCCGCGGACAGGCGTGAGTAGAGCGGCACGACCTCGGTACCGGGGAGTCCCCGCTCGGCGAGGGCGTCGGCCGTGTCGCGGATGTCCCGCTCGCCGGCCAGGAAGACCAGGATGTCGCCGGGGCCTTCGGCGGTCAGTTCGTCGACGGCGTCGACGATCGCGGTGACCTGGTCCCGATCGGGATCGGCGGCGGCGCTGCCCTCGGGGGCGTCGGGGTCGACGACCGGCCGGTAACGGACCTCGACCGGGTAGGTTCGCCCGCTCACCTCGACGATCGGTGCCGGCGCCCCACCGACCTGGCCATCTCGGTGGGTGAAATGGCGGGCCACCCGCTCCACGTCGATCGTGGCCGAGGTGATGACCAGCTTCAGGTCCGGCCGCCGCGGCAGCAGCTGGGCCAGGTAACCCAGCAGGAAGTCGATGTTGAGGCTCCGCTCGTGCGCCTCGTCCAGGATGATCGTGTCGTACTGGCGCAACAGCCGGTCGCGGGCGATCTCTGCGAGCAGGACGCCGTCGGTCATCAGCTTGACCAGCGTCGTGTCGCTCACCTGGTCGGTGAAGCGCACCTTCCAGCCGACGACGTCGCCCAGCGGGCTGCCCAGCTCTTCCGCGATCCGCTCGGCGACCGTCCGGGCGGCGATCCGCCGCGGCTGGGTGTGCCCGATCCGGCCACGCACGCCCCGGCCCAGCTCGAGGGCGATCTTGGGCAGCTGGGTCGTCTTCCCGGATCCCGTCTCACCGGCGACGATCACCACCTGGGAGTCCCGGAGAGCGGCCGCGATCTCCTCCCGGCGCCGACTGACGGGCAGCTCGTCCGGGTAGGTGATCGCCGGGACGGCGGCCCGGCGGCGGGCGATGCGATCCTCGGCGGCGGCGATCTCGGAGGCGATGCGCTCCTGCTGCCGCGCGCGGGCCTGCGGATCGCGCGTGCGCCGGGTGTCCTCGAGCCGACGGCCGAGCCGGTGCTCGTCCTCGAGGGTGAGTCCGGCCAGCCGCGCGCTCACGTTCTCCCGCGCCTGGTCGTGCGCACGGCGCGGGTCAGGGGAGCTCACGGTCGGGCTCGCGTTCCTCTCGTGTCGGTCGGTGCCAGCGGCATGTCGGTGGCCGGGTCCAGGATCGCATCCAGCGACCGACGTCCGGTCGGAGTTACCGACGTCACACTGCGTGTACCATGCAATTGGTTGCTTGTATCTTGCAACGGCTTGTAACCTGCACCTGTTCCCCGTGTCGTCCTGGAGGGCCGATGACAGCCTCCGAAGCACCTACCGGCACTGCCGACCCGGTCGGCCGGCTGGCGGACGTCCGCACCGTGTCGGACCTCCTCCCCCGCTTCGTGCGCATGGCGCATGCGCACAAGGCGCAGCTGGCCAACGACGGCCGCGAGAAGGCAGCCCTCGTCCTGCTGTACCCGATCGACCGCTTCGGCCCGCTGCGGCAGAGCGCGCTCGCCGGCCTCGTCCACGCCGACCCGTCCACGGTGAGCCGGCACGTCGCCGCGCTGGTCGAGCAGGGGCTGGTCCGCCGCGTCGCGGACGAGTCCGACGGCCGCGCCAGCCGGTTGGTGATCACCGAGGCCGGGAAGAGCTCGGTGCAGGACCTCTGCACCGAGCGTGAGTCACGGCTCGATCAGGTCACCGCGTCGTGGGACGCAGCCGACCTGGCCACCTTCGCCCGGCTCTTCCGCCGCCTCATCGACGACCTGGAGATCGCACTGACCGGCTCCCCGGCAGGCTCCGAGCCCGCCCCCGATGTCCCCGTCCCCCCTGCCCCGAGAAGGACCCGATGACCCAGACCACCGCGGCCGAACGGCGGGGTGCCCGCGCGGCAGCCGCCGCACCCGACGCCAGCGGGCTGTTCACCCACCGCCAGATCATGACGATCCTGATCGGGCTCCTGCTGGGGATGTTCCTCGCGGCGCTCGACCAGACCGTCGTCTCGACGGCCATCCGCACCATCGCGGACGACCTGCACGGCTACGACCTGCAGGCGTGGGCGACCACGGCCTTCCTGATCACCTCGACGATCGCCACGCCGCTGTACGGAAAGCTCTCCGACCAGTACGGCCGGCGAGGCTTCTACCTGTTCGCGATCGGCGTCTTCGTCCTCGGCTCCGCGCTCTGCGGGATCGCCACCTCGATGTACGAGCTCGCCGCGTTCCGCGCCTTCCAGGGCATCGGCGCCGGTGGCCTGATGTCCCTCGCGCTGGCGATCATCGGCGACATCGTGCCGCCGCGGGAGCGCTCGAAGTACCAGGGCTACTTCATGGCCGTCTTCGGCACCTCGAGCGTCCTCGGCCCGGTGATCGGCGGTTTCCTCGCGGGGCAGTCCTCGATCGTCGGCCTGGCCGGCTGGCGGTGGATCTTCTGGATCAACGTGCCGCTCGGCATCCTGGCGTTCAGCGTGGTCCTGCGGGTGCTGCACCTGCCGCACACCCCGCGCAAGCACCGCATCGACTGGCCGGGCGCGCTGGCGCTGATCACCTGCCTGGTGCCGCTGCTCATCGTGGCCGAGCAGGGGCGCACCTGGGGCTGGGGCTCCACCCGGTCACTGATCTGCTACGCCATCGGTGTGGTCGGCCTGATCGCGTTCATCCTGGCGGAGCGGGCCTACCAGGACGAGGCGCTGCTCCCGCTGCGCATGTTCAAGAACCGCACCTTCTCGGTGAGCAGCGTCGGCAGCGTGGTCCTGGGCGCCGGCATGTTCGGGGGCATCCTGCTGCTGCCGCAGTACCTGCAGGTCGTGCACGGCTCGAGCCCGACGGCCGCGGGTCTGCAGATGATCCCGCTGGTGCTCGGCATCATGTCCGGCTCGATCATCTCCGGCCAGACCATCGCCAGGACCGGGAAGTACAAGTTCTTCCCGCTGGTCGGCATCGTCTTCATCGTCGCCGCGATGGTCTCGATGTCCGCCCTCATCACCGCGACCACGTCGGTCTGGTCGCTGGTGCCGTTCATGATCCTGCTGGGCCTGGGGCTCGGGTTCAACTTCCAGCCGGTGATCCTGGCGGTACAGAACGCCGTGTCCCCCCGGGAGATCGGGGTGGCCACCTCCGCGGTGACCTTCTTCCGACAGATGGGCGGCACCATCGGCGTCGCGGTCTTCCTGTCCATCCTGTTCACGAGGCTGCCCGGCGACATCGCATCCGCGCTGAAGAATGCCGCGGCGCACGACCCGCGGGTCGCCTCGGCGCTGGCGAGCGGGCAGCTCAACGGGGGCGGCGACCTCTCCGACACCTCGTTCATCCAGAAGCTGCCGTCCTACCTCGGGCTGCCGTTCAAGACCGGCTTCTCGAACACGCTGGACCTGGTGTTCCTGGTCGCGGCCGCCGTGGTGGGCATCGGCTTCTTCGTGATGCTGTTCCTTCCCCAGGTGGCCCTGCGCTCGGAGTCCGGCCTTCAGGCCCGGCAGTCGGCGGCCGACGCCACGGACGGCGGCGCGGGAACTCCGGCCGAGGGCGCGGCGGCCGCCGTCGGCGCCGCGGCACCCTCCTCGGTGCCCCCGGCGAGTGCCCCGGTCGAGGGTGAGGCGGACGGCGGAACGGCGTCCGGGATCAACGGCTCGGGGACGCGACGCGACTGAGCACGACCGCACCACAGCCGGGAGGCCCCGTTCCGCACCTGCGGAACGGGGCCTCCTGGCGTTCGCCGGCCCGCCTACTGTGAGGGGGACCGGGCGGAGGCGGACCCGGCGCCATCCCGGAGGCATCCGTGCGCTCGTCGTCCATCCTGTCCCGCCGTGACCTGGACTTCCTGCTGCACGAGTGGCTTCAGGTCGAGACGCTCACCAAGCGGCAGCGGTACGCCGAGCACTCCCGGGAGACCTTCGACGCCGTCCTCGAGCTGGCCCAGCAGATCGCCACCGAGCACTTCGCGCCGCACAACCGCACGGCCGACGAGAACGAGCCACGCATGGTCGACGGCAAGGTCGTCCTCATCCCCGAGGTGGCGGAGGCGCTGAAGGTCTTCGCCGAGGCCGGCATGACCGCCGCGGCGCTACCCGTGGAGCTCGGCG
>JAODNJ010000295.1 GCA_025465155.1 Frankiales bacterium
CGCCATCCACGACCAGACCCTGCGCACCCTGGCCAACCGGCTCGTCGCCATCTTGCGCGGCCTGCGCCGGCCGGCGCGCACGAGGCCGGGGTGCGGGCTCGCCGGTCCACCGCGAGGCCACCTTGCGGAGCAACTGCGCCCGGCGGGCCATCGCGGCCCGGTGGATCAGCCCCCAGCGTCGGACGTCAGGCTGGCCGCGGCGGGGTCGGGCTCCCGGCCGTCTGCCACCACCGGCGCACGCGGGGCCGGCACCGTCGACACGACGGTGGCTGCCGCATACTCGACGCAGGCCCATACCGTCTTGCGACCTCCACCATCGACTGCCCAGCCGTGCGATCCGGAAAGCCGAGCAACCAGAACCAGGCCGAGCCCTCCCTCGGCGGCGTCCCGCCCGACAGCGGGCGTCGGGGCGTGGTCGGGATCGTCGTCGCTGACCTCCAGCAGCCAGCCTGTCCTCATGTCGGTCACCGAAACATGGATCGGACCGTGGCCATGTCGCAGCCCGTTACTGACCAGCTCCTCGAACACCAGCAGCAAGCCGTCGACGGCGCCGGAGTCGACGCCGGCAGGCTGGGCATCATCGAGCAGGGCGGCCTGCAGCCGCAGCCGCAGGGCGGTCAACTCGGCGGCGGTGTCCGGGCGTGCCCGCAAGAGCACCACGGCCTCGCTGCCCAGCCGCGGCTGCGGACGGTGAGCCCACAGGATGTCGCTCATGCTCCGCTCCGGTTGAAGGCCAGCGCCGGGTAAGACGCTTGCTCGACGCATGCGCTGGATCACTGTAGGTCAGGCGCAAGTCTGGCGCCCGACGAGCACGAATGCCGGCCGCATCGCAGTCCGCGACGCACGCCGACGCGCCTGGAGCGTCGGATCATCAAGGTCCGGGTGATCCGGCGGTGGGGGCCGGCTCGCATCGGGTTTCTGCTCGGCGTGCATCCCTCCACCGTCTACCGAGTGCTCCCGCTTCGGCATGGCCCGGCTGACCTGGCTGGATCGGCCCACCGGCCGGGTCATCCGCCGCTACGAGCACGCCGTCCCCGGCGACCTGGTGCACGTCGACGTCAAGAAGCTCGGTCGGATCCCCGACGGCGGCGGCTGGCGCATCCACGGCCGCGCTGCCCGACCCGGCCGCAGGCGAGGGCAGGGCTACTCCTACCTACACACCGCCGTCGACGACTACTCCCGGCTGGCCTACTCCGAGCTGCTGGCCGACGAGCGCCAAGAGACCGCCGCAGCCTTCTGGACCCGAACCAACACCTACTTCGCCAACTGCGGGATCACGGTTCACCGGGTACTCACCGACAACGGCAGTTGCTACCGCTCCCGTGTCTTCGCCGCCGCTCTGGGCGACATCAAGCACAAGCGCTCCCGCCCCTATCGGCCAGCCACCAACGGCAAGGTTGAACGCTGAGGTTCCCCCGAGATCGCGGAGGGTTCCTTATGCCGCTTCTCGGTTGAGGGCAGCGGTCTCGTAGTTGATCGGTGACTGGCCGGCGGCGGCGCTGTGCCGGCGCTGGTGGTTGTAGAACCCATAGCACCAGCCGATGACCACGGCGCGGGCCGTCGCGGTGGTGTCGAACTGGTGCCGGGACAGGACCTCCCACTCCAAGCTGGAGAAGAACGCCTCCGCGGCCGCGTTGTCGAAGCACGAGCCCACCCGGCCGATCGACTGGCGGATCTCGAGCCAGCGGCACAGCGCGGTGAACTTGTCGGCGGTGTAGGTCGACCCGCGGCCGGAGTGGAACTGGCGGCCGGCTTGCTGGTCAGCTCGGCGAAGAACTGTTCAAGCCTGCTCTGGCCGGGCAGCTGCTCAATGTCGCCCCACGTCGCGTCGCGCGCCGGAGTTAGCTCGGGTTAGGCAGCAGGCCGTCGGCGCTTGAACGCACGGATCTGCCGAGTTGAGTGCCGTGTGGCTCAAGCGGAGAGGTCGGCGCGGCGGGAGTCGAGGAAGCGGCGCTCGGCGGCGTTGTCAGTGAGCGCGAGGGCGCGCCCGTAGGCCGCCGCGGCCTCCTCGGTACGGCCGAGGCGGCGGAGCAGGTCGGCGCGCACCGCGTGGAATACGTCGTGGTGGTCGAGGCCTTCGAGGGCGTCGACCAGCGGCAGGGCGGCATTCGGACCGTCCACCTCGGCCAGCGCGACCGTGCGGTGCAGCGCGACCACCGGGCCGTGCATCAGCGCCGTCAGGTGGTCGTACAGCGCGAGGATCTGCGGCCAGTCCGTGTCGGCTGCCGTGGCGGCGTCACTGTGTACAGCGTTGATGGCTGCTTGTAATTGGTAGGGGCCGGGCTCGTTGCGGCGCAGGCACTGCCTGAGCAGGTATTGGCCCTCTGCGATCAGTGTGTGGTCCCAGAGCGTGCGGTCCTGGTTGGCGAGGCACACGAGGTCGCCTTCGGGGCCGGTGCGCGCCGGTCGTCGCGACTCGATCAGCAGCATCAGCGCGAGCAGGCCGAGCACCTCCGGCTCGTCGGGCATCAGTGCCGCGGGCAGGCGGCCGAGCCGTACGGCCTCGGCGCTCAGGTCGTCGCGGGCGAGGTTATCGCCTGAGCTCGCGGTGTAGCCCTCGTTGAAGATGAGGTAGACGACGGCGAGGACCGCGCGGAGGCGGTCGGGAAGGTCGGAGTCGCGGGGCACGCGGTACGGGATGCCGGCGTCGCGGATCTTGGCCTTGGCGCGGACGAGCCGCTGGGCCATGGTCGGCTCGGGGACGAGGAACGCGCGCGCGATCTCGGCGGTGGTGAGCCCGCCGAGTAGGCGGAGCGTGAGTGCGACGCGGGTGGCGGGCGCGAGTGCGGGGTGGCAGCAGGTGAAGATCAGGCGGAGCCGGTCATCGTGCACGGGGCCTTCCTGTCCGGGGTCGGATGCATCGTCGGGCGCCTGAAGCAACAGCGCCTCGGCGTGCCGGTCGGCCCGCGTCGACTCGCGGCGCAGGCGGTCGATCGCCCGGTTGCGAGCAGTCGTGATAATCCAACCGGCCGGGCTGGGCGGTACCCCGTCGACCGGCCAGCGCTGCACGGCTGTGGCGAACGCGTCCTGAACCGCGTCTTCGGCGACATCGACGTCGCCGAAGACGCGGACCAGGACAGCGACCGCGCGGCCATACTCCTTGCGGAAGATCCGGTCGATGTCGCCGCTCATGCGACCGGACGCACCTCGACTGGCAGCGTGGAGGCGTGGGCCATCCTGGCGCCCCACGCCAAGGCGGCGTCGAGGTCCGGTGCGTTGATGATCGTGAAGCCGCCGACGTGCTCTTTGCCCTCCGTGAAGGGGCCGTCGGTGACCAGCGTTTCGCCGTCGCGATCGCGGACGACCGTCGCGGTGCTGGCCGGGTGCAGGCCGACGTCGAAGACCCAGACGCCAGCGGTCCGCATCTCGTCGGCCAGCGCGCCGAGGTCGGCCATGATCGGGGCGAGGACATCAGGCGGCGGCGGGTCGCCGTCGGGCTGATAGATGCTGAGCAGGTACTGCCTCATGCCACGTGGTCCTATCATGCGGTCGGACGGTAGGTCGCGATGATCACGCCGGTCGTCGTCGGCGCGGCCTCGACTAGCTCCAACGTGCCGTACGCGTGCTCGCCCTCGGCGAACAGCTTCGTCCCTGTGCCGAGCGTGAGCGGGTAGATCGACAGCGTGTAGACGTCAACCAGACCGGCCCTGGCCAGTGACCGCACCAGCTCGCCGCTGCCGAGCACGACCAGGTCGCCCTCGACGTCTCGCTTGAGCGCGGCCACGGCGTAGGCCGCGTCGCCGTTCAGCAGGGACGAGTTCTCCCACGGCAGGGGCGCGGCCAGGGTGCGGGAGGCGACGTACTTGTGCCTGCAGTTGAGGATCTCCGTGTACGGGTTGCCGTCGGTCTGCTTCGACCAGAAGCTATAGAACTGCTGGTAGGTCCGGCGGCCGAAAAGCATCCCGCCGTCCTCGCTCATGCCCCGACCCATACCCATCTTCTCCGCCACGACCTGGTCGGCATACGGGCGCCCCCAGCCACCGTGCCGGAAGCCTCCCCGCGTGTCCTCGTCGGCTCCGCCGGGCGCCTGCATAACCCCGTCGAGCGTTACGTTCTCGACCACGACGACGTTGCCCATGCTGATCTCCTCGCGAAAGCGGCCGGCCCTTCGCCGACCTCTCACCAACTACACGAACGCCTCGTCCCCGGATCGACACCCCGCAGATCGAAATACCGACGTCTTTTAGCGATTTCGCGCCAGCCACCCCGCGCGGCACAGGTACGTACGCTGATCGACCCGACTGACCGCGAGCAGTGCCAGGGCCAGGTGCTGAACGAGGATTACCTGACCTGTTCGGCGCCCATCAGCAGCCATCGAGAAAGCTGTTGCCGGGGCATCCTCGATTGCCGCGAAGGGGGCGTTCGCCTGTCGCAGATCAGTTGGCGGACGACTGTCGCGCATCAGTCGACGGAGGACACCGGGAAGAAGCTTCCGGGCTGGGAGCAGTTTCTGTACGTCTTCAAGGCGGCCCAACCGGGCCGCACGCGCCGCCGAAGCAGGTACAGCACCGAGGGCCTCTGAACGAGGCGGACCGGCAGCCGGCCGGCGACCAGCTGGGAGCGCGGCGTGGCTGCCACGCCGCGCCGCGCCGGAGCGCAAGGTGAGCACCGCGGTGGTCGGGCCTATTTGCCTCCGGCGGGGCGCTCCAGCCCGGGATGACCAAGATCCGCGTGCGCGTCGCGGCCGGTCCCCCACCGCCGATTCGCAGCCTGGTGTGCCGCACGCTGCACTCGGTGTAGGGCCGCCAGGTGCGGCCGGCGCAGCTGCGACGCGCTGCATCAGCGGTCCAGCTGGGCACGTTCTGCCACATGCCACTGTTGCCGCAGACGAGCGGCACGGTGGCAGGGCCGATATCGCTCGACTCGTCCAGAAAGAGAACGCCGCGGTGGGCCCGGCAGAGCGCGCCGGGCCGGATCTGCCCGGAGCCGCCGCCAATCAGGGCGGCCACCGTCGCCGAGTGGTGCGGCGCCTCGAAGGTCGGTCGCCTGACCAGCGGCGCCTCGGGCGGCAACGTACCCGCGATGGAGTGGATCGCGGTTACCTCCAGGGCTGCCTGCTCGTCCAGCGGGGGCAGCAGACCGGGGAGACGCTCGGCGAGCATGGTCTTACCGGCTCCGGGCGGCCCGGCCAGGAACAGGTGGTGACCTCCGGCGGCGGCCACCTCCA
>JAODNJ010000298.1 GCA_025465155.1 Frankiales bacterium
GTCTGCCCCTACTGCGCCGTGGGCTGTGGCCAGCTCGTCTACGCCCGCGACGGGCACGTGATCCAGATCGAGGGCGACCCGGACTCCCCCATCTCCCGCGGCCGGCTCTGCCCCAAGGGATCGAACAGCCTGCAACTGGTCACCGGTCCGCAGCGGGAGACGAAGGTCCGCTACCGCGCTCCCTACGCCGCGGAGTGGACCGACCTGTCGCTGGACACCGCCATGGACATGCTTGCCGACCGGTTCATCGACGCCCGGCGGCGCGGCTGGCAGGACACCGACGGGCACGGCAACGTCCTGCGTCGCACGATGGGTATCGCCGGCCTCGGGGGTGCCACGACCGACAACGAGGAGAACTACCTCTTCAAGAAGCTGTGGACCGCCATGGGAGCGGTGCAGATCGAGAACCAGGCGCGGATATAGCACTCCGCCACCGTCCCCGGTCTGGGGACGACGTTCGGTCGCGGCGGCGCCACCGACTACCAGCAGGACCTGGTCAACTCCGACTGCATCGTGATCATGGGCTCGAACTTCGCCGAGTGCCATCCGGTCGGGTTCCAGTGGGTCATGGAGGCCAAGCGCCGGGGTGCCCGGGTCGTCCACATCGACCCGCGCTTCACCCGGACCAGCGCCCACGCCGACCAGTACGTGCGGATCCGCGCGGGCACCGACATCGCGTTCCTCGGCGGCCTGATCAACCACATCCTCGGCAACGACCTCGACTTCCGGGAGTACGTGCGGGCGTACACGAACGCCGCCTTCCTCGTGCGCGAGGAGTTCGCCGACACCGAGGACCTCGACGGGCTGTTCAGCGGGTACGACCCCGCGACCGGCCGGTACGACGGCGCCAGCTGGGGTTACGAGGGCGCCGGCCACGTCCCGACCCGGCCGATGCAGACGGGCATGGGCGGGCCGCCCGTCGACACACCCGGGAGCATCGCCCAGGACCCGACGCTGCAGCACCCGCGATGCGTCTTCCAGATCCTCAAGCGGCACTACGCGCGCTACACCCCGGAGATGGTCGAGCGGATCTGCGGGGTTCCGCAGGAGGACTTCCTGGAGGTCTGCCGGGCCTGGACGGCGAACTCCGGCCGCGACCGCACCGCGGCGCTGGTGTACAGCGTGGGCTGGACCCAGCACACCGTGGGGGCACAGAACATCCGCGCCGGCGCGATCGCGCAGCTGCTGCTGGGGAACGTGGGCCGGCCCGGCGGCGGGGTCTACGCGCTGCGTGGGCACGCCAACATCCAGGGATCGACCGACATCCCCACGCTGTTCGACCTGCTGCCCGGCTACCTCCCGATGCCGGACGCCGAGCGCCATCCCGACCTCGAGGGCTACCTCGCCGCCGTGCGCAGCCGCGGCCAGAAGGGTTACTGGCAGGGAGCCGGCACCTATCTCGTGTCGCTGCTCAAGGAGTACTTCGGCGATGCGGCCACCACCGAGAACGACTTCGGTTTTGGCTGGCTGCCGCGGATCAACGGCGACCACTCGACCTACCGGACGACGATGGACATGATCGACGGCCGGGTGTTCGGCTACCTCGTCATGGGCCAGAACCCGGCCGTGGGGTCGGCGAACGGCCGGCTGCAGCGCCTCGGGCTGGCGAACCTCGACTGGCTCGTCGTCCGCGATCTCACGATGGTGGAGACCGCCACCTTCTGGAAGGACGCCCCCGAGATCGAAACCGGGGAGATCGTGCCCGAGCAGTGCCGCACCGAGGTCTTCTTCCTCCCCGCCGCGTCACACGTGGAGAAGGCCGGGACGTTCACCCAGACGCAGCGGATGCTCCAGTGGCGGGAGAAGGCGGTCGAGCCCGAGGCCGACCAGCGGTCCGACATGTGGTTCTTCCACCAGCTCTACCGCCGGATCCGCGCGCGGCTGGCCGACTCCACCGACCCGCGGGACGAGCCCCTGCAGCGGCTCGCGTGGGACTACCGGATGGAGGGTGTCGGGGAGCACGAGGAGCCCGATCCCGAGGACGTGCTCCGGCACATCAACGGCCTCGACCTCACGACCGGGCGCACCCTCGACCGGCCCGACCAGCTGCGCGCCGACGGGGCCACCGCCTGTGGCAACTGGCAGTACTGCGGGGTGTACAAGGACGAGGTCAACCAGGCGGCCCGCCGCAAACCGCACGACGAGCAGGGCCCGTACGAGCCGGAGTGGGGCTGGACCTGGCCCAGCAACCGCCGGGTCCTCTACAACCGCGCCTCGGCCGACCTCGAGGGCCGGCCGTGGAGCGAGCGCAAGAAGCTGCTGTGGTGGGACGCCGAGGCAGGCCGGTGGGCCGGGTACGACGTCCCCGATTTCCCTCCAGCGACCCCGCCCGGGTACATCCCGCCGGAGGACGCCCGCGGGCCGGAGGCGCTCCGCGGCGACGATCCGTTCATCATGCAGGGCGACGGCAAGGGATGGCTGTTCGCGCCGAGCGGGCTGGCCGACGGTCCGCTGCCGACGCACTACGAACCGCACGAGTCCCCGGTCGGCAACCCGCTGTACGGCCAGCGGGCCAACCCCACGCGACGGATCTACCCGCGCCCCGAGAACCCATACAACCCGGTGCCGCCGGCCCCCGACGCCGACGTGTTCCCGTTCGTGCTCACGGCCGCCCGGCTCACCGAGCACCACACCGCCGGCGGGATGAGCCGGCAGCTGCCCTACCTGTCGGAGCTGCAACCGGAGCTGTTCGTGGAGGTCTCGCCCGCGCTGGCGAGGATGCGCGGCCTGGAGCACCTGGGATGGGCGCACGTCGTCACGAGCCGGGCCGCGGTGGAGGCGCGGGTGTCCGTGACCGACCGGATGTCTCCCCTGCGGGTCGACGGGCGGGAGGTGCACCAGGTGTGGCTGCCCTACCACTGGGGCTCGCGCGGCCTGGTCACCGGGGACGTCGTCAACGACCTGCTCGGTGTCGTCTCCGACCCGAACGTGCTGATCC
>JAODNJ010000316.1 GCA_025465155.1 Frankiales bacterium
GGACCTCCGGGTTGTGTGGGTGGTTGCCTTCAGCAGCTCCACTCCACGTCCGGAGGTCCTCCCTCACAAGACCAGTCGCTCAGATCTCGTGGTCACACGTCCTCGACCAACGTCTCCGGTCAGTACAACAGCCGGAGTCGGTGACATCCAGGACTCGGGTGGCCGCCTGCACCGGTAACCCCTCGCCGGCCATCACCGCGATGGCCTGGAACCGCCTTTTTGGGGGCACCACCGTGCCCAGCAGTTCGCTGGCCCGTCGGTGGACGGCCAGCTCGGCCTCGAGTTCGGCGATCCTGCGCGTGGCGGCGCGAAGCTCGGCGTGCTCGGGTGTCGTCAGTCCCGGCTCGAGGCCTCGATCGATGCGGTCCTGCCGGAGCCAGGAGCAGATGGTCTGCTCGCTGATCTCCAGGTCGAAGGCCACCTGGGACACCTTGCGCCCAGACGCCACCAGATCCAGCACCGTGCGCCGGAACTCCGGCGGAGACCCGCGTCGTCCCACAGCCCCCCTCAGGGGTCAGGTGGCACGAAGATCCAACAACCGGACGCCACGAAACAAGGGGCGGATCAACCAGTCAACCGAACCGGGGGCAGTCCCACGCATCGACCAATCGAGCAGGGGGTGCTCCAAGAGCCGCCCCTGCTCGTTGACCCACATGCCAGCAACGCCGATGGGCGATGCCGGCGTCTGACAGCACGTGTCGAGTGTTGATCATCGATGAGGTAACGCGGAACCTCGCCGACCACGCGAACTCGTACCGAGGCTGATCGGAGGCTGCACGCACCCCCGAAGGGCTGCTCAGGGCGATCCAGGGCGGCTCTTGGGCACCATGCGCGCGCCGCGACCGCCCCCTCCGCCATGGGGCGGGGCGGGAGCGGTGCGGGGGACGACTCAGACGGAGGCGTTCTCCGGCTCTTGCTCGGAGACCGAGGACTTGCTCGGCGCGCTTCGCCGCCGAGCGCTGAGCGCCAGGGCGACGCCGGCGATCCCGGCAAGCAGGCCGACGATGCCGACGATCAGGGCGGTCACAGCCAAGCCAGAGGTGCCGGAGCGGCTAGGCGCCGAGGTGGTGGACGCCGAGGCGGAGCCGGAGGCGGCGGCGATCTTCAGCGTCGGCGCCGGGTGCTGGGGCTCGGGCTGGCCCTCGATGGTCGGGTCAATCCAGGAGACGGTAGTGCCGTCGGAGTAGCCCTGAAGCGAGGGGAAGGTCAGCGTGCTGGACTTGTTCGGCAGCGGCCCCACGCTGAGGGAGAACTCCTGATACTGACCGGGCGTGAGTCCGCCGTTGTTCGCGGTCCACGTGACCGTGGAGACGGCCTCGGTGACCGTGCCGTCGTCGGTCTTGATGGGGGTGGCCAGCGTCTTCTTGGTGGCCGTCGCCGTCCAGCCGGGCACCGGCTTGACGCTGACGGAGCCGAACGGGGTATCGGTCGGCAGCTTCACCGCAATGGAGGTGGTGTTGGCGGTGTCGCTCTCGCTAGGCACCTGGAAGGTGACCTGGGCGAAGCCCCCAGGGGTCGCATCGGGCGAGCTGACGGTGACGTGCGCCGACGCCGGACCGACGCCAAAGGCAAGCACCGCGACGACGGTGGCCAAAATTGCCACGGCCGCACGGCGACCGAGCAAGGACAAGGACACGGGGACCCCTCACAGGTCAGGCGGCCCAGCCGTTGCCGGACCGTTCCCCTAAAGAGTCGTTGCCCGGGGCCGTCTGGTTCCCGCCTCGTCAGACCTCGGAGTAGCCCCGAAGCGGGGGGGACCAACCAGAGACCTCGGAGTCGTCCCGGACGTGTCCCATAAGGGCCGCGCAGGGCGATACCGCCGCGGTGGCCCAGAGGGCGGCTGATCCGAAAGCCTCGGTGACAAGTCGCTGACCAGGTCGAGGGGACCTTTCGCGTGCCCACCGAGAGCGACACAGCCTCAACCGTGAAGCTGCAGGTCGAGTTGCCCACGAAGACCCCGCTCGCCTCCGTCAGCGTCAGACCGATTCCGGGCTGGACGGCCACCACGACGACCACGCACCTGGCGCAGCCCATCAAGACCGACGGCGGGACGCCGTCACAGACGCCGTCTCGCAGATCACGTGGCGGCGCCGGGCAGCCCGAGCCGCAGCACCCTGCGCCGACGATTTCCTGACCGACAGCAGTACATCGGGTGCGGCGACCTTCTCCCCGGCCGCTCGGTCGTCGGATAGCGGTCCGTCGGGCGTGGCAGTGGCCGGCATAGCCCTGGGGGCGGCCGGGCTGCTGGCAGCCCTCGCCGACCCGGTCTTGGCGCTGCGCGGGAACCGCCGCCGCGCAACGACCGAGACGGCCGACCGGGCCCTGACGACCGCATCCACCGAGTAGGCCGAGCCGGGTTCCCCCCGGTGGGCACGCGCCGGCCTTCGGCACGGCCCAAACCGCGGCTTGCGCCCAGCTCGTGCGAAGGCCCAGGGCAGCCCCATCCAAAAACGGTCCTCGTCGCCTCCGACGTGGTACACAATCGCGCGATGGGTTCCGGGCCGCAACGGCGTGACGCCACCGTCGGTAGGCGTGCCGGAGGTGTCCGACCGTTCGACCCCGGGCGCGCTCGGCAGCGACCGCGGCGCCTCGGGCTGATGGCTGTGCCGCTGATCGCCGCCGGCTGCGCCGCGGGGCCTCCTTCTGACGCTCCGGTAGCCGCGGCCGACTACGCCAGCAACACAGCGCCGACGGCGGCACAGATGATCTGCAGCAAGGACGTCGGCGGCCAGATCGCGGTCGCGCTCAATCTGGGCTCGGCCCCGGCGCCCCAGGCAGCGTGGGCCAACCACGTCTACACCTGCACCTACACCCTGCCGACCGGACGTCTGCTGCTCTCCGTCACCGTTGCTCCCAGCGACAGCGCCGCCCGAGGCACGCTGCAGGCAATGCGCCGCCAGCTTGCGACCTCCAAGGACGAACGCGGATTCGGGCAGCAGGCCTACGCAAGCCCCACTGGCGCTTTGATCGCAGTGAAGGACAACATGGTCCTGCGCGTCGACGCCACCGGACTGCCCGATGAGCTGGGAGCAACCCACCAGGGGCGGACCCAGTTCGCCGAAGTGGTCGCTGCCGGGGTGTTCCAGTGCTGGTCCGGCGCCTGAGCAGAACCGTCCCTCCGGCCGGAGGCGACTGACGCCGGCACCGCAGGCTGTCCAGGCCCCCTCGCGGCCCTGGCATTGGTCGACGGCCGAGCCATCGGTCGGGTCGATCAAGTCGCGTGGTCAGCACTGCCGATTCCACACACTGCCGAACAACCCCGGTCAGCAGC
>JAODNJ010000317.1 GCA_025465155.1 Frankiales bacterium
TCACTGCTCCCGTAGACGTGGGGGACGTCGTGGGTGTCGCGGTAGATGGTGACCCCCGGCCCCGGGTTCTCGGTCCGGGTGACCTGCCCGGCCGGGACGCCGAAGGACTCCTCGTTGAAGTACTGACCCAGGCCGGCGTCGGTCAGCCCAGCGGCGCCGTAGAGGAGGTTCGCGTACTGGGAGAGCTGGTCCTGGCTACCGGCCGGGCGGACGCCGCCCTGCGCCGCCACCGCGTCGGCAGTGTTGACCAGCCCGTTCTCGCCCGGGGGAAGGACCGAGAGCACGTGCCCGTCGGCGTAGTCGCCGGCCCGGAACGCCGCGGACGGCCCGGCCGGTGCGGCTCCGGCACCGCCGGTCATGACGACCGTGGTGAGCACACACGCAGCCGTGACCGGCACGAAGGCCCGGACCGTGGTGCGAGCCCTGCTCGGCGATCGGTGCACAGCAGCCTCCGGACGTCGACCCGTCGATGGGGGATCGACGTCTCAACGAGCGGGCGTGGTGGAGGTCACGGTGGGTTGTCTCTCGTAGCGGCGAAGCGCGGGCACGGCGAGTGCCAGCAGGGCGGTAGCGGCCACGCTCGAGGCTCCGCCGATCACGGCGCTCAGCGACGGCGTCGTGAGCGACCCGAGGACGCCGCCCCGGACATTGCCCAGCTCGACGGCGCCGACGCCCACCACGTACTCGGCGGCGCTGACACGGCCGCGATAGCGGTCCGGCGTCGCCGCCTGCACCAGCGCCGTCCGGAAGACGACGCCGAGCACGTCGCCGACGCCCGCGACGACCAGGCAGGCGAGGGTCAGGTCGAGCCGCCGCACCAGCCCGAAGCCGATCAGCCCCGCACCCCAGAAGGCGGTGGCCACGGTCATCGCCCGGCCCTGGCGGACCACGTGCGAGACCGGCCCGGAGAGGGCGGTGCCCAGGATGCCGCCGACTGCCAGGGCGGCGGTGAGCAATCCCGGGGTTCGCGGGGAGCCGCCGAAGCGCTGGGCGTCGACGGCCGGAAAGACCGCGAGTGGAAAGGCCAGGGCGGTGGCCGACAGATCGGAGAGCAGCGCGCCCAGCAACGGCTTGTGGCCGGTGATGAAGCGCAGCCCGTCGAGGACAGCGCGAGGGCCGCGACCGGTACCCGCCTCGTCGGGGCGCATCGCGGGCAGCCGGGCGACCGCGTACAGCGAGGCTGCGAAGCTGACCGCGTCGATGGCGTAGCAGACCGACAGGCCGGCGACGTCGGTGATCAGCCCGGCCAGCGGCGAGCCGAGCACCAGGCTCGTGTGCATCGCGAACATCTGCAGCGCGGCCCCCGCCGGCAGCAGGTCCGGGTCGAGCAGCCGGGGCGAGAAGGTGCGGCGCGCCGGCGCGTTCACGGACGTGAACAGGTACTGCAGGAAGACGAGCAGGTACAGCAGCCAGACGCTCCGGAGACCGGCGAACCCCTGGGCGGCCAGGCCGGCGGACACGAGGCTCAGGCAGCCGGTGGCCCCGAGCACCAGCCGGCGGCGGTCCACCGAGTCGATCAGCGGGGCGCCGAAGAGCCCGACCACGATGGACGGGACGGCGGCCGCCAGCCCGACCCCGCCGACCGCGGCCGAGGACCCGGTGAGCCGGTACACCTGGAGCACGACCGCGAACGTCGTCATCTGGCCGCCGACGGACGACACCACGGACCCGACGAAGAGCCGCCGGAAGGCGGGGGAACGGCGCAGGGGACCGACGTCGATCAGCAGCCGCCGCGCAGCCCGGGACCGTTGCCGCACAGCGGCGGACCATAACAGCGCGGAGGTGTCCCGCCCGGGACAGTCAGCCGGTCACCCGCCGCCGAGAGCGGCCACCCGGGGGGAGCAACGCGTCCACCGAGTCGACCTCGATGCTCAGCAGGACCCGTCCGGCCGTCACGGCGGCGCCGGTGTTCGAGACCAGCCCGAGCTCGGAGTTGCCGACCTGCAACTGGACGAAGAAGGGCGCCCCGTCGTCGGGGAACCGGCTCACCCCGGCGGCGCCCAGCAGCGAGGAGTAGAACGCCTGCAGCCGGGCCGGATCACGGGTGACGACGACGGGTTGGACGGTGCTCGGCACGGGCCGCACCCGCGCGAACGCTAGCCGACGGGGTGCCGCCAACCGTAGGGATCGTCGGCGCGCCCGTACTGCAGGTCGATGAGGGCCTGCCGCAGCTCGGTGGTGACCGGGCCCGGGGAGCCGTCGCCCGCGGTGACCTCGCCGCCGGCCCACTTCAAGGTGCCGATCGGCGTGATGACGGCGGCCGTGCCGCAGGCGAACACCTCGGTGATCCGTCCCGAGCGGACCCCTTCGCGCCACTCGTCCACGTCGACCCGCCGCTCCTCGACCTTCCGGCCGGCGTCGCGGGCCAGCGTGAGGATCGCGTCGCGCGTGACCCCGGGGAGGATCGCTCCCGTGAGCTCCGGCGTGACCAACGTGCCGTCGTCGAGGACGAAGCAGATGTTGCTCCCGGCCAGCTCGTCGACCCACCGGTGCTCGACGCCGTCGACGAACACGACCTGGTCGCATCCGTGGTCCATCGCTTCCCGCTGCGCGACCAGGGAGGCCGCGTAGTTGCCGCCGCACTTCGCCGCGCCGGTGCCACCGGGCACGGCCCGGACGTACTCCTGGGTGAGCCACAGCGAGATGGGTCGCAGCGGTCCGGAGAAGTAGCTGCCCGCGGGCGACGCGATGAGCAGGAACCGCACCGACGCGCTGGGGCGGACCATGAGCCCGACCTCGTCGGCGATGATCAGCGGCCGCAGGTAGAGCGAGGCCCCCTCGGTGTCTGGGACCCACTCGACGTCCGTGCGCGTCAGCATCTCGCAGGCGGCGACGAAGTCCTCGACCGGCAACTCCGGCAGCGCCAGGCGGCGGCAGGAGTCGGCCAGCCGCCGGGCGTTGCGTTCCGGGCGGAACAGGGCCACACCGCCGTCGGGCTGGCGATAGGCCTTGAGACCCTCGAAGGCAGACTGGGAGTAGTGCAGGACGGCCGACGCCGGGTCCATGACCAACGGCGCGTAGGGCTCCAGCCGCGCGTCGTGCCAGCCGGAGTCCTCCCTCCACCGAGCAGTGATCATGTGGTCGGTGAAGATCCGGCCGAAGCCCGGTGCCGCGAGGGACGCGGCACGGGACTCGGCGTCGACCATGCCGCCGCTGGGCTGGACGTCGAACTGCATCGAGAACTCGCAATCGTGGTGGGAAGCGGACTGCCCGGCCTCAGCGCAGGTCCGCGCCGACACTGTCGGCAGCCTCGGACCGGCCGATCCGCACGTCCAGGGGGATCTGGGTGACCTCCAGACCGGCGCGGTCGACGACCAGCAGCGAGTTGTTCTCCATCCGCTGCCAGCCACCGCCCTCCGGCTGGGCGAAGCCGGAGGAGGCCACCACGACCGACGACGCCGTCTGCCGGTAGCGGAGGTCGTAGTACGGGACCTCCTCCTCCGTGGCCTCGACCATGTCGTCGACCGATTGCCCGTCCCGTGGGGAGAGGTCGGGGCGGATCGAGTCGTCGTGGCAGTTGACGACGTACAGCGCCTCGGGGGCCAGGAAGATGGCATTGAGGCTGCTCGGCGTGAACTGCTCCGTGATCCGCCGCAGGACCCGCGGGAGCGCCGTCGGCAGCGGGTCCCCGGTCGCGGCCATCTCCGCCATGACGGCGAGGAAGTAGCGCTCGCTGTCGGTCGTCCCGGTCAGCCGCGCCCGCCACCCTTCGGGCACGAGCTCGTCGACGCGGTCCAGGGGATAGATGCCCCCGTTGTGAGCGAAGGCCGTCTGCCCGAACTGGAACGGGTGTGCGTTGCACAGCTCGACCGGTAGTCCGGGCGAGGCCCAGCGCAGGTGGGCCAGGCCCGCGCGCGTCGTCACGTCAGTGGCGACGGCGGCGAAGGCGGGGTCGGCGCTGGCGTTCGTGGTCGACCGCTCGACCGCCAGGGTGTCGCCGGCCGCATAGGCCACGCCCCAGCCGTCGGCGTGGATACGCGAGAGCTGGGCGAAGGCAACGAAGCTCTCCTCGCCGAGGAGATCACGCAGGGAGAGGCCCTCCCCGGCGACCCAGCCGAGAAGCCGGCACATCAGGGACCGACTCCCTTCGCCGTCCTCACACGTACCTCCCCATCCCGCCGGCGACGTCGATCGACGCACCGGTGATGTAGCTGGCGCGGTCACTCGCCAGGAAGGTGACGATGCCGGAGACCTCCGAGACGTCACCGAAGCGGCCCAGCGGCACCTCGGCCGCTGCCCACTGGGAGAAGAACTCCTCCTGGCCCAGCTCCGGCGCCCGCTTGCTGCGGATGTTCTCCCACTGCGGCGTCACCACGAACCCGATGTTGACGCTGTTGACCAGGATGCCCTCGGGCCCGAATTCGAGCGCCAGCGCCTTGCTCAGGTTCAGGCAGGCGGCCCGGTTGACCGTCGTCGCGAAGAACTTGTGGTCGGGGTACTTCGCGTAGACGGCGTTGATGTTGACGACGCGGGGGGCGCTGCTCTGCCGCAGGTGGGGGAGCGCCGCCCGGGTGCACCGGATCTGGGAGAAGAGCTTGACGTCGAGGTCGGCCTGCCAGTCCTCGTCGGCGAGGGTGGAGAAGGTCCCCGGGTGCGCGGCGCCGGCGTTGTTGACCAGGATGTCGATGCCACCCAGCGCCTCGGCGGCGGAGGCGATGTACCCGGTCACCTGCTCCGGATCGGTGACGTCGACCACCTGGTCATGAACGGTGCCGCCCAGCTCGCGCAGCTCCTTGGCTGCGGCCGACACCTCGTCAGGATTCCGGGCGCAGATCGAGACGGACGCGCCCTCGCGGGCCAGTTCCTTCGAGACCTCCAGCCCGATGCCCTTGGAGCCGCCGGTGACGACCGCACGGCGGCCGGTGAGCCCGAGCTCCATCAGGCCTCGTCGTCGGTCGCGGTGGCGCGCTGCTTGGTTGCGTGCTCGATGAGGGTCGCGCGCGGCGGGTTGAAGACGTCGACCTCGTCGCACGTGGTGTCCGTGGTCCGGGCGCCGTGCGGCACCCACGGCGGAACGACGGCGACGTCGCCGGCGCGCATGGTGCGCACCTCGCCGTCGAGCTCGAACTCGAACTCGCCGTCGAGGACGATGACGATCTGCTCCTCCTCGTGCACGTGCATCGGGGCCTCGGTGTTCGGCTCGAAGTGCACGAAGTTGGTCATGGTCCGTTCGCCGAGAACCGGCCGGAACTCCAGGCCCGGCACGAATTCCACGGGCTCGATCGCCTGCACGTCGACGTAGCGGCCGGGGGCGGTCGGCGTGCCGGCGGCGGGCGTGCTGAAGTGGGAGTTGCTCACGGGTTCTCCTCTGGTCGACGGGTCCGCGCGGCGCCCGGACAGCGATACCAACTGTAACCTTGGTCTCGACCTCGCCGATCGTACGGCAGGCGCATTGCCGGTCACAGATGGCGCATGCCAGGTCAGGAACGGATTCGCCGCATGGGTAAGGATGCTCTCACCGCGGTCGGCGATCTTGACCCCCTCGTGGCGCCGCGTTAGCGTGAGGCGACCTTCAGGTGCACGAACGTCGGTACGCGCGTGTCCTGGAACTGATGTGCGAGTGCTCAGGCGGGTGGTTGGCCTTACGAGCGCGTCCGGACGGCCTCATCGCTGCCGTCGGGCACATCCAGCAACCGTGGCGAAGGACGAGAGGACTCCGATGGCAGTCTCCCGGGGAGTGGGCAAGCACGGGTTCGTGCGGGAGCACGGTTTGTTGACTCCCGAGCAGGCGGAGGCCGGCCGCAGGACGGCCTCCCTGGTCGCCGAGCTCGACCTGCGCACGATCCGGATGATCTGGGTCGACCAGCACGGCGCCGCTCGCTGCAAGTTCATGTCCGCGCCCGACTACCTCGCCTCGCTCGAGAACGGCATCGACTTCTCCGGCGCGCTGCTGAGCATGGACAGCGCCAACAACGTCTTCACGCAGGCGTTCGCCGAGAACGGCGGCCTCGACATCCCCGAGCTCACCGGCTTTCCGGACATGGTGCTCGTGCCCGACCCGACCACCTTCCGGGTACTGCCGTGGGCCGACCGCACCGGCTGGGTGCTCACGGACGCCTACTTCTCCAATGGCAAGCCGGTGCCGCTCGACGCGCGCCGGCTGCTGCGCGGCCAGGTCGAGGCGGCCCGCGAGCTGGGCTACGACTACGTCTCCGGGCTCGAGGTCGAGTTCTACATCCTGCGCCGCGACTCCGACCGCATCGAGCTCTCCGAGGGTGGGTGGCCGCCTCCGCCGCCGAAGGTCAGCCTCATCGAGCACGGCTACCAGTACCTGTCGGAGACTCGGCTGGCCGGCATCAACCATGTGGTGCAGCGGCTGCGCGACGCCTTCATCGACATGGAGATGCCGCTGCGCTCCATCGAGGACGAGTGGGGCCCCGGGCAGCTCGAGATCACCTTGGACCCCCTGGACGGCATGGAATCCGCCGACGCGATGATCCTGCTCCGCAGCGCGGCCAAGCAGCTCGCCCACGAGATGGGCCTGCACGCGACCTTCATGGCCCGGCCCGGCCTGCCGAACATGTTCTCCAGCGGCTGGCACCTGCACGAGTCGCTGCGCAGCCGCGAGACCGGCGACAACGTGTTCACCAGTGACGACGAGAACCACTCGCTGTCCCTCGTCGGCCGCCAGTTCGTCGCCGGGCTGCTCGAGCACGCTCTTCCCATGACGCTGTTCTGTGCGCCGACGATCAACGCCTACAAGCGGTACAAGCCCTACTCGTTCGCCCCCGACCGGGCGGTCTGGGCCGAGGAGAACCGCGGCTCGATGATCCGCGTCCAGGGCCAGCCCTTCGAGCGGGGCGCGCACATCGAGAACCGCGTGGGCGAGCCGGGCGCGAACCCGTACTTCTACCTCGCGGCCAACATCGCGGCCGGGCTGGACGGCGTCCGCCGCGAGCTCACCCCGCCGCCGCTGGCCGGGGCGGACCCGTACGCGACCGAGGCGCCGAAGCTGCCGACCAGCCTCTGGGAGGCCGTGGAGGCGCTGGAGAAGGACGACTTCTTCCCCGGCGTCTTCGGCAAGGGCTTCGTGAAGTTCCTGACGATGATGAAGCGCAACGAGGTCAACCGCTTCCTCGGTGAGGTCACCGACTGGGAGATGCGCGAGTACTTCGAGTTCTTCTGA
>JAODNJ010000335.1 GCA_025465155.1 Frankiales bacterium
GAGAGGACGTTCTGCGTGTCGGCGATGGGCACCGGCCGGGCCGTCCCACCGGTGACGAGCTCGTGGTTGTCGGGCCGCCGGCCGAGGACCAGGTCCTCGTCGACCGCGACCACCATGCCGTCGTCGAAGCGCAGGATCGGCGCCGAGGACGCGTCCGGCCGCCAGAACGCCGTCTGCTCGCCCGAGTCCGGCCGCGAGGCGGCGGCCGGGGCGGACCCGAAGCCGGCGTCGGAGCCCGCGGTGTACGGCGACCCCGCGGCACCTCCCGACGGCGCGGCAGCCGGCGCCGCCGCCGAGGAGACATGGGCGCGCGCGGCGAGCTGGAGCATCGCGCCGGAGCCCGGCACCGTGCCCTCGGTCAGGTCGAACGCGACGCCCGGGGGCATCTGCGGAACGGCCTGACCCGGCCCGACGTAGAGCGTCTGGCCGAGCACGAAGTCGGTGGCCAGGGTGCAGCCCTCGACCGACGAGCCGTTCACCGGCACGCCGTCGACGGCGGGCTGGCCCTTGCCCCCCCACAGTGCGACGCCCCGGCCGGAGCCCCCAGCGGTGTCCACGAGGACGAGCGCGAAGGACGCCGAGCCGCCGCCGAGCGAGCCGACCTGGCCGGCGACGGCGGCGAGCACGCGGTCGGCGCCGGGGCCGGTCACGCCGAGGCAGGCGTGCAGGGCGGCGACGAGGGCAGGGGAACCGGGAGCGTCCACCCACAGCAGACCACCGCCGCGGCGAGCGACGACGGAGTCTCCGGGGAGCACTTCACAGCGGTCGGGCATGGGCTCCAGCCTAATTGTCCACAGTGGCGGTGGGCGGTCGGAAACCACCGCCACGCCGGGCTACGGCAGCCTCACCCGGGGTGGGTGAGGCGGCCGTGGCTTGAGTGTCTCAAGCGCTAGTGACGACGCCCAACTCGGCCGGATCCGCGACGTGCTCCGACTGCGGCAGCACGCGCACCGTATAGCCGAACGCGCCGGTCCGCTCGAGGGACAGCGTGGCGGTGAACCAGTGCCGCGAGCCCTCGGTCGACTCGTGCTTCATCGGCACGGTGGTCACCTCGTGCAACCCGTCGGCGTCGTCCACCCGGCCATAGGCGGCCTGCACCTCGACGTCGGCCGGGGTCAGCCCGGGCAGCTCCACCTCCGCGCGCAGGTCGAGCGTCGACCCGATCTCCGGGGTGTCACCGCCACCGGTCGCCTCCACGTGGGCCACCCGGACGGTGTCCCAGTTGTCGAGCAGACGATGCCGCCAGGAGGCCTCCTCCCGGGCCGGCGAATAGCCCCTGGCGGACATGGCGCGCGAGGAGGCGGCCGCCGGCATGTAGAGCCGCCGGACGTAGTCGTGGACCATGCGGGTGGCCAGGACCTTGGGCCCGGTCTCGCGCAGCGTGTGCCGGACCATCTCCACCCAGCGTGCCGGGACCCCGTCCCGGCCGCGCTCGTAGAACCGGGGCAGCACCTGGTTGGAGAGCAGGTCGTAGATGGCCCGGGCCTCGACCTCGTCGCGGCGATCGGGGTCGGCCACGCCTTCGGCGGTCGGGATGGCCCAGCCGTTCTGGCCGTCGAACCACTCGTCCCACCATCCGTCGCGGATGGAGAGGTTCAGGCCGCCGTTGAGGGCCGCCTTCATGCCCGACGTGCCGCAGGCCTCCAAGGGCCGCAGCGGGTTGTTCAGCCAGACGTCGCAGCCCCAGTAGAGGTAGCGGGCCATGCCGATGTCGTAGCCGGGAAGGAACGCGATCCGGTGCCGGATCTCGGGGTCGTCGGCGAACTGCACCATCTGCTGGATCAGCTGCTTGCCGCCGTCGTCGGCGGGGTGGCTCTTGCCGGCGATGACCAGCTGCACCGGCCGCTGCGGGTCGAGCAGGAGCGCCTTGAGCCGGTCGGGGTCACGCAGCATCAGCGTCAGCCGCTTGTACGACGGCACGCGGCGGGCGAACCCGATCGTGAGGACGTCGGGGTCGAACGCCGTGTCGGTCCAGCCCACCTCGGCCTCGGTCGCGCCGCGGGACAGCGCCGTCTCGCGCAGCCGCCGCCGGACCTCCTCGACCAGCCGGCCCCGCAGCAGCCGCCGGGTGCTCCACAGGTCGCCGGCCGCGATCTTGTCCACGCCGTCGAAGTGCACCGGGCCGTTCCCCTCGACCGGATCGCCCTGACCGGAGGTCTGGGTGCCCATCTCGACCAGCTCGCGCGCGGTCCAGGTCGGCGCGTGCACGCCGTTGGTGATGGAACCGATCGGGACGTCGCTCTCGTCGAAGCCGGGCCACAGGTCGCTGAACATCGACCGGCTGACCCGGCCGTGGAGCTCGCTGACCCCGTTGGCCCGCTGCCCCAGGCGCAGCCCCATGTGGGCCATGTTGAACTTGGCCGGGTCCTCCTCGGCACCCAGCGGGATGAGTTGGTCCAGCGGAACGCCGAAGCCGGCGAAGTAGCGCTCGATGAGCGCCCGCGGGAAGCGGTCGATGCCGGCCGGCACCGGGGTGTGCGTGGTGAAGACGGTGCCCGCCCGGACCGCCTGCAGCGCCTCGGCGAAGGTCAGGCCGTGGGCCTCGGAGAGCTCCCGGATCCGTTCCACGCCCTGGAAACCCGCGTGCCCCTCGTTCGCGTGGTAGACCTCCGGCTCGGGGCTGCCCGTGAGGCGGCAGTACGCCCGGACGGCCCGCACCCCTCCGATGCCGAGGAGCATCTCCTGGCGCAGCCGATGGTCCTCGTCGCCGCCGTAGAGACGGTCGGTCACGCTGCGCTCGGCGGAGGCGTTCTCCTCGATGTCGCTGTCGAGCAGCAGCAGCGATACGCGGCCGACCTGGGCGCGCCAGACGTGCGCGTGGAGGGTCCGGTTCTCCGGAAGCCGAACGCTGATGACGGCGGCCGAGCCGTCGTCCTCGCGCAGCAGCTTGACCGGGAGGCCGTGCGGGTCCAGCGCGGGGTAGTGCTCCAGCTGCCATCCGTCTGCCGACAGGCTCTGGGCGAAGTACCCGGCGCGGTAGAGCAGCCCGACTCCGATCAGCGGCACCCCGAGGTCGGAGGCCGCCTTGAGGTGGTCGCCGGCGAGGATGCCCAGGCCACCGGAGTACTGCGGCAGTACCTCGGTGATGCCGAACTCCGCCGAGAAGTAGGCGATGCTCGCGGGCGCATCAGGGCCGAGCGACTGGTACCACCGCTCGGCGGTCAGGTACTCCTGGAGGTCGTCCACGACGTCCTGCAGCCGGCGCAGGAAGCGGCGGTCCTTGGCCAGGGTCGCCAACCGCTCGGCCGACACCTCCCCCAGCACCCTGGCCGGATCTCCGCCGCAGGTCCGCCACAGCTCGGGGTCCAGGGCCTCGAAGAGGTCCCGGGTCTCGGGATGCCACGACCAGCGAAGGTTCATCACGAGCTGGGACAGGGGCAGGAGGGGCTCGGGAAGGGCCGCCCGGACGGTGAACCGTCGGAGTGCTCGCACGCGCCGAGACTAACGACCCGGCAGGCTTCTGCCAGGCGACGACGAACGTCGGGTCGACCGGTACCCCACGGTTCTCTCCTCTCCCACCCGGCCCGGCCCCTGTCACCCCAAGGGGGTGTGCTCCCCAGCCGAGGTGCCCGTGCTGCCCGTCCTCGCTAGCGTGACCAGTGATGACTGGCCGCCCTGACCTCCGCCTCGGCATCACCGATGTCGCTCCCGTCGTGTCGTGCGGGTCCTTCTCCGCCCGCGCGGTGGTCGGCGAGCAACTGCCGATCACCGCCACCGTCTTCCGCGAGGGACACGACGCCGTCTCCGCCGACGTCGTCTGGACGCCTCCCGGGGGTGCCGGGGACGCTGCTGTGCTGCACCGGATGGCCGGCTACGGCGACGAGCCCGATCGCTGGCTGGCTGTCGTGGAGCCCGACCGCGAAGGCCTCTGGACCTTCCACGTCGAGGCGTGGAGCGACCCGCTGGCCACCTGGCGGCACGCCGTCGAGGTGAAGATCGAGGCGGGGCAGGGCCCCGAGGACCTCGCCAACGACCTCGAGGAGGGTGCGCGGCTGCTCGACCGGGTCGCGGCCGAGGGCCCAGGGGAACATCGGGAAGCGGTGTCGGCCACCGCCGCCGCGCTGCGCGACGAGTCGCTGGAGCTGACGGCCCGCGTGGCCCCCGCGCTCACCCCCGCGCTGCGGCGGGTGCTGCAGGAGCACCCGGTACGAGAACTGGTCACCAGCTCCCCTCGCTACGAGGTGTGGGTGGACCGGCCGCGGGCGCTGTACGGCTCCTGGTACGAGTTCTTCCCACGCTCGGAAGGCCCGGTCGTGGGCGGCACCGCCACCCACGGCACCTTCGCCACCGCGCAGGAGCGGCTCCCGGCGATCGCCGACATGGGCTTCGACGTCGTCTACCTCCCGCCGATCCACCCGATCGGCGCGGTGAACCGCAAGGGACGCAACAACACGCTCAGCCCGGGGCCGGACGACGTCGGCTCTCCCTGGGCGATCGGCAGCGTGGACGGCGGGCACGACGCCGTGCACCCCGGGCTCGGGACGCTGGAGGACTTCCGCGCGTTCGTCGACCGCACCCGGGAGCTCGGGATGGAGGTCGCGCTCGACCTCGCGCTGCAGGCCGCACCCGACCACCCCTGGGTCAAGGAGCACCCGGAGTGGTTCACCACCAAGCCGGACGGGTCCATCGCGTACGCGGAGAACCCGCCGAAGAAGTACCAGGACATCTATCCGATCAACTTCGACAACGACCCCGACGGTCTCTACGCCGAGGTCCTCCGTGTCGTACGGCACTGGATGGACGCCGGGGTGCGGATCTTCCGGGTGGACAACCCGCACACCAAGCCACTGAACTTCTGGCACTGGCTGATCTGGGAGGTGAAGAGGACCGATCCCGACGTCCTCTTCCTCGCCGAGGCCTTCACCCGGCCGGCGATGATGCACCAGCTCGCCCGGATCGGGTTCACGCAGTCCTACACGTACTTCACCTGGCGCACCGAGCGCGGGGAGCTCGAGGACTACGGCCGCGAGCTGGCCCGCAACGCGCACTACATGCGGCCGAACTTCTTCGTGAACACCCCGGACATCCTCCACGAGTCGCTGCAGTTCGGCGGTCCGCCGATGTTCAGGATCCGCGCGGTGCTGGCGTCGATGATGAGCCCGACCTGGGGCGTCTACTCGGGGTTCGAGCTGTTCGAGCACGTCGCCGTGCGGCCGGGCAGTGAGGAGTACCTCGACAGCGAGAAGTACCAGCTGCGCCCACGCGACTGGGCAGCCGCCGAGGCCTCCGGCCGGAGCCTCGCGCCGTACCTGCGCCGGCTGAACGAGATCCGCCGGGCGCACCCCGCCCTGCAGCAGCTGCGCAGCCTGCACTTCCACCCGATGGACAACCCCGACCTGATCTGCTTCTCCAAGACCGATGCGCCCTCCGGCGACGCCGTCCTCGTGGTCGTCAACCTCACCAGCCACCACACGCAGATCGGGACGACGGCGCTGGACCTGCCGGTGTTCGGCCTCGACTGGCACGAGCGCTTCTCGGTCACCGACGAGTTCTCCGGAGCCAGCTACGACTGGGGCCAGTTCAACTACGTGGAGCTGGACCCTTACCGGCAGCCGGCGCACGTCTTCTCCGTCGCCTTCCCGCGGCCGGTGCAGTTCCCGCCCCCGGTCGACTGACCCCGTCCGCAGTTCCCACCGCACCGCAGACCTCGAGGACACTTTCCTGCGATGACCGCTCCCGTGCCCGACGTCTCCTCCCCGGGGTCCCCCCTGCCGCCGCAGGGCGCCGGCGCCGCGCTGCCACCGTCGGGCAGCGACCCCGAGTGGTACAAGCGCGCCGTCTTCTACGAGGTCCTCGTCCGTGGCTTCGCCGACAGCAACGCCGACGGCGTGGGCGACCTCCGCGGCATGATCGACAAGCTGGACTACCTCCAGTGGCTCGGCGTGGACTGCCTCTGGCTGCCCCCGTTCTTCGCCTCCCCGCTGCGGGACGGCGGCTACGACGTCAGCGACTACACGGCGGTGCTGCCGGAGTTCGGGGACATCCAGGACTTCCGGGACTTCCTGAACGCCGCCCATGCGCGAGGCATGCGGGTGATCATCGACTTCGTCATGAACCACACCTCGGACCAGCACCCGTGGTTCCAGGCCAGCCGCAGTGACCCCGAGGGTCCCTACGGCGACTTCTACGTGTGGCGCGACGACGACACCGGCTACGCCGACGCCCGGGTCATCTTCATCGACACCGAGAGCTCGAACTGGACCTTCGACCCGGTCCGCAAGCAGTACTTCTGGCACCGTTTCTTCTCCCACCAGCCGGACCTCAACTTCGAGAACCCGCAGGTGCAGGAGGCGATCATCGACGCCCTGCGCTTCTGGCTGGACCTCGGCGTCGACGGGTTCCGGCTCGACGCCGTCCCCTACCTGTTCGAGGAGGAGGGCCACAACGGCGAGAACCACCCGAAGACCCACGAGTTCCTCAAGCACGTCCGCAAGGTCGTCGACGCCGACTACCCCGACAAGGTGCTGCTCTGCGAGGCCAACCAGTGGCCCGCCGACGTCGTCGAGTACTTCGGCGAGAACGGCGACGAGTGCCAGATGGCCTTCCACTTCCCGGTGATGCCGCGCCTGTTCATGGCCGTCCGACGGGAGCAGCGCTTCCCGATCTCGGAGATCATGGCCCAGACGCCGAAGATCCCGGACAACTGCCAATGGGGCATCTTCCTGCGCAACCACGACGAGCTGACCCTCGAGATGGTCACCGACGAGGAACGCGACTACATGTGGGGCGAGTACGCGAAGGACCCCCGCATGAAGGCCAACATCGGCATCCGCCGGCGCCTGGCCCCGCTGCTGGAGAACGACACCAACACCCTCGAGCTGTTCACCGCGCTCCTGCTGTCCCTGCCCGGCTCCCCGGTCCTCTACTACGGGGACGAGATTGGGATGGGCGACAACATCTGGCTGGGTGACCGCGACGGCGTCCGCACGCCGATGCAGTGGACGCCGGACCGCAACGGCGGGTTCTCGACCGCCGATCCGCAGCGGATGTACCTGCCGCTCAACCAGGACCCGGTCTACGGCTACCAGGTCACCAACGTCGAGTCCCAGCTGCGCAACACCAACTCGATGCTCCAGTGGATCCGCCGGATGATCCGGGTGCGCAAGGAGCACCCGACCTTCGGCCTCGGCAGCTACGACGAGGTCGGATCGCGCAACCCGACGGTGCTGTCCTTCGTCCGCGAGTTCGGCGACGACGTCGTGCTGTGCGTCAACAACCTCTCCCGGTTCCCACAGCCGGTCGAGCTGGACCTCCGGCGCTTCGAGGGCTTCACGCCGGTCGAACTGACGGGGCGGGTCGAGTTCCCGCAGATCGGCGTCCTCCCGTACATGCTCACGCTGGCCGGCCACGGGTTCTACTGGTTCGAACTCGCCCGCCCCGCGGAGGAGCCGCCCGCCGCCACGGCCGAGGAGCGGGACACCGAGTCCAGCGCCGTCGCCGACGACCTGCTCGCGGCCGGGCTGGTCAGCGCCGCCGAGGAGAAGCCGGGCGACAGTGACACCCGCACCGGTCCCGACGTCCCGGGAGGACCCCGATGACCACCCTCAGCGACCTTCTCCGGGACTGGATTCCGGTGCAGCGGTGGTTCGGCGGCAAGGGGCGCGAGTGGGCCGACGTCACCGAGGACGGTTTCTTCCTGGACCGGGGGACGCCGACGTTGTCGGTGCACCGGGTCCGGGTGACCTACGTCGACGGCGGCGCCGAGACCTACCTGGTACCGCTGTCCTGGCGGGACCACGCGGTCGAGGAGCTCTCCACGGCCCTCATCGGCGCACTGCCGTCCGAGCAGCGGGAGGTGTACGCCTACGACGCGATGCGTGACCGCGACTCGACCGTTCCGTGGCTGACCCACCTGGTCAACGCCTCCACGGTGGGGCCGATGCACTTCCACCCCGCCGGCGTCGCCCCCATCCCGGAGGGCGTGCCCGGCGACATCGTCTCGACCGAGCAGAGCAACACCTCCCTGGTCTACGGCCAGGAGGCGATCTTCAAGCTGTTCCGCAGGCTCGAGCCCGGGCTCAACCCCGACGTCGAGATCCATGCCGCCCTGCGCAGCGTCAGCAACGAGCACATCGCACCGCTGCTCGGGCACATCGAGATCGACGATCCCGAGGAGGGGGCGGAGCCCGCGACCGTGGCCATGCTGCAGACCTTCGTGCCGAACGCCAGCGACGGCTGGCGGCTGGCCACGGCGAGCGTGCGCGACCTGTACGCCGAGGGCGACCTGCACGCCGACGAGGTGGGCGGCGACTTCGCGGCCGACAGCGAGCGGCTGGGCGCCGCGACCGCCTCGGTGCACGGCGACATGGCGACGGTGCTCCCCACCGAGGTGGCCGACCGGGACTGGTACGCCGCCACCGCCCGGCAGATGTCCGAGCGGCTCGGCGCCGCGACCGAGGTCGTCCCCCAGCTTGCCGAGTACGCCGAGAGGCTGCGGCGGATCTACGCCGCCGTCGCGGAGAGCTCCGAGCCCGTCGTCCGGCAGCGGGTGCACGGCGACCTGCACCTGGGCCAGGTGCTCCGGACGGCGACCGGCTGGATCGTGCTCGACTTCGAGGGCGAGCCGGCCCGCCCGCTCGCGGCCCGGCGCGAACTCGACAGCCCGCTGCGGGACGTCGCCGGCATGCTGCGCAGCTTCGACTACGCGGCCCGGCACATGCTGGTGGAGCAGCCCGGCGACGCCCAGCGTGACTACCGCGCGCAGGAGTGGGCCGCCCGCAACCGCGGGGCGTTCTGCGCCGGGTACTCGGCGGCCAGCGGGCTGGACCCGTGCGGCGGTTCCCCCCTGCTGCGCGCCTTCGAGGCGGACAAGGCCGTGTACGAGTGCGTCTACGAAGCGCGCAATCGCCCGCAGTGGCTGATGATCCCGCTCCAGTCCCTCACCCGGCTGGCTGCC
>JAODNJ010000343.1 GCA_025465155.1 Frankiales bacterium
ACTCCTCCCGGTCGCGGTCGAACCTCGGCGACCGGCCCGAAGGGTAGGAGCGGTCGGAGGGCATGCCGTTCCGCTGCCAGGCGTCGGCTGGACTCATCGTGGACACCATCACCTCCCGTCTGTTGCGGCGGTTGCACCGGGTGGGCATCCGCGTCCGAACCCACGGTAGCCAGTCCACCTGGGAGGAGCCGGGATGTCAGCAACGAAAGTCGGCGTGCCCGCTTGTCGCATCCCTCACGCAGCGTCAGGACTGTGAGGCCGGTGAGGCCGGTGAGGCCGGTGAGGCCGGTGCAGGCAGGCTGGTTACCCCGTGGTCCCGTCGCGGCCGATGTCGGCCCGGCTGATCTCGCGTCCGCCGATGTCATGCCCACCGATCCCGTCGGCGCCCTCCGCCGGCCGGAGCGAACGCACGGTTGCCTCGACCTCCTGCGGCACCGGGATCGGGGTATCGCCGACCCCGAGGTCGTCGAACCGTCGAGCCGCGGTCAGAACGGACCGCTCGTAGGAGCCGACCGTCTCGTTGTAGCGGGTCATGGTCGCGCCGAGGGCGGAGCCGAGGCGGGTGAGGTGGCCGGAGAGAGTGGTCAGCCGGGCGTGCAGCCGCCGGCCCACGTCCAGCACCTGGTCGGCGTCGCGAGCCAGCCGTTCCTGGCGCCAGCTGTAGGCGACCGTGCGCAGGAGTGCGAGCAGCGTGCTCGGGGTGGCCACCACGACGTCCCGGGAGAAGCCGTGCTCGAGAAGGGCCGGTTCGGCCTCCAGCGCGGTCGTCAGGAAACCGTCGGACGGGACGAAGAGAACGGTGAACGGCGCGGCCGGCCGGAACGCCGTCGGGTAGCGGCGGGCGGCCAGCTGGTCGATGTGGGTGCGGAGCTGCCGGGCGTGCGCGGTGACCCGTTGGCGGCGCACCGCCTCGTCTGTCGCCTGGACCGCCTCGATGTACCCGGTGAACGGCACCTTGGCGTCGACGATCACCTGCCGCCCGTCGGACAGCGTCACCACGAGGTCGGGCCGCACCCCGGCGTCGGCGTCGCTCGTGCCGGAGGGCTGCTCGACGAAGTCGCAGTGCTCCAGGAGCCCGGCCACCTCGACCACCCGGCGCAGCTGCACCTCGCCCCATCGGCCGCGGATGTGCGGCGTGCGCAGCGCGGTGACCAGGGCCGCAGTCTCGGCCTTGAGCTGCGCGGAGGCCTGGCCCACGGTGCCCATCTGCTCGCGCAGCTCTCCGTGCGCGGTGGCCCGGTCGCGCTCCATGCCGGTCAGGAGCCGGTGGAGGTGATCCAGGGACTCGTGCACCGGCTCCAGCCCGGCGGCAGCGGGACGGCGGCGGGCGGCCAGTGCGACGGCGCCGAGGGTGGCGGCGGTGGCCAGGAGCGCGCCGACCAGGAGCCCGAGCAGCAGGGAAGCGGCGTCCATGTCCGGCAGGGTGCCCTACGGCACCGACAGTTCCGGAAAGCGTGTGCCCTGAGCGCGTGGCGGACTCGGAGCACAGCCTGTCCGGAGGAGAGGTCAGGCGGCGACCGTGGCGTGCGCGGCCTCGTGGTCGAGCAGCCAGCGCTTCACCGGCGTGCCCCAGCGGAAGCCGCCGAGCCCGCCGTCGGAACCCAGGACCCGGTGGCACGGGACGAACAGCGCCGCGGCGTTGCGGGCACAGGCGTTGGCCGCGGCGCGGACGGCCGACGGCCTCCCGCAGCGGGCGGCGAAGCTGGCGTAGGTGTCGGGCTGTCCCGCGGGAACGGTCCGGAGGACCTCCCAGGCGTCCTGCAGGAACGGGCCGGACCGCTGCTTCACCTCGACGCCGTCGATGGCGGCGACGTCGCCGGCGAGAAAGGCCTCGACGGCGTCGAGGGCCGGCATCCGTTCGGCCCGCTCGACCCAGACCGGCCGCAGCGACTTGTGGATCACCCGGAGCAACTCGGCGACGTCGTCGGTCCAGCCGCTGGCGAGGACGACGTCCCCGCCGGGATGCGTGCCGGAGTCCGTGACGACGACGGTGAAGGGTCCGGTCGGGGTGCCGACGGAGGCGAAACGGGCGGGTCGGGGGGTCATGAGGCGCTCCGATCGAGGCAGGGGCTGCGGGTGAAGAGGTCGGGTACGGCGAGGGCCCAGAGGTGCATCACGGCGTACGAGCGCCACGGTCGCCAGCGCGCGGCGGCGTCGGCGTCCGAACTGCCGAGGGTGGCGAGGCTGCGGCGCAGCGCCAGGTCGCCGGGCAGCCAGACGTCCGGGTCGGCCAGGCCGCGCAGCGCGACGAGCGCCGCTGTCCAGGGGCCGATGCCCGGGACGGCGCGGAGGGCCTGCTCTGCCTCGCTGCGGTCGGCCCCCGGGCCGAGCGGGACGGTGCCGTCGGCCAGCGCGACGGCGAGAGCGGTGACGCTCCGTGACCGGGCGCCGGTGAGACCGACCGTGGAGAGGTCCGCCTCGGCGAGCACGCCGGGCCGGGGGAAGGCGTGGGTGAGTGAGCCGACCGGCTCCGGAAGCGGGGTTCCGGCCGCGCGCAGGACACGGGCGGTCAGCGTTCGGGCGCCGGCGATCGAGACCTGCTGCCCGAGAACTGCGCGGACGGCCAGTTCGGCGGCGTCGGGCGACGCGGGGACACGGCGGCCGGGTGCGGCCGAGACGAGGGGGGCGAGCGCCGGGTCGGCGCCGAGGGTCTCGTCGACGGCGACGGGGTCGGCGTCGAGGTCCAGCATCCGGCGGCACCGGGTCACCGCGGCGCCGAGGTCGCGGAGCTCGGCCAGTTGCAGCCGCGCGGTCACCGCCGGGCTGCTGTCGGCGGCGGGGGAGAGCCGGACGACGGCGGGGCCGTGTGGCAGGTCGAGGACGCGGGAGAACGTCGTCCCGTCCCACTCCTCGAGCCCGGGGACGGCGTGCGCGCCGAGGAAGAGCAGGACCTCGGCGGCATCGTAGGGGGCACGGGCGGCCAGCCGCAGCGTCACCCAGCCGGGCGTTCCGCCGTCACGGCCCGGGCGGCGGTCGCGCAGGCCGGTCGGCGTCGTCGCGAAGACCTCGCGGATGGTGTCGTTGAACTGCCGGATGCTGGCGAAGCCGGCCGCGAAGGCGACGTCCGCCATGGGTAGGTCGGTGGTCTCGATGAGCAGGCGTGCGGTCTGCGCCCGCTGGGCCCGGGCCACGGCCAGCGGCCCCACGCCCAGCTCACCGATCAGCAGTCGGTGCAGCTGGCGCTCGGAGTAGCCGAGGCGCGCCGCGAGGCCGGGGACCCCGGAGCGCTCCACCTCGCCGTCGGCTATCAGCCGCATGGCGCGAGCGACGACGTCGGCGCGGACGTCCCAGGCAGGGGAGCCAGGGACGGCGTCGGGGCGGCAGCGGCGGCAGGCGCGGAAGCCCGCTGCCTGGGCGGCCGCCGCGGCGGTGAAGAAGGAGACGTTGCGGGCCAGCGGCGTGCGGGCCGGGCAGGACGGGCGGCAGTAGATGCCGGTGGTGTGCACGGCAGTGAAGAACCAGCCGTCGAAGCGTGCGTCGCGGCTGGCGACGGCGCGGTAGCAGCGCTCGGGGTCGAGGGGCTCACTCACGACGCCGAGCATGCCAGCGGGGACCGGCCGTGACTGGCGGTTTCCGGACATGGCGGCTCCGGCTGGTGCAGCGCTCCGGCCGTCCCGTGGGCCGGTGTGCGGACGCTAGTCCCGCCGCTGGCAGACGGCCAGAGTCATTCCGCGACAGGCGTGGGTAGGACGGCGTTCGCGCCCACCTACCCTGGGATGCGTGAGTCTCACCATCGGCATCGTCGGTCTGCCCAACGTGGGCAAGTCGACGCTGTTCAACGCCCTGACGAAGAACGACGTCCTCGCGGCGAACTACCCGTTCGCGACGATCGAGCCGAACGTCGGCGTCGTCGGGGTTCCTGATGAGCGGCTCGGGAAGCTGGCCGGGCTGTTCACCAGCCAGAAGGTCGTGCCTGCCACCGTCTCCTTCGTCGACATCGCCGGGATCGTCCGCGGGGCGAGCGAGGGGCAGGGGCTGGGCAACAAATTCCTGGCCAACATCCGCGAGAGCGACGCCATCTGCCAGGTGATCCGGGTGTTCTCCGACCCGGACGTCGTACACGTCGAGGGCAAGGTGTCGCCGCGCAACGACATCGAGACGATCAACACCGAGCTGGTACTGGCCGACCTGCAGACGCTGGAGAAGGCGGTCCCGCGGCTGGAGAAGGAGGCGCGCAAGGACAAGGAGAAGGCCGCGCTCCTCGACGCCGCGCTGGCCGCGCAGAAGGTTCTGGACGACGGCCGCACGCTGTATTCGGCCGGTGTCGACGTCGCGCCGCTGCGGGAGCTGTCGCTGCTGACTACCAAGCCGTTCCTCTACGTCTTCAACGTCGATGAGGAGGAGCTGGCCAACGACGAGCTGCTCGCGGAGCTCCGCGCGATGGTGGCGCCGGCCGAGGCGATCCTGCTCGACGCCAAGATCGAGGCCGAGCTGGCCGAGCTGCCCGAGGAGGAGGCCGCCGAGCTGCTGGCCGCCGTCGGGCAGCAGGAGCCGGGGCTGCACCAGCTCGCGCGCGTGGGCTTCGCAACCCTCGGGCTGCAGACCTATCTGACCGCGGGCCCGAAGGAGGCGCGGGCCTGGACCATCCCGATCGGCGCCACCGCACCCCAGGCCGCCGGCGTCATCCACACCGACTTCCAGCGGGGCTTCATCAAGGCCGAGATCGTGTCCTATCACCAGCTGATGGAAGCCGGCTCGATGGCCGAGGCCCGCGCACACGGTTGGGTCCGCATGGAGGGCAAGGACTACGACATGCAGGACGGCGACGTCGTGGAGTTCCGCTTCAACGTGTGACCTGGTCTATTTCCGCAGGTCAGCGGCTTGTGGGTCGACGCTAGTCCGCACCAAGTCCGCACGATCTTGAAGTGCCGCGGCCATCAGGTGCTCGACAGCGGCCCGGGTGCGGTTGTCGGCGTACGGCCACAGATGGCTGTAGGTGACCAGCGTGGTGTTCGCCGAGGCGTGCCCGAGGGCTCGCTGGACGGCCACGACGTCGCAGCCCGAGGCGATCAGGCCGGAGGCATACAGACCGACGGAGGTGCATTGGCGGGCGCTGGATTCGGAGCTTCGTTGGCGAGCCCCGAGAACCGTCACGTCCGGGGGTCGATCAGACCACGAACCTCCCAGTCGAAGTCTTCACTGTTCGCGAACTCGGCGAATCCGTTTCCCCATACGCCAGTGCTCCGCAAATCGAGTGCGTGGGGAAAGTTCCTGATAGCAACCAGCCCAGCCGAGGCTGGATCCTCCTTGTTGTAGTCAACAACATAGGACCGGAGGCCCTGCAGGTGGGAGTAGAGCTCTGTGGCGCAGATCCGGAGAAATTCTGTCTCACTAGCGCGCCAGCCCGCAACAAGGAGTGCGCTTGTTTCATTCAGCGCCGTCCTCATTCCAAGGAGGTGGTCTTCGGGCATGACAAAGGCGTCTTTGTAGTCTGCCGGTATCGCTACCGCGGGTACGTATAGTCTGTCGTTCCCCTGGCCCACGTTTCGCTGGCCTCCGTCGAGCATCTCGACCGCCCCGCCAGTGCCGGCATCCCAGTGCTTAGCCAGCGGAATCTGACTAAAGTGGTCATATACAACTCGAGTCGGCGAGGGCTCAGAGAGTGCCAGCTCTTGAATCCAATTGGTTGAACCATGTGGCTTGTAGACTGGAAAAGGTGCCGAAAGATAGTCGTCCAGCGACTGGAAGTAGTGGCCGAACCGGTCTTCTATCGCCTTCTCGAGGAGGGTGTCGTAGTTGAAGGAGATAAAGCAAACTCGAATGCCGTGCGAAACGCTCAGGTCGTGCAGCCTCGTCACGAGCGTGAGCAGTGTAGTTTGCCCCGCCGAGGCGGCTCTGATATCGCTCGCCGCCCTCTGTGTGAGTGCGCGAAGATAGTAACGTATCGCAATTAGATCCGCTTTGTAATGTGGATCGTTAGTCTTCATTGCCTGCTTCAGGAAGGCCCCCAGATGTGCCTCAACGTCTCCGCCGTCAGGGGCGAGTCGTCGCATGCGATCCACAAGAGATCCAGCTTGAGGGAACTCATTCAAGACGCGCAATGTGTCCTGACGTTCGAGGCTGAACAGTTCTTTTGCCAAGGGAGGTCGGACTGACGTCTGCGGCGCGCTGTCATAGCTGGCTCCGGCGCCCAGGATGACGGTCAACACTCAAGGAGCGTAAGCGGCACGCGCCCTGACTGAGGCGGTGCCAGGTGGGCTGTGGGACAGCAGCCGCGAGGGCGGCATGTGTCACCCCTGCGGCGACACTGCGAAGACCTCTGGGTGAGGGCTTACTGCTCCACGTCGCGCCGGAGGGAGTGCGCACCATCTTGAAGAGCTGCAGCCATCAGGTGCTCGGCGGCGGCCCGTGTGCGGTCGTCGGCGTCCGGCCAGAGATGGCTGTAGGTGGCCAGGGTGGTGTTCGCCGAGGCGTGCCCGAGGGCCCGCTGGACGGTGACGACGTCGCAGCCGGAGGCGATCAGACCGGACGCGTAGAAGTGCCGCAGGTCGTGCAGCCGCAGCCCCTCCATGCCGCTGGCTCGGGCCGCCTTGCGCCACTGGTGCCCGACGGTGTTCTGGTGCGGCGGGGTCCCGTTCGGCGTCCGGAAGAGCCAGCCGTCGAGGTCGTCGTCGCTGACGTGGTGCTCGATGTGCGCGGCGAGCAGCTCGAGCAGCCGGTCCGGAAGCGTGACCGTGCGCTCCGAGCCATGCTTGGGCGCGCGCAGCTCGATGGTGCCGCCGGCCCCTCGTTGCACCTGCCGGCGGACGACGAGCCGGCGGCGGAGGAAGTCGATGTCGTCGACCTGCATCGCGGCGGCCTCGCCGAGGCGAAGGCCGGCGAACGCGCAGAGCGCGACAAAGGTGGCGAACCGTTCCTCGGCGGTGGCCAGAAGACCACCTACCTGGGCCGGGGTCGGGATCGTCATGGCCTGCGCACGGCGGCGGCGCCGGGGGAGCGGCACGCCCTCGCTCGGGTCGGCGGCGATGAGCCGGTCCCGGACGGCGCCACGCAGGACGGAGCGCACGTTCTGCACGCGGGTGTGCACCGTCCCGGGTGCGAGGTCCGCCGCGACCATGGTCTTGACCCACGACTCGATATGTGAGCGGCGCAAGCCGCGGAGCTCGACGTCCCGGAAGGTCGCGGACCGGACGGCCAAGCTCATGGCCAGCTCGGTGCCTGGCGCCCAGACCTGCCGCGCCGCCCAGGTGGCGTAGAACGCCGACAGCGTGGTCCGGCCGGCCTTCGGGTCGACGTACATGCCGGTGACGACGGTCGCGGTGACCTCGTCGAGCCAACGTTGCGCGTCGGCCTTCCTGGCGAAGTGCCGCGAGTGCTCCTTTCCGTCGGAGTCGCGGTAGCGGGGGCGCCAGGTCCCGTCGGGGCGTCGCGCGATGCTTGCCATGGCATTCCTCGGCTGTTCGGTCTTCGCGGATGGATCAGCCTGTCGCGGGAGGATGACAGCGCGCCACGGCGGATGTGGGCGAGGGATGCCTGTGCCGAGATCATCGGCCGCCGTTGGCGAACTGCCCCGCGACCTTGGACTCCCACCACCGGTCGCATTCGGCCTCGTCGTAGAGGACGCGGCGGCCGACGCGCACCCCGGCGGGTCCGATGCCGATGTGCCGCCAGTAGCGGACGGTTGCCGGGCTGGTGCGGAAGCGCTCGGCGACCTCTTCGGTGGTGAGCAGGTGGACGGTCATGGAATCTCCCGGAGCGATGACGGCGAGGGACGGATGGACTCCCTCGCCGCGTAAAGGCGCCGAAACGAGCCGATTGGTGACACCCGAGCCGGGGTGACATCTGAGCAGCGCGGTGGGCGTCTGGCGCTGGGCCCTGTCACCCCTGACGGCGCGGACCTGTCACCCCTGCCGGTCGTGGGGTGACAGGTCCCGACTCATCGAGCGCGGACGCCGGGACGGCGACTGAATGCCTGCAGGACCGCGTCGAGCGACTGAGTCAGATCGGGGATGTCGCGGTCGTAGATCCGGCCGTCGCCGAGCTGGCGGGCGAGCTCCTGAAGGAGCGGCGCCCAGTCCCGGCGGGTCGGGGGAACGGGCGTCGGGACCTCCACGCGGCGCTCGACGATCCGTACGGCAGACAGACCGGAGGCCGCTGCTCGGGCCTGCTCCCACGCTCGCTGCCGGCACGACGAGGAGCACCACTTTGGCAGCCGCCCCGTGGCCTTCACGGAGATCGGGCCGGCGCACCACCCGCACGTTCGTGCGGTCGCCCGCGCCGGCGTCACCTCCTGCGGCCTGGGGGCTGTGCCGGTGTCGGCGGGTACTGGTGCGCCCAGCCGCAGTCTCGAACCGCGCGCCGGCGATGGACTCCGGTCAGTCGGCTTGCGGCGTCTGCTCATGCCCTGGATGGTCCGGATGTCTGTTCCGCATCGTGTCACCCCGATGCGTCACGACGGATCGACCGCGGCCGGTGCATGAGGTGTGTGCCCTCTCGGCCTGGACTGCTCGAGCTTCGCTGATGGTCGCTGCCGATGCAAGCAGTAGTCGATGTGACCAGTGGTCAGCGTGGCCATCAGATCGAGAACCGGCGTTCAGATGGATGCGTGTGAAATCCGGCCGGAGTGTCGCGCCGTCCAGATCGCGACACACTCCGGGAGGTCGGGGTGGGCACCGTCATGGTCCGCGGCGCGGGGCCGCACCTGTCGAGGAGGACGCGATGAGCTACGAGGACAGCCCCGGACGTCGGCGGGCGCAGCGGGTGCTGGCCGCGGTCGCCGAGCTGCATAAGCGCGGCTACCAGCTGCTGCGGGTGTCCCCGGGGCTGTCCCCGTCGGGGACGCACTGGCGCTGCACGCTCGCCCCGGCGACGCTGTTCCCGCCCGACGACGGCGCGCGGCTTCGCGCCGTCGATCCCGGCGATGCCCGGGTGCTGCTCTACAGCACCGGCCAGGACAACGCCTACTTCGGCTGGGACAACCTGGCCGCGCGGCGGGTGTCGGCCCGGGAGCTCGCCGACGAGATCGAGGCCCGCTGCCCGCAGCTGCTCGCCGCCGCCGCCGGCCGGGACTGGGCCTACGCCGGCTGGTTCGCCGAGATGCTGGGGGTGGCTGAACGAGGCGGGTTCCCGTCGGCCTACGACGACGACCCCGGAGACTGGCCGGAGGGGCAGCTGCAGGTCTTGTCCTTCGATCGGGACGGTGCGCCCGGCTGGCTGCCCGCACCCCCGCCGCCGCCCCCGTCGCCGCCGCCGCGGCCGGCCGCTGGCCGCTGAACGCGGCCCCGCTCCCCGGCGCACCGGGCGCGTGTCCGGCTACGGTGCCGACGGCCCGCGCGTTCCCCGGGCCGAGTGTCGCACTGTGGGGCCGACGGTTGGGCGTCCCCTCGATCACGAGCAGGAGACCGATGGACGACCTCGCGGACCTCGTCAAGACCGCAACGACGTCCGGGTGGGCTACCGGCTCCGTCGATCTGTGGCGCCTGCGCAGCCGGGCTCGGGCGTTGGGCTGGCAGGAGGTGGCGACGCGCAAGGGCGACAGTCCGGTTAGCGTCTTGCGTCCCACGACGGCCGAGAAGGCGCATCCGCGGTCGCTGAGTGCGATACACGGGCTGGGTGAGCAACCGCTGCACACCGACGGAGCCCATCTGAAAGACCCGCCCACCTTCGTGGTGCTCCACGCGGCGACGCCGAACGAGACGCCGACGCTGGTGTGGAGCGAGCGGTCGAGAGTGACTAACCCCAGCTACCCCGGCATCGGTCGGCCGCCGTGTCTGACCGGGGGGATCTTCGTGGTACGCACCGGCAGCACTCAGTTCCTCGCCTCGGCATACGACGACCGCGACGGCTACCGCTATGACCCCGGCTGCATGCAACCGGCCGACGAGCGCGCCCACGAGGCCGCCCGGCACTTCGCGTCCCTGACCGGCAGCGCGTACCAGCACGAGTGGACCGAGCCTGACCAGGTGTTGCTGATCAGCAACCGGCGCGCCTTGCACGCACGTGCCGCCGTCGGCGAGGCGGATGCCGGCCGAGAACTGACCCGCATCGCCTACCGGCTGACGCCGAAGCAATGACCGCTCCATTTGCCGAGGAAGCGCTGTGGATGAAGGCCCGGTTGTTCATCAACCGAGCCATGGACTCCGAGGAGCACCGCAGCTTCGACGAGCAGGCACTCTGGGCGTCGCTGGCGCTCGAATTGCTCGCCAAAGCCGCACTCTCGCGGGTGTCGCCGCTGCTCATCGCCACGCCGGACGAGGACGGCGGCAACCTGCTGATCGCGAGCGGCCTCGTGGAAGGTGAGGCCACGTTCCGCTCGGTGCCGGCCAAGACGGTCTTCAGCCGCTGCGCGAGGGCGTTCCGTCCGTTCAACTACAAGGAGGCGATGCTCATCGCGGCGGGCCGCAACGAATACCTCCACGGGGGCGCGGCAACCATCGGCCCGCTCCCGCCGCAGGCATGGTGGCCTCGGTTCTGGGCGCAGGCGGCCGTCCTGCTCGCCGCCCAGGACCGGGAGATCGAGGAGTTCGTCGGAACCGATCGGGAGGAGGTCGTGCAGGGGCACCTGGCCCGCAACCGCCAGCACATCGAGGACCGGGTGACCGCGCTGATCGAGCGGGCCAAGCAGCGACTCTCGCTCCATCAGCAGGGCATCATGCTCGCGCGCCAGGCGGCCGAATGGGCAGCTACCGGCGACCGCTCCTGGGGGCTGTCGCACCGCACCGAGGCCACGTGCCCGGCCTGCGGATCGACCGGCACCCTCGAGGGCGAAGAAGTTCTGTCCCACGAGGTGCAGTACGCGCAGCTCAGCGAAGAGGACTTCGACGTGCGGGTCGAGCTCTCCGTCGGCTCCGAGTACTTCAGCTGTCCCACGTGCCATCTCGTCCTGGACGGCTCCGCGCTCCTGGAGGCAGCCGGGCTGGATGACCAGTTCACCGACGTCGGGAGCCCGGCCGACTACCCGGACGACTACGGCAACGACTGAGGGAAGCCTCGCCGGCAGGTCGGCTGGCGGGATCGGAGCGGCCTCAGCGGCGGCGGCAGCGCTCGACTGCGGGTACTCCGGGCCCTGCGATCGGCGCGCCGGCGGCCCGTGCCGACGTACGCCATTCCGGAGTTTGCTCAGGCGCAGATGATCCGGATAACTGTCCCGCTCCGTGTCATCCCGATCTCTCACGACGAAACGACGGAGCCGGATGGGCCTCTATGTCTAGGCCGGGCGCTGGATCTACGTTGGCTGGTGCGGTGGGCGTGGGTGTCTGGCTGAAGCGAAGAGCAGGATCGGGACTGCGAGTCCTGCCGCGCAGCTGGCCCAGGCCGTTAGTCGTGTCCCGTTGCCGACCCCACGTCCACCGCCCTCACGCGGCCGCCGCGGGGGGCGCTGCCGGGATCGCGGCTGGGGCTGCGTCGGCGCGCATGGTCTTGTAGATGACGTCGGAGAGGCGTCGTTTCAGGCAGCGGACCGCTTCGCGGCCGGTCTTACCTTCGGCGCGTTTGCGCTGGTAGTAGGCGCGGCCTTCGGTGTCGGCGCGGATCTCGGTGATCGCGATCGTGTAGAGGGCGCGGTTGAGCTGGCGGTTACCCCCGCGATTGAGCCGGTGGCGCACGGTCCGCCCGGAGGAGGCCGGGATCGGAGCCGAGCCGTTCGCCGCGGCGAAGTGACGGCGGCTGGGATAGCGGGCGATGTCGACGACCTCGGCCAGGATCCGGGCGGCGATCAGCGGCCCGATGCCGTAGATGCTCGTCAGCGAGGTGCCGCTGTCGGCGACGAGGTCGCCGATCTGTTGGCGCAACTGTGCGAGCTCGGCGTTGATCTCGATCATCCGCTGCAGTCGGCGGCGGGTCACCGCCGCCCGTACGCTCGCATCACCCTCCAGCAGGGCCAACGCGGCCTGCAGGTGCGCGGGCTGGGTGAGCCGCGGCAGGGCGTGCTGATGACCGGGCCGCAGCCAGCACAGGTCCACGTGCACCCGGTTGGCCAGCGCGGTGCGCTCAGCGACCAGCTGCTCGCGATAGTCGACCAGCCCGCGCAGGTCCGCGGTCGGCCCGCTCATCGGCCGCACCGCCGGCAGGTTCTCCTCCCGAGCGGTGATCCGGGCGATCGCGACCGCGTCGACCGGGTCGGTCTTGCCCTGTCCCGGCCGCGAGGATCGCTCGCGCGAAGTCATCAGCGGCGGCACCTCCACCACCGTCACCCCGGCCTCGAGCAGATGCATCGCCGCCGCCCAGCCGTAGTTCGTCGAGCCCTCGATCCCGACCCGGACCACACCGTGCTCGGCCGCCAGCACCGCCAGCCGAGCGAAGCCGGCCGCGTCGTTCGGCAGCTGGTGGACGGTCACGACGCGACCTCCGGCGTCGATCACCGCCACCGCCAGGGTGTCCTTGTGGCTGTCGACGCCTGCGTACATCGTCACCTCTGTCTCGTGCACCGGTTACCGCGGCCGGGCAGAGCGCAGGCATCTCAAGGGAATCCGTCGTCCCCACGCCTCTATTGAGCGTCAGCTGCCCGGACTGAACCGCCGCCGGGAGGCACCCATTCAAGAGAGCCTCGGCCGGAGCCGGGCAGCACTAGGTAGAGCCTTCCCGACGGCGACGCGGACCCCGACCACGCCGGGGTGACACCGATTCTCACCTGAGATGCACCAGGTGTGTCCATTCATGATCTTGCTGTTCAGATGGGCTGGCCCAGGCTCGGTGGCGGCTCTCCGCCGGATCCACTGGAGCAGCGCAAGGTTGACCGCGGGGCGGTCATCCCGCGTGACGCAGGGGTGGATGGAGGTCAGACGGAACAGGGTGTCACTCGGTTCCGCCAACCCTGCGGGCGCGAGGTGAGGGGGGTCGTAAACCTTCCGTCACCGGGCACGCGTCGGAGCGGGCAGTGCTGGACGCCGCTCCCGATGCATCGGGCGGGAGCCTCACTCTTCCCACATCGGGGTCGCGCTCAGTGACTATGTCCAGCGCGACGGGTGGCTCAGCGATATCGGCCCCGGAACGTGCAGAAGGACGAAACCGCGCAGCCAGTGCCGGTGCAACCGTCTCCGACGAGTCGAGTAGGAGTCATCTCTGGTCGCTATGGAGCCCTGCTTAGGGTCGCGCGTTTTGCCTCGGTGCTTATGCGTCGGGCGACGATTGGGTTCGAGGGTCCACCATGTCGCCGTTCCCGGGAAGTCCTCTCTCGATGATGTCGACGAGCGCCGATACCTTCCAGACCCTGCCCAGGTCGGACTGTTCGTTGACCCGTCCCGAATACACACCCATCAGTCTTGTGAAAGGGCCGCCGAAGGCGGTCGCCCCGGATGTCATCGCAGCACCGCCGGCCCCCGTGTGGTAAGCGATAACCGGAGAGCCCGATTGCCCCTCCCGTGTTCGACCGTCGATCAAGAACATCGGCTTGTCGTCGTAGTCGATGTCGGGCTCGGAGGCAATCCACCCCTTCGTCCACACGCCGAAGCCGAAGCCTGCCGTGAGTCCGAAGGGAAAGCCAATGACGCTCAAGCCCTCGGATGCTCGCGCACTGAGAAGGTCGCCGGTCGGCGCAAGTTCGTACGGGTAGAAGCGCATGTCCGGCGCTTCGGGCACATGGATCGCCACGACATCGACGCCGCGCCCGGCAGTCGGATGCTCGTACCAGATGGCCTGACCCGTGTCGGTGTAGAGATCCAGCGACATCGTCCGCCAAGCGCCAAGGCGGTCTTCATTCATGAGAACGTCCAGTCGCTCGGGGGTAGCTCCGGTCCTGGATCGAGGTTGCCCCGTCACGGGGTGTCGTCCGGCCGCGACATGCCAGTTCGTCACGAACCACGTCCGTCCTCGGTGCTGGACATGGAAGGCCGTAGCTGCACCGATCTGCTGGTCGCCGACCATGGCGTCGACGAACACAGACTGCACCGATGGCTTGTCGATCCTCACGTCAGCATCGTCCCTCCTCATTGCGACACAGGGACTCTTGATCGCACCCCTGAGGTTCATGCCTACGTCGCCACCATGCGCCCAGGACCGCCGCGATGTGGCCCGCAAGTCCGCCCGTGGCAGCATCGAGGCCGTGGCCGGCGTTGACACCATCCGGGGCATCGCGTACCAGCAGATGCAAGCCGCCCTGATGGCCCTTGACGTGCTCGACAGCGTCAGTCTGACCGGGCTTCGCGTTGAAGGGTCAGACGACGTTGTGGACGTGGAGGTTTTTTCCGCGCCGGGCAAAGTCTCTCGCGCTGCCCAAATTAAGACCAAGACGAGCAGGTACGCTTGGAGCAAGGGAGAGCTCCAATCAGTCCTGCGGCGCTGGGCGAGTCTGCCAGACGCCGAATCAGCGTCCTTTGAATTCATTACGGATGGTCGATTAGGCCCGTCGGCAGAAAGCTTGAGCAGCGCTCTGACGTCTGCAAGCCAAGGCGACGGAGCGCGACTTTCCGCTCTGGTCGATGAACCTGCCGGAAGCGAAACGCTTCGCCGACTTTCTAGGGCGCAGGTGCGCCTCGACCCGGCGACTGTGACCGCACTGTGGTTGAGGGCCGTACGCCAGGTTGTAGCCATTCTCCCTAGAGTTCGCACCGAGCAGGACAGCGCCGAGCAAGCCGAGCGGCGGCTTGGCGCGCTCGTAATGCTTCTTACCGAGCGCGCATCAAATGCAAACGAGGCCGAGCGAATCATCTCGCGCCAGGAGATCGCGGGCACTTTGGGTGTAGATGTTGACCAGTCTAGGGAGCAGCGCTGGCCAGGCGTGCTTCGCGAAAGATACGTAGCGTTCGCCCAAGCTGTTGACGCCGATGCCCCCATTCAACTCGACGTGGCGACTCATGAGCAGCAGCTAGTACGACAGACCACTGATGAGCAGCCGACTAGCAAGCCGCCGCTCAGTGTTCTCGATGGTGACCTCCCGGCGACTCTTGCTGGCCGGACTGGCACAGGCAAGACCACGACGGTGCGGGCGCTCTGCCGAGCAGCTGCTGCAGCTGGAAGGGTTGTTCTAGTCGCACAGGCAGAGTCATACATAAGCGGCCGGCTAGATGCTCTAGTTGCGGACGCGCTGTCCAGCGTCTTAAAGGAAGACTTCCCATTCGCGACAGGGCGGCAGATAATCGCTGATCCCACAGTCACGCTCGTGATAGACGGCGTATCCGAGATTCCGGATTCAAGTCGAACTGGATTAGCGGAAGAGTTGTCGCGCCTGGTCACGCTGCAATCGAATATGAAGATAATGCTCGTGGGTCGAGATATCGCCAGCCTGCGCGCCACTCTTCCGACATCTGTAACGTCAAGCGATTACGTGATGGTTCCTTTGGACTATCAACGCCGTCGCGCCGTAGCCAAAGAAGTATTGCGGCAGGCCTCCGTCGCAGAGGAGGGCATGCCTGCGTCGTCGCCTGGCGATGCAGAAGTCCATGCCGTCGTGACGCACCTCGAAAGCGTGCTTGGCGACGCCGCGGGAAACCCACTGCTTTTCCGCATGGGATTGAGTCTGTACGCGGAACAGGACGCCTTCAAAAACCGAGCTGCCATGTACGACCGGTTCATCGTCAGTATGGTCGCCCGAACCGGGGCGATAGACATCTCGCTCGCAACGGCGATGCTGTCAGTCGTCTTCTCCCGGTTACTGGATGAGGGCCGGCGCTATGCAGACTCCTTTGAATGGCTTTTACTGATACGTGCTGCCGCGGAAGCCGTCGGGTTGCCCGACCCATCCGCGCTAGACGCGGCCGCAAAGCGCTGCGGCCTCATCGTTAAGGTCGGCTACACGCAGACACTCGCTGCGATGCATGACTCATTCGCGGACTACTTTGCTGGGTGGGGCACGGCTCGGAACCTGAGCCGATTGCCAGACAGGCTAACGCAGGGCGACATCCAACGGATCCTCTTTTCAGTAGAGATAGGCGGCCTAGGTTGCGTCGGTGTTGACACGATCGCTCGCGACCTGCCGTTCCTTACTGTCCAGCTCGCCACTCATGAGGAGGCGCTTCCGGCCGAAACCACGACAGAAGCTGTCGCAGCAATCCTCGAGCGCCTCCTCCCTGGGAACGTGACTCCGGGGGTGCTCCTTGCGCAATCCAAAAGCGGAAAGCTGCTGGCGGCTCTCAGTGACGAATCATCCCAGTGGGTTAGCGCCGCTGAAATGATGGAGCGCTCTAGGACGCTGCCAGTCGTAGCCATCGACCAGGGAGGCCCACTCACGGTTGCGACAAGGCTTTGGCGGCGATTCCTGCAGGACAAGCTGACGGCCAATACGCGCTTCCCGGTCGCGCGACCTCGAAGCATTGACGACGCTTGTGACGCATTGACGGTGCACGCTACGCGGACAGCTGAAATTGTAAGCAAATTGATGGGTGAGATCAGTCCACCGGGGCAGCAGCACGTGTTGACGGCGCAAGTCGGCCCTCTCGGGCTAGACGCCGTGATCGGGCCGTGGATCGACGATCCAATGGGCGGCCATTGGCCAGTCAAGTACCGTCGAACGGCGGCCATCAGTGTGATAGCTGCCGGTGTATCGGATGCGGCTACACCGGCGGGCCTCGCCCGGAGAGGTGGTTCCGCATCTGTAGAAGGAATGATCAGTCAGTCGCCAGAGGAAGCTGCTGCCAAGATTGTCAACGATGCAATCGAGGAATTGACCGTAAAGCGTTGGCTCACGCATTGAGTCAACGGCTTAGTAGGAACTCTAGATCGGGGAGAGATGACCCATACGAAGTTGTGGGAGGCAGTCGGTCGCCAAGCGCTCGCGTGGCGCGCGTGCCCGGTGGTTCAGCGGTTCAATCCCGAGTTGCCACGGAACTCCCCCGGGCGAAGCGATGGGCTGCCCGGCATGCTGCGGGAACTGCATGCTGGATTCTCGGGCTTTACTAGCAGGCCGCTTCGTATGGCTCTTCTCTTCCCCATGGTCATGTCCGGCCCTCGCCTCGGTCGGGCTCACGCGAATGAACAGGAGCTTGCGCCTTGGCTGGAGGCGGCAACGAAGGTCGAGATGGCTCATCGTGACGCGATCGCTTGGTTGCGGTCCAGGCTTCCTGGTTACCCGATGCTTCCTGCGCCGCAACTGGCCCCGAACACCCCGTTGACGACGCGCGAGTTCACCTGGCGACTGTCGTGGCAGCCAGGCGAACAGGGGCAGGGCCTGCAATTCCGAGCCGCACCGTCGCGGACTGCCGAGCTCCTAGAAGTGTCCGGAGGTCAGTCAACCGAACTGGAGGAGAGCGCCCGCTGGCTGGCTCGCGCCTTTTCGGAGACAGAGGAGTGGCTGAGACTAGATGCAGCGACACGATCGTTGACTGCATCTGATCGTGACGATCTTCAGAAATGTCGATCCAGAATCAAGAGGCGACTAGTACCGGCGGCAGTAGATGAGCATGACGATCGATTAGCGCTGCCGAGGGATGAATTTCGTTCCTCCGTCGTGCTCGAAGAGCTGGAGTCCCTTCAGGGAGGCGCTCGCGGCTACGCCTTCGCCTTCGATGCCATGGATCAACTTATCGAATACGCAGTTAGCGATGTGTTCGGTCAGCTATTGGCGTATGGCCCACCACAGAGACTATCTCCCATCGCTGCACTCGACTTCAATCCAGGGGCTATGCCGTCGGTCAGCTTCTCCACCGACGATTCGGCTTGGCTGGACACGTGCCAAATCTTGTGGCTTGACAGCGACTTCGTGGCAGATGCCGTTATGGTGACTGGTCTGACCATCAGTCTCGATCCCGGGCGTTCCATGGGTCAGCGAATAACTGCTCGGCTGTTGACTGGAAGCGGTGAAGCCTGGGCGTGACTCCGCAAGGGGCGCTTGCGGGTCGACATGCATGGCCTGCGAACATCTGCACGACTGACTGCCCGGTCAGCGTGGGTGCCTCAACCGAACTCACTTGGCCGCGTTGAGCGCAGCCTGTTGGCGGACGCGCCCCGCTCCTGGGGGCAGTGGCAGTACCGGTCCGCTCGTAGCTGCCTCCTGCCGGGCCGCGGTGAGCCGGGGGAGGGTAGGTCGGGGCTCTTCCTGAGGGGCCGCTGCGGGGCAGCTGCGGCTGACCTCCTCTCGGCGGAGGGGGGCGGCGCGACAGCGCCTTAGAGCGGCTAAGGAGATCTTGGTCCGCAAAAAGTCCGCAAGACGCTCAATTTTGTCCGTGCACGGCCAGTGAAGATCAACTGCGTGACCGCAGGTCAAGGGCCGATTTCGACGTCAGTCAATCAAGATCGAACACCCCCGGAACGTTCCGCTTCAACGTGTGACTCGGCCGATCTGTCGGCCGGGGGAAGGGTGGGCCGGTACCTGCGGGCCCCCTGGGGCTCGGAGAAGCTCGTCCAGGAGCCGATCGGTCCGCTGGGCGATGATGGTGGCGAACGCGCGTTCCGCTCGGATGTGGCCGCTCCGCATGTCCGCCTGAAGGGCGCAGACGCGGCGGAGGTCCTCCTCGATGGCCCGCCGTGGCCGCGGAGCCGCGCGCGCCGCTGGTATAGGCGCTTGGTCGGGGCCGTGTGGCCCGACGGCCGGGGTCGCCAGGTGGGTCCTGCCCGGGAGGGGCCACATCACCGACCAGCCGCCTCGGCCAGAGCCGGCACGGCCGCCCTTCTGACCAGTTCGCCCCGGAGCGCATTGAGGGCGTAATGCAGCCTCGACCGCACCGTGCCCACCGGCACTCCCAGTCCCGCCGCGAGTTGCGCCGCGGGCAGATCGCGGAAGTAGGTGCCCTCGAGCACCTCCCGGTGATCGGGAGAGAGGACGTCCATCGCGCCGGCCAGGACCTCCCGGTCGAGGACCGCATCGAAGCCTCCCTCGGTGGTGCCGTCGATGACTGCGTCCTCGACCAGTCGGCTGGTCCGTTCCTTCCGGGCGCGGGTGGCGTCGATGAGGATGCGGCTGAGGACCTTCCGCAGCCAGGGGCGAGCCGGGCGTTCGTCCGCGAGCAGCCGCGGAAGGTGGCGCCATGCTCGGAGAAACGTCTCTTGCAGCGCGTCCTCGGCGGCCATCCGGTCGTGCGTGCGATGCATCGCGTAGGCCAGCAGGGCGGAGGAGTGCTCCCGGTACAGCAAGCGGAAGGCGTCGTCGTCCTTGTTCCTGGCGCAGAGCAATGAGGGCCCACAGCGAGAGGCTGAGGCGACCCGGTCAGGGAGGGGGGTGAGGAGGAGGTCGGTCATATCTACTAGCACGGGTAGTAGACGCCTTGGGTTCACGCGAGCGATGAACACGGCCCATCTACTAGTCGTGATAGTAGGCGGCGGCGCGCACATCCCGCGGCAGCCGCTTCCTGGATCCGGCCGAGACGGCGAGGCGCACGATGAGAATTTCGATGAGACGTAGGTATCTGGTAGGCGGGATCGCCGCGGCGGCGGTACTGGTAGGTGGCGGCGTCGCCGTGGACGCCGCCAGCGGAGGGGGAGGGGGCGGGTCCCCCTACGGCTCGGCCGCCCCGCCCGCGATGCCGTCCGCGGCCCGCCTCGGGACGGCGGCGCTCGCGCCCGGGACGGCGCTGGTCGACGGCTCGGGCCGCAGCCTCTACCTCTTCGAGAAGGACTCGCCCACCATGTCGGCCTGTACCGGCGCGTGTGCGTCGGTCTGGCCGCCGGTGCTCGCTCACGGTTCCGCGACGCAGGCGTCCGCCCCGGTCCAGGCCGCGCTGGTCGGCGCAGCGCAGCGCAGCGACGGCACGCGGCAGGTGACCTACGACGGTCACCCCCTGTACCGCTACGCCGGCGACGACAAGGCGGGGCAGACCCACGGCCAGGGGCTCGACCAGTTCGGTGCCGGCTGGTACGTCGTCTCCCCGAGTGGCCAAAGGATCGACCCGGTCGGCTAGCACTGCGGTTGCCGGTCGAAGGGCAGCGGTTCCGCCGCTCTTCGACCGCGCGGTCAGTCGACGGCTTCTGGCTACCGGAGGCTGAGCAGACCGGGCGCCGCGGCGAGCACCAGCGGCGTCGTCGCGAGGGCCACGACGGCCGTGTGGGTCAGGGTCCGCTGACGGCGTGGCAGCCGTCCGGGCGGGCGCAGCAGGCGGCGGACCCGTGCCACCGCGTCCGATCCTGCGGCCGCGAGCGGGGCCGCGCCTCCGGAGGTGCCGGCACTGCCGGACGGGCTCGTGGCCGCACCGACCGTGACCAGGGCGCTGGCCAGGACGCGGGGTTCATGATCGAGCGCGGCCAACTCGTCGGCCTCCATCTCGAGCAGCCGGGCGAGCCGGCCGGGCATCTCCCGCAGCAGCGGGACGCAGGGCAAGGACCGGGCGGCCAGAGCCGCCGCTGCGAGCCGGCGGTGGTGCCGGGCCTGCAGGTGCGCGTGCTCGTGGGCCAGCACGGCGTCCAGTTGGGGCGTGCTGAGCAGGGCCATGGCCCCGCGGGTGACGATCACGGTGGGGTGCCGGCCCGCGATGCTGTACGCGGCGGTAGCGGGGGAGTCCAGCACGACAACCGGGCCATCCGACATCCGCTGCCCCGCGAGCCGGACCAGCAGCCGGTGGCGTCGCCGCTCGGTGCGGCGGGCGAGAGTGAGCCAGCCTCCCACCCACAGGATCCGCGTGAGCAAGCCCATCGACAGCAACTGTCCCGGGACGACGAGCGCTACTCCGCCCGGGGAGCTGTAGGCGGCACGCAGTCGAGCGAGGCACGCTCCGATCAGGTGGGCGAGGTCGGGGGTCAGCGCGCTGGTGGGCAGCGCAACGGTCGCGCCGGCCAGCAGGAGGGCGAGAAGGACCGACCATGCTGCGGCCAGCATCGCCGCGGCGCCCAGGCGAGGTGCCCGCACCAGCCAGTCCGGCCGCCGGCGCAGGCCCACCGGCAGGATGACGCCGACAGCGACCGCGTAGAGCAGCAGGGCGCCCCCGACGGTCACGACACCGGCCCCTCGGCCGGCCGGTCCTCGGCGCCCTGCAGCATGTCCGCCAGCGCGGCGGCGTCCTCGGGGTCCATCTGCTCTACGAAGCGGGCCAGGACACCAACGCGGTCGTCGCTGACCACGAGCGCCTCTTGCATCAGCAGCGCGGTGTACGCCTGCCGGTCCAGCCGGGGTTCGTACCGCCAGGCCCGTCCCTCCCGCTCACGGTCCACCCAGCCCTTGCGGTGCAGGTTGTCCAGGACGGTCATGATCGTCGTGTAGGCCAGGGTCCGCTCGGGGCGCATGAGCTCGACGACGTCCCGGACCAGCAGCGGCCGCTGTGCGGTCCACAGGATGTCCATCACCGACGCCTCGAGATCGCCGAAGGGGCGGGACCTGCGGGCCGTCGGCATGGACACTCCCGGGTCGGGCGGGCGGGGACGGTGTACTCGGGTACACGATGGCACCCCGGCCCCGGTTCACCGCAGCGATGGGAACCTGCGGGCATTCTCGGGCGACGCGCGGCGTCCGGGAAATCAGAGACCGGCGGCGAAGGTGTACGGCCGGAACGGGACGACGGTGCCGACGTCCAGCTGGATCACGCTGTGCGCGTGGAGGGGGACGTTGCGCGGATCGCCCGGCACGACGGCGCCGTCGACCAGGATCGTGACCGGCCCATGGACGGGGCCCACCTGGTTCGGACCGAGCGGCTGCATCCAGACGTCGAAGAACTCGCCGAGGGTGTACTGGCGTCGCACCGGTGACTCGATGTGGATGACCCCAGTGGTGTCGTGGGTGTGCAGCCAGTAGAAGCCGGCGCCGCCGACCACGAACGGCCCGGCGGCCGTCTCCTCCAGCTGCAGCGGGGGGAGCACGCCGACCCCGAAGGGGACGGTGCGCGGCTGCCCGTTCACGTACACCGCCAGGTGGGCGTGGATGTGGAAGGCCAGCTGCTCCTGCGTACCGGCCGTGATGCCGTCGATCGCCTGCCCGGAGACCGTGCCGTTCACCGGTGCAAGGGGAGCCGGCTCGGCGGTCGTCGGACCAGGAGCCGCAGAGGAGGGAGGGTGACCGTTCCGGGTGAGCAGGCCGGCCCCGAGGGCGGCGGCGAGCAGCGCAACCACCCCCAGGACGGCCGGACGTCGCCACGATCCCGCGCCGCGCTGACCAGACCGTCCTCTGCCGGCGGTCCCTCCCGCAGGTCGTGGCACGGTGATCAGCCGCCGCTCGTCTGCCGGGTCCCGGTGTGCCGCAGCACGAAGCCGGCCACCTGCCGGCCGAGGTCCTGACCGGCCCGGTGGTCGATCCGGGTGTGCTGTCCGGCCCAGATCCGGCTCAGCCCGGCCTCGTCCGCCGCCGAGCCGGGGTTGGCGAAGGAGCGGGTGACACCGGGGTCGGCGGCCGAGGTGATCGCGATCTGCTGGTGCGTCCCGTAGAACGCGGCCAGAACCGTGGCCGCCGCCTCGCTGATCGCGCTGTGCGCGCCCGGGTACGACGGGTCGGGGGCGGTGGCCGTCAGCGGGTTCCACGTCGGGTCACCGACGATGGCGGGGTTGCCGGCGGTGGCGCCGAGCGGGATCGCGGTGACCGGACGCCAGATGAGCCACTGGTACTTGGCGTCGTACAGGGCGATGGTGGTGTCGGCTAGGGACAGATCCAGGGCCGAGAAGACCCCGGTCGCCTGAGCCAGGCTGGCGTTCCTGTTGTTCAGCAGTTGCTGGGTGACCTGGTTCCAGGTGTTCCAGACCGGCGCGGAACTCCAGAAGGTCGCTGCCACCGTTTCGTCCGCCGTCCTCGTGGTGCTGGTGTCGCGGCCGAGGCTCTCCACCTCGTTCAGCGCGGCGGCATAGGCGGCGCTGGTCACCGAGGGAGGGGCCGGGGGACGGAACTGGCGCCCCTGGGCGAGGACGAAGGGGGTCACCGACCCCCAGGTGGTGAACACCGGCGCCGGGAACTTCGGTGGCGTCGGCCGGTAGTTCCCGGGCCCGGTGCCGGGCACGAAAGGCGGCGGGACGGCCGACGAGCCGTCGCCGGCGCGGAGGGCGAGTAGCTGGGAGGCGGCCGCAGCACCCACGCGCACGCCGTCGTCCCGGGCGCGCCCCTGCGGCATCACGGCCAGTTCGCCGGTCAGCTGGGCATCCAGAGCCGCCTGCGTCGAGGGGTAGAGCGAGGTCAGGACGTCGTGCGCCGCCTGGTCGGCGGCGGCGTCCGGCCGGGCGTCCCCGGATGCCGGCACCGACCGGTAGGCCGATGTCGCGTGGGTGATCGAGGCGACGGCGTCCTGTTCGGCCGCCTGGAGCAGCGCCAAGCTCCGCGTCGGGTGGACGGTGGCCGGCTGCGCGCCGGGCGTGCCCAGGATGGTGATCAGCCGCCGGTTCCAGTCGATCACCGACTGGCCGGACCCAGGTCGGTCCGCGGTGGTTCGTGCTGCCGTGCTGACCTGAGGCACCGACGTGGCGGGTGAGGCGGAGGAGCCCGATGCCAGCACGGGGATGGAGATCCCCGCGGCGACGGCCGCGGCCGCGGCGGTGGCGAGAAGTGCGGTTCTGGTGTGCATGGAAGGCGTCCTGACCATCGAGTGGGCCGAGCGCGGGTGGCGCCCGGATCGGGCACCGAGGCCTCGTCGGCCTGGCGCGCCTACTCACACGGCGGCCGCCCTCCCGGCATTCAATGGGGCCCGCATCGGGAGAACTCGACCTCCGGTGAACGTCGTGCCCGACGCTCACGTATCAGTGGCGGTGGCCGCCCGTCCACGGAGCGCGGAAGGGCGTCGTCGCCACCGACGACGGAGGCCGCAGTGACCATCGACAACGACGTGTACGACCGCCTGGGAACCTCCTGGTGGGACGACCACAGCCCGCTCGTCCTGCTGCACGGCAGCATGACCACGGGACGCCTGGAGTACTTCCGCGGCGTGCTCGACCGGCTGGGCCGCCTGCCGGCCGGGAACGAGACGCCGACGGCCCTGGACATCGGCAGCGGCGGGGGGTTCCTCGCCGAGGAGTTCGCCCGGCTGGGCTTCGCCGTCACCGGCGTCGACCCCTCCGAGGTCTCCGTACAGACGGCGCGCGACCACGCTCGCGCCGGCGGACTGGACATCGACTACCGCACGGGCGTCGGCGAGCGACTGCCGGTGCGCGACGCCGCTTTCGACGTGGCCTACTGCTCCGACGTGCTCGAGCACGTCACCGACGTCGACGCGGTCCTGGCGGAGACGAGCCGGGTGCTGCGACCGGGCGGGGTCTGCCTGTTCGACACGCCGAATCGCACGCTGACCTCGAAGCTGGCCACAGCGATGACGCAGCGGTGGCGGCTGACCCGCGTCGTCGACTTCGCGGCGCACGACTGGACCATGTTCCTGACGCCCGCCGAGCTGGTCGGCCGGATGCGGATGCAGGGGATGGTCGTCCAGGAAACGGTGGGACTCGGCCCACGCGCGGGGTGGACGACGATGGGTGCGAGCCTGCTCCGGCTGCGTCGCGGGCGGTTCACCTACCGGCAGGTGAGTGACAGGTTCGACATGGGGCAGACGCGCAATCGTTCCCTCTTCACGATGGGCTTCGCCCTCAACGTCGGTTGACGGTCGAGGTGGCTGCGACGTCGGCCGGCTCGACCAGGACGGACGAATGTCGGCGCGAAGGTGACCAGGATCGTGGAGGCCGAGCGGGCGACGCTGGTCGGGCTGCTGCCCCGGGCCCGGCAGGTGCTCGCCGAGAACATGGACCCCGCCGACCCGGACGTCCGGCACCGGGAGGCGGTTCAGGTGCTGGCCGAACCGCCCGCCACTCCCGTCGACGCGGACGTGTCCCGGCGTCCGAAACCGGCAGAGCGACCGATCCGCGCCACTGCGATCCGGAATAGGCATGTCTGCCCATATCGCGGCGTCTCTGCCTGGCGTCGGATGGAAGGGTGCCTGGGCGGCCACGGCCCACGCTCGAGGCGCCCCTGATGACCGAGAGGAACGAGGAGGCAGCGTGAAGGCAGTCGTCTACGACGGACCCCGGCAGGTCAGCGTCAAGGATGTGCCGGATGCCCGCATCGAGCGCCCC
>JAODNJ010000355.1 GCA_025465155.1 Frankiales bacterium
AGTCCAGCGGTGTGTGCGGTGGGGGTGTCGGTGATGGTGACTGATGCGGTGGGCAGACACAGGCTGGGGAACAGCAGTCGGCTGCCCGGCCGGGTGGTGTAGTTCTGTCCGGACGGCGAGGTCCAGACGACGTCGCCGTCGGGTAGCTGTCGGTCCCGCCAACCGCGTGGCCCGCCCCAGAAGGTCTTGAGTAAGTGATGAAAACGACTAGCCGCAGTACTATTATCGGGTATGAGCCGAGTCGCCGAGAAACAGCAGGTCAGAGCAGCTTGCTACTGCCGGATCAGTTCCGACCCCAACGACAAGCGCGAAGGGGTGACCCGCCAGCGCGAGGACACCGCCGACATCTGCGCCATCAACGGGTGGACCCCTGTCGACTACTACGTGGACAACGACCGCAGCGCCTCCAACGGCGGACCCCGAGAGCACTGGGAGCGTCTCCTGCGCGACGTGGGGGCCGGGACCATCGACGCCATCGTGGTGTGGAATCAGGACCGGGGCTGGCGCAAGATGGCCGACCTTGAGTCCCTGCGCCCAGTGCTCGAACCACGCGGCGTGCTGCTGGCGACGACCAACATCGGCGTGATCGACTTCCGCAACGCCGATGACGTGTTCCGGGTGCAGGTGTCCACTGCCATGTCGGAGATGGAGGTGGCGAAGATGAAGGTCCGGATGCGCCGCGCTGGTCTCCAACGGGCTGAGCGGGGAACCCCGAAGTGGAAGTGCGCGTTCGGGTTCACCGACGACCATCAGCCGCATCCGGTGGAGGCCCCGATGGTCCGGAAGGCATACGAGACCATCCTCGGCGGTGGGTCGCTGTCCGGCCTGGCGCGGGAGTGGAACGCCGCCGGATGCCACGGACGGCGGTGGCAGAAAGCCGACCCCGGTGTGCCGGGAGACGTTGGCCGGTCGGTGCTGAGCAAGCCGTGGAGTGCTTCGACGCTGAGCCTGTTTCTGCGGTCGCCGCGCAACGCCGGACTGCGTGCCTACGACGGCAAGGTCATCGGCGTGGGCACCTGGCCTCCCCTGGTCGACGCGGACACGTGGAGGGCCGCGCAGGCTGTGCTCGACGATCCGGCCCGGAAGCCGGGACCCAAGACGTGCCGCCGCAATCTGCTCACCGGCCTGCTGCGCTGCGGGAAGTGCGGTGGGGCGATGCGCGGGTACCTGCACCCCACGGCGGCACCGAAGTACTCCTGCCGGGAGTGCTTCGGCTGCTCCATCGTCAAGGCCGAAACCGATGATCTGATCAAGATGATCGTGTGTGCCCGGCTCGCCCAGGACGACGCCAGGGAGTTGCTGGTGGACCGTGACGCGGCAGACGTCGACCGGCTCTCGGCGGAGGCGAACACGATCCGCGCCCGGATGGATGAGCAAGCGGTCGAGTTCGCTGATGGTGTCCTCACCGCGCAGCAGTTGCGGGCGATCACGGAACGACTGCGGGCGAACCTTGAGGCTATCGAGTCCCAGATGATAAGTGCCTCTGCTGCATGGGTTTTCGCTGATCTTCCCCTCGGCACGGACCGAGTGGGGGCGGCGTTCGACCGGCTCGACGACGACCGGCAGCGGGCCGTGATCGACGCTCTGCTCACGGCGACCGTGGTCCCGGTCGGGAAGCGTGGCCGGGTGGTCTTCCAGCCGCAGCGCGTCCAAATCAGTTGGAAGACAGCATGATTCTGAGGCGACCGTAGCGCCGCTAAGGGGGTGGCGGTGACCTCCGAGATCGGAGGCGACTCGCCGGGGTCTGCAGGTGCAGGGAGATCCTGTCCCGTTAGGGGGTAGGGTCTGATCCGGACCCCGGACATACGCGGGGTCAACACTGAGGGTCCCCGGACCAGTTGCGGTTCGACTGGAGCAGCCGGGGTCGCTACGGGTCGAGTCCGGGCCGCAAGGCATAGCGGGGCTTCTCGAAGTAGCGAGCGCTAACCTTCGGTTCGCCCGGTGACGGCACGCCGGAAATCTCGTCAAGGGGTTTCTGCTGTGTCCACCAAGGTCCAATCCGATAGTCGCGCCCCGCGCCCGGAGCCGGAGCCGAGTCCGGCTCCGCCGCCACCACGCCGCTGGGCGTCCTACAGAGTCGCCGCCGAGTACCTGGGCGTGAACCCGCGCACCATCCGCGAAATGACCCGAGACGGTCGCATCACGGGCTACGGGAGTAGCAGCCAGATGATCCGGGTCGACCTTAACGAGATCGACGCCTGCATGAAGCCGGTCGGCGGTGCGGCATGACCGAAAACGGTGACACGGCAACGCAATCCGGCGAGTCGACGGTGGCTGAGTATGTCCGGCGCGTGGTGGCCGAAGCGCCGCCGCTGACCTCCGAGCAGGTCTCCCGGCTGCGGGTCCTGCTGGAACCTGCCCGGCGTGACCTCGCCCGGACGGGAGGCCCGGCATGAGTCCCCCGGAACGAGGAAGCCGCCCGGCGGGCAACCAGGCGGCATCTCATCAGTCCACTGTGGTGAGGGACGACACCCACTCTACCGCGCCGAGCGACAAGCCACAGAAGTCGTTCGTGCGGAGGCACTGCACCGTCGCGACGCTCAGGCAGGACACGCTGTCGCAGATGAAGCGCCGCCGCGAGGCGTCGCGGCGGATGGAGCAGCTGGACTGCGGGTGCCGCGACCCGTGGGGCTGCGACTGCTCCCAGCCGCCGTTGTCGCAGAAGATGATCGACGCCGGGCGGGACGCGGCGCTGCATCTCCTCGACACCGGCATGGTGCCGATGGTGAAATTTGAAGTGCTGCAGGCACTTTGGCGGCGTGGCGGCGAGGACCGCGAGTTGGCCGAACTGCTGCACCACCTCGCGGACGGGGAGGTCTCCTAGTGGGCACCGACCCCGGTCTGAGGGTTGCGCGTGACATGGTCGCCGCCAAGAACGGGGCCTCTCGGGCTAAGGGGTCCAACGACGATCCCGGCGCATCGGAGCCGCACCAAGAATCCGGCCCACGCAAACCCCCGGTGGCCGCGCACCAGCGGCACCCCACCGTCGACTGGCAACGCGCCTTCGACGGAGCCGCCGACGACACCGACTGGCTAGTGCCCGACTTCATCGCACAGGGGCAGTCGTATGCCCTTGTCTCGCAAGCGAAGGCGGGCAAGTCGCTGCTGATGCTCGACGTTGCCGCCGCACTCGCTGCAGGCCGATCCGTGTTCGGGCAGAAACCACGGCCACCGGTCCGCGTCCTCTACGTCGATCACGAGAACTCCAACTTCGACATCGTCGAACGGTTGCGCGACATGGGCTACAGCCCGGGTGACCTCGACAACCTGCACTACCTGTCGTTCCCCAACATGGCGCCGCTCGACGGCCCCGTGGGCGGTCTCGATCTGGTGCAGGTTGCCGACTACTACGACGTGGGGCTGGTCATCATCGACACAGTTGCTCGCGTCGTCGCCGGGGAGGAGAACTCCGCCGACACCTACCGCGCCCTGTACCGGCTCACACTGGCTCCGTTGAAAGCGGCCAAACGCGCTGTCGTCCGGCTCGATCATCGCGGCCACGGTGTGAAGACGACTGCGCGAGGATCAAGCGCCAAGTCCGACGACGTGGACGCCGTCTGGCTGCTCGACACTCAGCCGGGCGGCGACGACGACGTATTCGTCAACCTCGGATTGGAGCGTCAGCGCGGCAACGCTCACCCCGATCGGATGCTGCTGCTGCGCCAGTACGACCCGCATCTCCGGCACGTCATCCGACCGAAGTCGATGCCGGACGCCGAGCGCCGCCGAATCGGGGACTGCATCGACGCCATGATCCAGCTGCGGCTGCCGGTCGACACCGGCAACCGGAAGGCACGCGAAGCACTGGGCCTTGCAGGACACAAGTTCCGCAACACCACGATCGCCGACGCTGTGAGGACACGAAAAACAGCAGCCACCGATGATGGTGGCGCGGTGCAACAGGAGCTTCTATGACGTCTACGGCATGTTTCCCCAGAGGCTTAAAACCGGCACGTGGAAGCACTGCAAAACCCCAGGTCAATGTTTCCCCGATTCCTCGGGGAAACGTGGCTTCAGCGTTTCCCCAACCCCTTGTAGGGCCGTTTCGCATAACCGCAGGTCAAGCGTTTCCCCAACGCTCGGGGAAACGTTGGGGAAACGTGCCGCCCGACGTTTCCCCACGGGGGTGTCTCTATAAGAGACACACCCCCCCGTGGGGAACGTCGTCGGCGCAAGCCATCCGGGACGGTGCCCGGTGAACCGGGCAGAGCGTCGTCGAGCACGGGTGCGAGTGCAGCAGCAGAAGCCCGGGCAGGACATCGCGGCTGCCGCCGCATGCCCGGACTGCGATGCCGACGTGGCCGTCCGTGAGCTGTCCCCCGGCGTGTTCCACGGCACTGTGAGCCACGACGACACATGCCCCTGGTACGCCGCGCTCAGGCGAGACCTCGAATGACCGTCACACCTCAGGCCCCTCGCTGCGATGCCAGCGCCACGGCTGCCCCGGCCCGGCCTCGGTGCCCCGGCCCGGCCTCACCGATGGCTCTACGGGCCACACAGCCGCTGATCGGTTCCCGGCCCGGAGTACCTCCGGTGAGCAAGGCCAGCCGACCGAACGTGCCCCAGCCCGTCGAGCGGCGCGGCGTGCTGGTCTGCCACTGCGTGAACGCGAAGGGGGACCCGATCAGCCCGGAGTGGACCTACTGGCGGGACCTCGCAGAGGCGCGGCAGGCCAGAGCCGCGCTCACACCCTGCGGGCCTCACTGCGGCGGTATCCACACCTGCGTCGAAGTCGACGTGCCGACCCGACGTTCAATGTTATTGCAGGACAACCCAACCCACCAGATAGGAAACCACCAATGACAACCCGAACCATCACAGACGACGACCTACGCCGAGCTGTGCGCCTGATCGTCGCCATCCGAGAATCTGACATGCAGGTCCAGACGTTGGTGGCCGGAGAGGTCCAGAAGCTCGACCGGTGGATGCCGATGGCGCTGGCGTGCGCGGTGGTTGCACGCACGGTGCTGCTGCAGATCGACGAGGAGCCGAGGGACGAGGGCGCACTGACGATGTGGCTGCACGCCGCGATCGAGCAGGTAATCCAGGGCGAAGACGCCTGGTGGCTGAACGACGACGAGGAGGGCAAGCCATGACGACACCGAATGAACCCGAGGACGGCGCAGCACCGGCCAAGGTCAGCGTGCCGTTCCGGCTCGGCGACGGACTCTTCACGCGCACCGAGCGCGTCCGGGTCGATCCCGAGAACGCCGTCCAGTGGGACGAACGCAGATGGCGCGACCGGCCGTGACATCCGCAGGGTTGTCCGGACCCGGTGCTACCGTGATTCTCGGAGCGTCGCTTGCGCGGAGGTCGGATCTCAGAGAGGTCCCGCTGACCGCGCCGTGTACAAATCCACCGAGCACGCGCCGCAGCGCGGACGTGCCTCGGCTGTCGACAACCTCCAATTCTCCTGTCCCAGAAGGACATTCATCATGCAGCATAAAACCGTGTCCATCGTGGGCATCAAGACCGCTGGCCTGGCCGAAGGCCAGTTCGAGGGCTGGGCATCGACATTCGGCAACACCGACTCGCAGAACGACCGAGTGATGCCCGGCGCGTTCGCCAAGGGCCTCACCAGCGAGCGGGTTGTCCCGCTCAACTGGGAGCACCGTGGGAGCGTCGACCCCAGAGCGCTCGTCGGCCAACTCGTCAAGGCCGAGGAGGTCCCCGAAGGTCTGCACGTCACAGGGCAATTCGACCTCGAAACCGAGTTCGGCGCTGCCGCCTATCGCGCCGTAAAGGCACGTCGAGTCGGCGCCCTGTCCATCGGCTACGCCGTCAACCGGGCTACGAAGGCAGCCGATGGCGTCAACGAACTGCACGACCTGGACCTGATCGAGGTGTCGATCGTGTCCCGGCCGGCCAACGACCGCGCCGTGATCACCGCAGCGAAATCCGTTAGCACCACCACCGCCATCCGCGAGCGGCTCGTCCGCGCCCGCATCAAGCACAAGGGAGCCACCACCATGACCGCCAAGACAGACGCCGAGAACCGCTACACGAAGGGCATCGACGAGCAGCTCGCCGCCGTCAAGCTCATCGTCGACACCGCAAACCAACTCGGCCGCGACCTCACCGACGAGGAAACCGCCGAAGCCGCGAAGCACCTCGACGCCGCCGACGAACTGCAGAAGGCCATCGAGGGTGCCGCGAAGAGCGCTGACCTGATGGCGCGGCTCGACGCGATGGCCGCGAGTGCATCCGGCGACGGGTTCAAGCCCGGAGCCGACCCCGACTCCGGCGTCGGCTCCGGCGAGACGCTGCACCTCGCGCTGACCGGTCGCGGCCTCAAGAGTCTCGCGCAGAACGTGGTCAAGGCGTCCCGGATCGAAGGCACCAAGGCCCTCGCGTCGGGTGTGCAGACCACCAGCACGGTTCTGCTGCCGGATGTCGTGCCGACCGGACGCCCGCTGGTGTCGCTGCTCGACGTGCTGCCCACGCGGATCGTGGAGCCGTCATACTCGTTCCTCCGCCAGAGCGTGAGAAACCTTGCGGCAGCGCCGGTCCCGGTCGCCGGAGTGAAGCCCACGTCGGTCGTGTCGGTGATCGCCGTCGAGAACCGCCTCAGGGTCGTCGCTCACATCAGCGAACCCCTGGACGAGTACATGATGCTCGACAACCAATTCCTCGGACGGTTCGTCACCGACGAATTGCTCTACGGCCTGCGCCGCGCCCTGGAGAACGAAGTCATCGCCGGTGACGGCACCGGGGAGCACTTCACCGGCATCCTTCAGACCTCGGGCATCGTCGTGCAGGCCTACACCACGTCCGCGTTGGCCTCCGTGCGCCGTGGGATCACGTTGCTCGAAGCGAACGGGTACGAGGTCGGGGTCATCGTTCTGTCCGCGCAGGACTGGGAGACCATCGAACTTCTTGAAATCACAAGTGGCGCAACGGATGTGCGGGGTGTGCCGGTGGATCCGGTGGCTCGCCGCTTGTGGGGTCACCCCGTCGTGCTGAATCAGGGTCTCGGCGCGAAGACCGGCCTCGTCATCGGCGCGAACGCAGTCACCCTCGACCATGACAACCTGGTCAGCGTCAAGTGGTCCGACGCCGTCAACGCCGACTTCACCCAGAACCAGGTGAGGTGCCGAGTGGAAGGCCGCTGGGGCCTCTCGGTCAACCAGCCGTCCGCCGTCGTGAAGGTCGGCACGCAGGCATAGACCGGGAAGCGGCGAGGTCGATGCCGCCCGCTCCGGCACCGGCCCGCCGCGACCCCCAGCAGGCCCCGCAGCCACCGCCCGGCTGCGGGGTCTCCTGCATCCCGGAGGGAGGGCAACGTGCCGAACTACCGCACACAACACAGCCAACCCGGCATCGCCAAGAGCGCCGGACGATCAACCCGCCGATACCGCCGCCTCCGCGCCGAGTTCCGCTACGCCTGCGCCACGTTCGTCAACCCAGACGGAACGATCGGTGCTCACTGCTGGCTCGACGGCAGACCCATCGACTACTCGCTCCCTGCCGGACACCCCGAAGCGTTCAACCTCGACCACGCCTATCCGGTCAGCACGCACCCGGAGTTGGCAGAAGATCCGGCCAACTTCCGGCCCAGCCACTCCGATTGCAACCTCCGGCGCGGCGACCGCGCCCCGTTCATCGAACTCGGGCAGCCCTCCGAGGACTGGTGACGCGATGCCCCACACAGGCCCAGCGCGACGGAGAGCGTCCAACACGCCCACCCGGAATCGGGAAACCCCAGCGAGCACACCTCGTCGCTCAGCAGGCAAACCAGAGGCACCCCTAAGGGGGGGTCGGACGCGCTGGCCGCGCGACCTGCGGCTCCGACCGGGGTCACGGGGCCTCTCTCTCCGAGTAAAACTGGACACGCTGAGGAGGTCGGTGGTGCGTGCTGAGGAGCGTCGTGGGCGCGATGACCTGGTACTGCGGATGTTTTTGGGCGGTGCGTCGTACCGGCAGATTGCACGTCGGGTGGGGCTTCGGTCGCCTCAGAGCGTGTCCAACATCGTCCGGCGCGAGCTTCGGTCGGGGGCCGGGCCGGGCACTCCGGTGACGGAGGTGGGCCGGGCGGTCTTCGTGGAGCGGCTGGAGGCTTTGCTCGCAGCGGTGTGGCCGGGAGCGATGGCCGGCGACCATCAGGCGGGCGAGGAGTGCCTGCAGTTGCTCAGTCAGCTGGCGCGGTTCTACGGGCTGACCTGATGGTGGCGTACCGTCTGCCCTCATGCGTCTGCGCGACTTCTGGCGAGATTTGCCAAAGTGGGCGAAGTGCTCGTTCTGGGTCTCGATCGCGCTCGGCCTGATCTGCTTCGCTGCTGGCCTTTACGGTGACGCACAGAGTTTCTGGGGCAGCCGGAGTTACGGCGTCAACATGTTCACGTCCCTCACAAGCGCTCTGTTCGGAGTGCCGTTCGCTGGCATCCTGGTTACTTGGTTCACGACATCGTTAGAGGACCGCCTGTCGCGCACAAGCGCGGAGACTGCTGCGGTGGCTCTGACCATCTCGGCGTGGGCGGAGATCAAGGAAATGCTTGAGGTGCATCTCGGTCTCATCGATCCGGATACGTTCCGCGCAGACGCGAAGATGCTTGCAGAGCAATTGGAGAAGGCGAAAGCAATCGCCGCGCCCGTCCACGACAACAACTGGGGGGCACAGTCGCGCGGCGATGAATCGAGGTTCTCGTGGGCGACAGACAACAGCGAGGTGCGTTTTGCTGAGGACATTCGAGCCCTGAAAGATGTCTTCAACAAGCTCGTAGACCCGTGGCAACGCCTTCGAGGCCCGCTAGAGCACGCTGACACGATCAACGCGAATTGGGCTGCGCTGCGCGGAAAGTGGCAGTTTCTGAGCAACACGGTAAAGGCTCAACGGTTGGGCGCAGGATTGCGCTGGGACATGCCCGAACGTGCCGACTCCCTGTTCTCTTTGCACTTCGCCGCCGAGTTGAGCCCACTCAACAGGCCGCTGGGGACAATCTTCGGGACCGGAAACCGCTGGGTGGGGGCGCTGAAAGAGATTGTGGCCGAGCAAGAGCGGTCGCCGCTGGAGGCCTGGCGCGCCATATGGAAAGCGGACATTCGATACTTCGAACCGGCCAGCATTGCAGATCAGGCCACCACTGCGGCCAACACATTCGGGGAGATACGCGCGGCGTTGCAGGAGGTAGAAGCAGCGGGGTGGCCGGACGGGGAGCCGCCTCGCTGAGGGTGGCCGGATCTTGTCTCCAGCAACATCAGGTAGGACGCGGCGGCGGGCTGCCCGGATGAACCCCCGTGGGCCGACCCAACCAAAAAGTATTCGAGCTAGTCGTTAATGAAATCTGCACAGGGACTTGAGGTTCGACGCGCAGGTGGGCCCGTTCGGGTATGCAATCGTGTGGTCCAGGTCGCAGCGATGCGCGGGCACGTTGCAGTGCGGGAAGCGGCACGTGAGGTCGCGCGAGCGGACGAAGTCGGCTAGCGCCCTGGAGGGGGTGTAGAGGGGTTCGGGTGGGGCGTTGCCCGGGTGCACGATCGGCACGACCTTGGCGTGCAGTGCGGCGCGGGCGACGACGGGGCCGGGCAGCAGCGGCCCGCCGATGATCACTCCTGGCGGGGTGGCCAGGGGTTCGCCGGGGTCGGCGTTGCTCTCGGTGATGACCTCGGCCAGCGTCATCTCGCGCAGTGGCTTGCTGAACATTGGGGGTGATTCGCCGTCCAGGGAGGCGTGCTGCGCGGACGCACGGGCAGCCATCTCGCCAGACTCGGCCTGGGCATCGCTGGGTGTGGCGGTGCCGCTGTCGACACCGGTGGGCGAATTGGCCGGGGCGCCACCACCATCGGACCGCTCAGGCTGGGCCAGGGGCGTGTCGACTGAGTCGGCGTGCGCGACGACGTGAACGACGACGGTGCTCGGGGTGGCGATGCCGCCGAGGCAGTGCTCGTTGCCGCAGAGGCAGGCCAATCGGTCTTGCCGGTGCGCTAGGGCGCCCATGGCGTCGGAGCGGAGTTGATCGTGCGTGCGGGGATCGTCGTCGCACACCGTGGAGGCCAGCGCGTCCAGTCGTTGGTCGAACGCAGCGGCGTCGGTGGCGAACAGGGTGCCCCACAGTGTTGCCAGGCCGGTGGCGTCGTCGAGGAATACGTCGACGGCGCGGCCGCGGGCCTGAGCCTGGGTGCGGCGCAACGCGTAGGGGTCGTGCTCGGCGATGAGCCGGTCGATTTCATGGTCGGTCTTGTCCAACGACATCGGCCCCCAATGCTGAACGAGACGTGCGAGTGCGGCATCGACGGCGTGCTTCGCGTCGGGATCCTTGATCAGTGCGGTGCGGTGCACGATGGTGGCGACCAGGCGGTATCCGATCAGTCCGTCGGCGAAGACGGCGGAGACTTTGGGGAGGCGGTCGCGTAGGGCGGTGGCGATCAGCAGCAGGTGCGAGGCCAATCCTGACGTGATTTGTTGAGTAGCACCGATCTCGGCGCTGGCGGCACCCCAGTTGTCCAGGCACCACTGGTCGCGGTTGGTCGATCCGTCGGCGGCGTAGAGGGCGTCGAGCATGGCGACCATCCCGGCCAACCGGCGCGCGCAGGCGGCGTTCTCGACCCGTGCCCACGCGAGGGTCGCGGCAGCACCCGAAGTGCGGG
>JAODNJ010000396.1 GCA_025465155.1 Frankiales bacterium
TCGCGGTTGGCCATCGCGCGCAGGTGGATCCCGGCCCGGAGGTAGTCCATCTCGTACAGGTGCTCGCGCCACTTGCGATCGAGGACCGAGAGCAGCACCCGCCGCTCGAGCTCGCGCATGACCTCCGAGGTCAGGGACGCCTCACGGGTGTCGTAGGCGCGGTGCACGTCATCGAGGAGCTCCTGCTTGAGCACCTCGGCCGACAGTGCCGCCTGGTCGCCGTCAGCGACCCGCTCCAGCAGCTCGGTGCGGTCGAGCCCGACCGGGTACAGCGACTTCAGCCCGTTCCACAACAGCTCGAGGTCCCAGTCCTCGGCGTAACCGGTCTCGGTCGCGCCGTCGACGTAGGCGCCGACGACGTCGTCGATCATCGACTGCACCTGCACGTGCAGGTCGGCGCCGTCGAGCACCTTGCGACGCTCGTCGTAGATGACGGTGCGCTGCCGGTTGAGCACCTCGTCGTACTTCAGCACGTCCTTGCGGATCTCGAAGTTCTGCTGCTCCACCTGGGTCTGCGCCGAGCGGATCGCACGAGTGACCATCTTCGACTCGATCGGCTGGTCCTCGGGTACCCGGAGTGTGTTCATCATCGACTCGAGCATCGGGCCGTTGAACCGGCGCATGAGGTCGTCGCCGAGGGAGAGGTAGAAGCGCGACTCCCCCGGGTCACCCTGCCGGCCGGAGCGGCCGCGCAGCTGGTTGTCGATCCGACGGCTCTCGTGCCGTTCGGTGCCCAGCACGTACAGTCCGCCGGCCTCGACGACCTCCTCGTGCTCGGCCTTCACCTGCTCGCGCGCCTTGGCCAGCGCGTCGTCCCAGGCGGCCTCGTACTCCTCCGGCGTCTCGGACGGCGAGAGTCCGCGGGCGCGCAACGTCTCGTCGGCGATGAAGTCCGGGTTGCCGCCGAGCTGGATGTCGGTGCCGCGGCCGGCCATGTTCGTGGCCACGGTGACCGCCCCGAGCCGGCCGGCCTGGGCGATGATGTGCGCCTCGCGGGCGTGGTTCTTCGCGTTGAGCACCTCGTGCGGGATCCCCCGCCTGACGAGGAACTTCGCGAGGATCTCCGACTTCTCGACGCTCGCCGTCCCGACGAGAACCGGCTGGCCGGCCTCGTGCCGTTCGGCGATGTCGTCGACGACGGACTCGAACTTCGCCTTCTCCGTCTTGTAGATGACGTCGGAACGGTCGTCGCGGATCATCGGCATGTTCGTCGGGATCGGGACGACGCCCAGCTTGTAGGTCTGGTGCAGCTCCGCGGCCTCGGTCGAGGCCGTGCCGGTCATGCCCGAGAGCGTCTCGTAGAGCCGGAAGTAGTTCTGCAGCGTGATCGTGGCGAGAGTCTGGTTCTCGTCCTTGATCTCGACGCCTTCCTTGGCCTCGATCGCCTGGTGCATGCCCTCGTTGTAGCGACGGCCGGCGAGCACGCGGCCGGTGAACTCGTCGACGATGAGTACCTCGCCGTTGCTGACGATGTACTCCTGGTCGCGGTGGAAGAGCTCCTTGGCCTTCAGCGCGTTGTTCAGGTAGCCGATCAGCGGGGTGTTGACCGCCTCGTAGAGGTTGTCGATGCCGAGCTGGTCCTCGACGAACTCCACGCCCTCCTCGGTGATGGCGACCGTCCGCTTGGACTCCTCCACCTCGTAGTGGAGGTCCCTCTTGAGCAGCGGCGCGATGCGTGCGAACTCCTGGTACCACCGGGCGCTCTGCTCGGCGGGGCCGCTGATGATCAGCGGGGTGCGCGCCTCGTCGATCAGGATCGAGTCGACCTCGTCGACGATCGCGAAGTGGTGCCCGCGCTGAACGAGGTCGTCCTTGCTCCAGGCCATGTTGTCGCGCAGGTAGTCGAAGCCGAACTCGTTGTTCGTCCCGTGCGTGATGTCGCAGAGGTACTGCTCGCGGCGCTGGTCCGGGGTCTGGCCGGAGAGGATGACACCGACCGACACCCCGAGGAACCGGTGCACCCGCCCCATCCACTCGGCGTCGCGCTGGGCCAGGTAGTCGTTGGTGGTGACGACGTGCACGCCGACGCCGGTCAGCGCGTTGAGGTAGGCCGGCAGGACGCCGGTCAGGGTCTTGCCCTCACCGGTCTTCATCTCCGCGACGTTGCCCAGGTGCAGCGCGGCGCCGCCCATGATCTGCACGCGGTAGTGCTTCTGGCCCAGGACCCGCCACGCGGCCTCGCGGACGACGGCGAACGCCTCCGGCAGCAGCGAGTCCAGGCTCTCACCGTCGGCGTAACGCTCCCTGAACTCGTCGGTCTTCGCCCGCAGCTCCGCGTCGGTCAGGTCGGCGGTCTCCCTGTCGAGCGACTCCACCGCATCGGCGATCTTCGACAGTCGCCGGAGGATGCGCCCCTCACCGGCCCGCAGGATCTTCGCTAGCACCACACCTCCCAGAGTAGGCGGCCGTGGTGCCAGGGTTGACGGTTCAGCGCGACAACCCGTTCCGTAGCCTCCCCCGGTGTCCCGTGCGCCCCAGGAACTCGGCCCCGACGCCCTGTCCTTCCTCGCCGAACGGCAGCTGGCCACCCTGACGACCCTGCGGCCCGACGGCAGCCCCCACGTCGTCCCTGTGGGCTTCACCTACGACCCGGAGGCCGGCACCGCGCGGGTCATCACCTCCGGGATGTCGGCGAAGGCGCAGCACGTGCGTGCCGGTGCGGTGCGGGTCGCCCTGTGCCAGGTCGACGGCCGCCGATGGCTGACCCTGGAGGGGACCGCGACGCTCCGGGAGGACGCCGGGTCGGTCGCAGAAGCCGAGCTGCGCTACGCCGGCCGCTACCGGCAGCCGCGCGAGAACCCTGCTCGCGTCGTCCTCGAGATCTCGGTCGACCACGTTCTCGGCAACATCGGGACCGCGTGACCCCGGGCTCAGGGGAAGAGAGCGGGGTGGGCGGCGGCCCGCCCACCCCGCTCTGGTCAGACGCTCGCCGGCTGGGCCTGGGACCGCGTCGGGGAGCCGGCGCTCGCGGGCGCGCCCGTGTTCTGGGCTGAGGAGTGCTGGGCTGAGGAGTTCTGGACTGAGCCGTTCTGCGCCACCTCGACCAGCCGGATGAGGCCGTAGTCGTAGGCGTGCCTGCGGTAGACCACGGTCGGCTGCCCGGTGTCGGCACAGTGGAACAGGTAGAAGTCGTGGCCGACCAGCTCCATCTCGTGGAGGGCCTGGTCGACGGTCATCGGCGTGGCCGGGTGCTGCTTCTCCCGTACGACCCGTCCGGGCAGGTGCTCGTCGAGATCGGTGACGTAAGGCCCTTCGGAGAGCTGCCGGTCACGGTCCAGGGACTGCTCGACGGGGACGTCGCCGAGGGTGTTGTCGATGAGCCGGACACTGTCCGGCGTGCGCAGGCCGTGGTGCACACGGCGGCGATCGGCCGCGCGGCGCATCCGGTTGACGAGCTTGCCCGCGGCCAGGTCGAGGGCCGCGTAGAAGTCCGGCCCGCAGGCCTCGGCCCGTACCACCGGGCCCTTGCCGCTCAGGGTGATCTCCACCCGCTGGCAGTTCGCCGACTGGCGAGGGTTCTTCTCGTGGAACAGCTCCACGTCGATGCGGTTGATCTTGAGTTTGCCGTCGAAACGATCCGACGTACTGACCTTCTCCCACACGTGCTGTCGGAAATGATCGGGGACTTCGACATTGCGACCACGGACCACGATCTCCATGAGACCTCCCGGTAGGACGGGCTGAGATCGACTCCACGCTAGTCGCCCGCTCCCGGTACCGACAGTCGATCGGCGGGTCGGGTCGGCCGGCTCCGAGCGCCCTTCGCGGATCCCTCGCTCACGGTTCCGGAGCCCGGTCGCGGAGTGGCCGCCACCACCGCCGCGAGCACCGGGACGTCGGCCGCCCCGCGGCCCTCCGACAGGACCGCGGCGGCCTCGGTGAGGGTCGCGCCGCTGGTCACGACGTCGTCGACGAGCACCAGCACGGCCCCGGCCGGCTCCGGCGCGCCACGCGCGAGGAAGGTGCCCGCCAGGTTGGCCCGCCGGTCGCCCACGGACAGCCCGGCCGAGTCGCGGACCCGGCCGCGTCGTCGCAACAGCCGGGCCTCGGCCACCGGCAGCCCGCCGGCAGCGAGCTCCGCGCGGGCCCGCCGGGCCAGTTCGCGCACGTGGTCACGGCCGCGCGTCCTCATCGCGGCCGCGGAGCTCGGCAGCGGCACGAGCAGCACCGGCCCGGCCGGCGGCGCCGGCAACCCCGCGAGCACTCCGGTCACCGCTAGGGCGAGGGCGGCGCCCAGGGGGCGCGCGAGCTCCGCGCGACCACGTTCCTTGAACGAGATCACCGCGTGCCGGACCGCGCCCGCGTACGCGCCGGCCGCCACGGTCGGCGGGAAGCCGGGCGGGAATCGGCGGGGCGAGGCGAGGTGTGGCCGGGTCAGCAGGCGCACGCACGCAGGGCACAGGACGGCGCCCCGGCGGCCGCACCCGGCACAGGTACGCGGCAGCACGAGGTCGGCCAGCTCGGCCAGGAGCCCCGCCGGTCCGCCGTCCACCTGTCGGAGCCTTCGCCCCCGGGACGTCGATCCGGCGGAGGGCGGCCGCCCTGTGGACGACGGCGACCCCGCGTGCGCCGGCGGCTCAGAGCGGGTAGAAGGGCGCCCTCCCGGGCAGCGGTTCCTGACCGCGGATCAGCGTGGACCAGGTACCACCGGACTGCTGCCAGATCGTCCCGCCCGCGCTCACCAGCGGCGGGCGGCCCGGAGCTTCGCCGATGGCCGTGGGCTGGCTCGGCAGACCGGCGGTCGACACCAGGCTCAGCCCGAAGCCGTCGA
>JAODNJ010000408.1 GCA_025465155.1 Frankiales bacterium
TGCCTGAGGTCCGCCGCCGTCACGAAGAGCACGCGCCACCCGGCTGCCAGCAACCGGTTGAGCCGCTGCCGGTCGCGCGCGAACTGTCCCGGTTCGCCGTGCCACACCCCGTCGTACTCGATCGCGAGGCGCTGTCCGGGATAGGCGAAGTCCACCCGTGCCACGAACCGGCCATCGTCGGTCACCCGGTGCTGTGCGACGGGGAGGGGCAGGCCGGAGCCGCGGAGGAGCAGCCGCAGGCGGGTCTCCTGCGGCGATTCGGCCAACCCGTCGGCGAGGGCCGCAGCCGTCCGTGCCTGCCGACTCCCGGAGCAGCGGGGGAGCGCAGCCGCCGCGGCGCGGACGTCCGTCAGATCGGCCACGTCGGCCCGGACCAGCCGGTCGAGCAGGACGACCGCCTCGTCGAGGGAGCCGCGGCGGATCAGGTCCACCGCCGTCCGGGTCCTGGCCGTCCAGCGCAGATCCCGGTCGGTGACGACGTCGCCGGCGGTCGTGGCCGTTCGGACGTGCACCCCTGAGGTCGGGTGCCACCGCACCCCCGGGGGGGAGCACCACCTCGACCGGATCCTCCGGGCCGGCCAGGTCGTTCGCTCCCCACAGCACCGCCGCGGTCCGACCACCGAACACCGCCTCCCGGGGCGCGACGAGTGCAACGCCGCGGGCGTGGAGACGGTGGGTGACGGGCAGGTTCGCGGCGCAGTAGACGTCCGGTCGCAGCCGTCGCCAGGCCGTGGTCCGGAGCTGCCCTCGGGTCAGCACACCCGCGCGGATCACGTCGCTACCGCGGAAAACCGTCCGATGCACCTGCGGAGCCTGCCCGGCGGCGAGTGGGCTCCGTCGGCGCTGTCCACAGCCGAAAGATCATCACCCGTCCACGGCGGCTCCAGCATGGGTCGGGGCAGCCTTCAGCGCGTGATGATCACGCACCGACCGGCACCGGCCTCAGGCGGCGGCGCGCAGGCCCTCGTCACGCAGCGAACACAGCAGCGCGATGTCGCGGGCGTGTCCCGCCGACGGCGACCCGTCGAGCTCGCTCGGCGTCTCGACGACGACGGGGACGCCGGCCATCGACGGGTGGGCCAGCAGCTCGGCGAACGCGCCGGTGCCGTACGGGCCGGCGGTGATGGTGCCCTCGCCGATCGTGGTGTGCCGGTCCCGCTTCGAGCCGCACCCGTCGAGGGAGTCGTTGGCGTGCACCAGCCCCAGCCGGCCGGGGCCGACCGTCGCCTCGAGGGCGTCGAGGGTCGCCGTCATCCCGCCCGGGACCGACAGGTCGTGCCCGGCCGCCCAGGCATGGCAGGTGTCGAAGCAGACGCCGACCAGCGGGTGCCCGTCGAGGGCCGCCAGGTACGGGCCGAGGTCCTCGACCGTGGCGGCCAGCGACTTCCCGCCGCCTGCCGTCGGCTCGACCAGCAGCCGGGGCGCTCCGGCCGGCAGCGCGTCGAGTACTGGCAGCAGGCGCTCGCGCAGCTGGCGCAGCGCGTCGTCGTAGCGGTCCTCGCCGACGGCGGAACCCGCGTGGACGACGACCCCGCGGACGCCGAGCTCGACGCCGCGGCGCAGGTTGTGCGCTATCGAGGCGATCGACCGCACGACGGTGGCCTCCGTCGGCGAGCCGACGTTGACGAGGAACGGCGCGTGGATGAACGAGGGCACGCCCCGCTCGGCGCAGCCCTCGACGAAGGCGGTGTCCTGGCGTGGGTCGCCGTCGGTCAGCCGCCAGCCGCGCGGGTTGCCCACGAAGACCTGCACGGCCCGGCCGCCCACGGCATCGGTGTAGGCGAGGCCGCCCGTGGCCAGGCCGCCCTTGATCTGGATGTGCGCGCCGATCGGGGGCACGGTGGGGTGGAGCATGTGCGGAACGGCTTCCTCAGAACGTCAGCAGGATGGTGACCTCGGTGCCCTGGTCGACCACCTGGTCGGCGGCAGGGGTCTGCCGGAAGACCCGGTCACCGAAGAACTTCTGCGCCTTCACCTTCAGTCCCGCGTCGGTGAGGATCTTCGTCGCGTCCGCCGACGACTTGCCCGCGACGTCCGGGACCTTCACCTGAGGGACTCCCATGCACACGGTGATCGTCACCGTGCTGCCGTACGGAGCCGCGTTCCCCGCGCCCGGAGCCACGGCCATGACCGCGCCCACCGGCACGTCGGCGCTCCGGCCGTCGGGCCCGCGGGCCACCTTGAAGCCGAGCTCCTGCAGGTTCTTCGTCGCGGCGTCCGGGCTCTGGCCGCGCAGGTCGGGCACGCCGACCGGCTCGTGGCCCTTGCTGACCAGGACGGTCACGGTCTGGTCGCGCTTGAGCGCCGTTCCGGCCGCGGGGGTGAAGCCGGTCACCGAGCCGGCCGGCACCTTGTTGTCGTAGGTGTCCTGGACGGCGACCTGCACGGGCAGCTTCCCCAGCGCCGTCAGGACGGCGGCCTTCGGCTGCCCCACCAGCCCGGTGTCGACGACGAACCGCTCCGGGCCCTGGGAGACGACGAGGTTCACCTTGCTGCCGCGGATCTGGTCACCGCCGGCCGGCTTGGCCGAGATGATCACACCCTCGGGGACGCTCTCACTGAACTGCTTGATACAGCAGACCGGGTCGAGGCCGGCCTCCTGGAGCAGGCCGATCGCGGTGGTCTGCGTCTTCCCGGCCAGGGACGGCACGTGCGTCCACCGGCCGGACCCGAGCCACCAGCCGACGGCTGCGATGGTGACGACGAGCAACGCCAGGATCGCCCAGGCCAGCCGCGTGCGCCGGCGGCGGACGTGGTCCGGCACGCCGGGCCGGGGACGCACCGGCGGCCGGCGGCCGTCGACGTGCGTCGTCGGGCCGCCACCCATGCCGGGCAGCATGCTCGTGCGACCCATCCCGGCCCGGGTATCGCCCAGCACCTCGGTGCCGGGGTTCAGCGGGTCGCTGGGGTGGCGCGGGCGGGTGGAGTGGTGCGCCCGGTTGGTCGGGCGGAGGGTGTCCGGACCCGCGCTGCTGCGCCCGGTCGGCACGGGAACGCGGGCGATGCCGAGGTCGCGACGCAGGTCGCCGAGCTCGGCGAGGAACGCGCCTGCGTCCAGCGGCCGGACGCCGGGGTCGCGGCGGGTGGCCCGCTCGACCAGGTCGTCGACCTGCCAGGGCAGACCGGGGTTCTCGTCCGACGGCGGGGGCACGTCGTGGTGGACGTGCTGGTAGGCGACCGCCAGGGGGGTGTCGCCTCCGTAGGGCGGGTGGCCGGTGAGCATCTCGTACAGGACGATCCCGGCGGCGTAGACGTCGCTGCGCGCGTCGGCCCGGCCGCGCTCGAGCTGCTCCGGGGAGAGGTAGGCGACGGTGCCGATCAGCACGCCGCCGGTGGCGCTGGTCTGCCCGCTCCCGACGACGGCCCGGGCGAGGCCGAAGTCGGCCACCTTGACCACGCCGTCGAGGCCGATCAGCACGTTCTCCGGCTTGATGTCGCGGTGCACGATGCCGGCGCGGTGCGCGGCGGTGAGCCCGGACAGCGTCGGCTCCAGCACGGCGAAGGCCTCGGCGACGGTCAGCCGGCCCCGCGCCTGCAGCAGGTCGCGGAGCGTGCGGCCGCGGACCAGCTCCATGACCAGGTACACCAGACCCTGGTCGCTGCCCTGGTCGCTCACCGAGACGACGTTCGGGTGGCTGAGCATGGCCGCGGCCCGGGCCTCGCGGGTGAAGCGGTCGACGAACGTCGGGTCGTGCTTGAGATGCTCGGCCATGACCTTGACCGCGACGGTGCGGTGCAGACGCAGGTCGGTCGCCGCGTAGACGGTGGACATGCCGCCCCGGGCCAGCCGCTCGTCGAGGCGGTAGCGCCCCTCGAGAACGAGGCCGACCACGGGGTCGGTCACGGCGGTGTCCACGCGTGCGAGTGTAGGAGCGCGCCGGGCCCTGACCGGCCAACCACGCGGCGCGGGGGACGCCCGGGACGGCTGGTGCCGGTGGTCAGGTGTCTCGGCCGAGGTCCAGGCCCGGGTAGAGGGGGTGGGCGGCGAGGAGCTCGGCGGCAGCCGAACGGGTCCGGTCGGCCAGCCCGTCGGCCAGGGTGTAGTGGGCCTTCGACACGCCGCCGCTGGAGGTGGCGCCCGGGGACGTCCCCGCCAGCACCCCGGCGATCAGCTCCGCCGTCCGGTCGAACTCGGCCGGACCGAACCCGCGGCTGGTGAGCGCCGGCGTGCCGAGCCGGATCCCGGATGTGTACCAGGCGCCGTTCGGGTCGGCCGGGACGGCGTTGCGGTTGGTGACGATGCCGGCGTCGAGCAGCGCGGACTCCGCCTGCCGCCCGGTGAGCCCGAACGAGGTCACGTCCAGGAGCACCAGGTGGTTGTCGGTGCCCCCGGTGACCAGGCGGACGCCGCGCCGGGTCAGGCCCTCGGCCAGCGCGACGGCGTTGTCGAGGACCGCCTGGGCGTACGTGGCGAAGGACGGCCGGCGCGCCTCGGCGAAGGCGACCGCCTTGGCGGCCATGACGTGCGGCAGGGGGCCGCCCAGCACCATCGGGCACCCGCGGTCGACGGCGTCGGCGAACTCCGGCTGGCACAGGACGAAGCCGCCCCGGGGCCCGCGCAGCGACTTGTGCGTCGTGCTGGTCACCACGTGCGCGTGCGGAACGGGGTCGAAGTCGCCGGTGAAGACCTTGCCCGCGACCAGCCCGGCGAAGTGCGCCATGTCGACGATGAGGGTGGCGCCGACCTCGTCGGCGATCTCCCGCATGGCGGCGAAGTCGACCCGCCGCGGATAGGCCGAGTAACCGGCCATGAGGATCAGCGGGCGGAACTCGCGGGCCTTCGCCCGGACGGCGGCGTAGTCGAGCAGCCCCGTCTCCGGATCGGTGCCGTAGGAGGACTGGTCGAACATCTTGCCGCTGATGTTCGGCCGGAAGCCGTGGGTGAGGTGGCCTCCGGCGTCCAGGGACATCCCGAGCATCCGCTGGTCGCCCAGCGCGTGCCGCAGGGTCGACCAGTCGGCCTCGGCGAGGTCGTTGACGTGCCTGGCTCCCGCGACGGCGAGGGCGGGCGCCTCCACCCGCTGCGCGAGCACGGCCCAGAAAGCGACGAGGTTGGCGTCGATGCCGGAGTGCGGCTGGACGTAGGCGTGGGGGGCGCCGAAGAGCTCGCGGGCGTGTTCGGCGGCCAGCCCCTCCACGGTGTCGACGTTCTGGCAGCCGGCGTAGAAACGGTGCCCGACCGTGCCCTCCGCGTACTTGTCCGACAGCCAGTTGCCCATGGTCAGCAGGACGGCCGGGCTGGCGTAGTTCTCGCTGGCGATCAGCTTCAGGCTCGCCCGCTGGTCGGTCAGTTCGGCGCCGATGGCGTCGGCGATCCGGGGCTCGACGGAGGAGATGACGTCGAGAGCGGCGCGGTAGGCGGTCGAGACGGTTCCGGCGTCGACGGCGGTGGGGGTCACGGTCATGGTGGCGGCTCCAGTGCGGGACGGCGGTGCGGCAGGTGCCCAGGCGCCCGGCGGGAGCGGTACAGGCCGCTCCACGGTGGTGCCCCACCTCGTCGCGCCAGTCACGGCCCTTCACCACCCTAGCGGGCAGCCCGGTCAGCCCGCGGGGGCGATGGTGTCGCGGGGAACGGCGCCGACGTCGTCCAGGCCGCAGAGCACCATCGTGTGCGCCAGCTCGGCCGTGATCCCGGCGAGCACGCCGCGGACGCCGTCGTCCCCTCCGGTGGCCAGGCCCCAGATCGCCGGCCGCCCCACGAACACCGCGCGGGCGCCCAGCGCGAGCGCGGTGAGCACGTCGGAGCCCGATCGGATCCCGCCGTCGGCGTAGACCTCCGCCTCGCCGCGGACGGCCTCGGCCACCTCCGGCAGCGCGGCGGCGCTCGCCACGACCGGATCGGCCTGCCGGCCGCCGTGGGCGGAGACCCACACGGCAGCGGCGCCGGCCTCGACGCAGCGGACCGCGTCGTCGCCCCGCAGCAGGCCCTTGACGACCACCGGAAGGCCCGAGAGGCCGGCGAACCGCTCGATGTCGTCCAACGTCCAGGCAGGCGAGTCGGCGGCTTCGACCGTGCCCGCCACCGGGTGGTTGGCCAGCGGCAGGCCCGCAGGCAGAGCGAAGTCGTGGGCGATGTCGCGCAACCGCCGGCCGAGGACGGGCAGGTCGGCGGTGAGGACGAGGGCCCGGTAGCCGGCGTCACCTGCCCGGCGGGCCAGATCCCCGGTGTGCGCGGGGGAGTGCAGCCGGTAGAGCTGGAACCACCTGGGTGCGTCGGGCTCGACGGCGGCGACGTCGGCGAGCGAGGTGCTGGCCGACGTCGAGACCGTCATCAGCGCGCCGGCCGCAGCCGCGCCCCGGGCGGTCGCGAGCTCCCCGTCCTCGTGGGCCATCCCCTGGTAGGCCCAGGGGGCCACGCCCACGGGCGTGCCGACCTCGGTGCCGAGCAGCGTCGTGCCCAGCCGCACGGTCGAGACGCCCCGGAGCACCCGCGGCCGCAGTCGCCACGCCCGCCAGGCCCGCGTCGCCTCGGTCAGGGTGATCTCGCGCTCGGCGCCGCCCGCGTAGTAGTCGAAGACGGGCGCCGGGAGCAGCTCGCGCGCCCGCGCCTCCAGCGCCTCCAGGTCGAGGAACGGAGCCGTCGGTGCGGGAACTGCGTCGGCCATAGGCTCGCACCCTATGGACACGCTCACCCCCGCGGAGGTCGCCGACGTTCTCGGCGTCTCACCGAACCGGGTCCGCCAGCTGCTGCGCGAGCACAAGCTGATGGCCGTCCCGGGCAGTGGCAACAGCAGGATCCCCGCGGACTTCCTCCAGGACGGCGCGGTGCTGCGGCACCTGCCGGGTCTGCTGACCGTGCTCTTCGACGGCGGGTACAGCGACCAGGAGGCCTTCGACTGGCTGTTCCGGGACGACGACACCCTCCCCGGCACGCCCGTCCAGGCGCTCCGCGACGACCGGCACACCGAGGTCACCCGCCGGGCGCAGGCTCTGGCGTTCTAGTGCCGGGGCGGGGAGGAAGCCCGTGGGGCACCTGACCTACCTGGCGTTGCTCGCCGCCTGCCTGGTGATCACGGCCCCGCTCGAGCCGGTCCTCCGGGTCCGGGTCTACGCCCGCTGGCGGCGGCTGCTGCTGGCGATGGTCCCGGAGCTCGTCGTCTTCCTCGCCTGGGAGGTCTACGCCGTCGCCCGCGGCCACTGGCACTTCGACGGCGGGCAGGTTCTTCCGCTCCGGCTGCCCGGGGGCCTGCCGGTGGAAGAGGTCCTGTTCTTCCTCGTCGTCCCGACCTGCGCGGTGCTGGCGCTCGAGGCGGTCCGGACGGTGACCGGCTGGGACGCCGGCTATCCGGAACGGGAGGAGGCGTGACGTACTCGGCGCTGGCGGTCACCGCCGTCGCCGCGGTCCTGGTCGTCGACCTCGCGGCGCTGCGGACCCGCATGGTCACCCGCCGGGTCTTCTGGGTCGCCTACGCGATCGTGCTGGCCTTCCAGTTGCTGATGAACGCGGTGCTCACCGGCCGCGGCGTCGTCAGGTACGACCGCGGCACGATCTGGGGGCCGCGGATCGCCTACGCCCCGGTGGAGGACCTGCTCTTCGGCTTCGCTCTCGTCACGCTCACCCTGGCCACCTGGGCGGCGGCCAACCGGTGGGCGAACACCGCCAGCCGCCGCGACCGCGACACCCGTACCCGCCGGTCGAGGACCCGGTAACCGGCCCGCTCGATCTCGGTGAGGATGCCGCCGTAGAGGGCGGTGGCCGCGCGGACGCAGTCCCGCGACTCCGGGGCGAGCAGCCGGGTCCCGGGCTCGGCGTCGTCGTAACGGCGGCGGGTGATCGCCACCATCTCCCGCATCAGCGAGGTGAACCGGGCGTCGCAGTGCCGGGCGGCGAGCTGTCCCCAGGTCACGCCGTGCGCCGCCATGAGGTCCGCGGGCAGGTAGACCCGGCCGCGCAGGGCGTCCTCGGCGACGTCCCGGCAGAAGTTGGTGAGCTGGAACGCCTCACCCAGGGCGATGGCGTAGGGCGCCGCCTCCTTGCGGGTCACGCCGGGCGCCGTGCCGAGGACCGGCAGGACCTGCAGGCCGATCACCGCCGCCGAGCCCCACATGTACCGGTCGAGGGCGGCCAGGTCGGGATAGCCGGTCACCTCCAGGTCGGTGCTCATCGCGGCGAGGAAGTCGACGAGGTGCTCGACCGGGATCGCGTACCGGCGGTAGGTGTGCACGAGCGCCAGCCGGACCGGGTCGGCCGACCAGCCGGCGTCGAGCTCGGCGAGGAGGGCGCGGGACCAGCCGGCGAGCTCGCCGGCGGGGTCGTCGCCGGGGACGTCGACCAGGTCGTCGGCGCTCCGGGCGGCGGCGTACAACGCGTGGACGGCCGGCCGGCGGTCAGGGGTGAGCAGCCGGGTGGCCAGGTGATAGCTCTTCCCGTGCCGGGCGGCGATCGCGGCGCAGTGCCGGTAGGCGTCCTCCAGCCGCCGTTGCTGCTCGGCCCGGTCCTCCGGCGGCGCCGGGGCGACGAGTGTCATGTGCGCACCGTCCCGGTGATCCGCTCGGCAGCCAGCCGGCCGCTGACCAGGACCATCGGGACGCCCACGCCGGGCTGCACGGATGAGCCGGCCAGCACCACGTTCCCGGGCCCGCGCCGCGGCAGCGTGCGCGGGCGGAAGGGCCCGGTCTGCCCGAACGTGTGGGCCAGCGCGAAGGGGGTGCCGGCGGCCATTCCCTGGGCGGCCCAGCTCAGCGGGGTGTCCAGGTGCTCGACCTCGACCGCGTCCGGGAGCCCCGTCCAGCCACGCCGCTCGAGGACGCCGAGGATCTCGTCGCGATAGCGCGGGGTCAGCCGCTCCCAGTCGATGGACGGGTTCCCCCCGCTGCGCGGGTCCAGGTTGGGTGCGGGCGCCACGACGCTGAGGACCTGGCCGGGCGGTCCGTCCCCGGAGTCCGGCGCCAGGCTCCGGTCGGTCACCGACGGCATGCTGACCAGGAGACTGGGGTCGCTCATGATCCGGCCGTCCCGGGTCAGCTCGCGGAAGACGCCGTCCCACGCTGCGCCGAAGCTGATGGTGTGGTGGGCGTGGTCCGGGAGCTCCGCCCGGACGCCGAGCTGCAGGGCCACGCACGACGGCGAGTAGACCGGCCGCCGCCGGGTCGGGAGCCCCGGTACCAGGGCGTCGGCCCGGTCGGCGGTGACGACGACGGCGTCGGCGGGCAGCCGCTCGCCGTCGTCCAGCACGACGCCGCCGACCCGGCCACGGGCGACGTCGAGCCGCTGCACCGCCGTCCCGTAGCGGAAGACCACCCCGGCGTCCGCGGCGGCGGCGGCCAGGGCCGCGGGCACCGCGGAGATGCCGCCGGCGGGGTGCCAGACGCCGGCGCCGATGTCCAGCTGCGCGATGACCGCGTAGGCCGCGACGGCCCGGAACGGCGAGACTCCGGCGTAGAGCGCCTGGAAGCTGAACAGCCGGCGCAGCCGGTCGTCGGCGAACCGGCGGCCGACGTGCCGCGAGAGCCGGCCGAACCCGCCCTGCCGGGCCAGCGCCAGCAGCTCCGGGCGCAGCAGGTCCAGTGGCGAGTCGAGGTTGCGGTCGATGAACGTGGACAGCTGCAGCCGGTAGAGGGAGGCCAGCTCGGCGAGGTAGCGGCGCAGCGCGGCGGCCTCGGCCGGGCCGCAGAGCCGTTCCACCTCGGCGGCGAACGCGTCGGGGTCGGCGGGCACGTCCAGGGCCGAGCCGTCGGCGAACTGGGCGCGGTAGGTGGTGGCCAGGGGCAGCAGCGTCAGCCGCTCCTCCAGCTTCTCGCCGACGGCGGCCAGCGCGTCGGCCACGAGCTCGGGCGCAGTGAAGACCGAGGGGCCGGTGTCGAGAACGTAGCCGTCGCGGGCGATCCGGCCGGCGCGCCCGCCCGGCCCGGGGAGCCGCTCCACCACGGTGACGTCGCGGCCGGCCCCGCGCAGCCGCAGCGCGGCCGAGAGCCCGGCCAGGCCGGCGCCGACGACGACGATCCGGTCGGTCGGGCCGGGAACCGTGCGCACGCCGCGGCTCAGGCGGCGCGGGTGGTCGCGGCCACGGCGAGCGCCTCGAGTGCCGCGCGGGCGTCCCCGGCGATCGGTGCTCCCGCGATGGCCGCCTGCGCCTGCGCGGTCCGCTCGGCGATCCGCTCCTCGACACGGGCGCGCGCCCCCGTCGCCTCGATCAGCCGGCGCAGCGCGTCCAGTTCCTCCGGCGCGGCGTCCGGGTGGCCGAGCACCTGCGCCAGCACCCGGCGGCCCGCCCGGTCGGCCCGCTCCTCGGCGAGCGCGACGAGCAGGGTGCGCTTGCCCTCGCGCAGGTCGTCGTCCGCCGACTTTCCGGTGACCGAGGGGTCGCCGAAGACCCCCAGGACGTCGTCGCGCAGCTGGAAGGCCTCGCCGAGCGGGAGACCGACGGCCGTGTAGGCCTCGGTCACCTCCGGCGCGGCCCCGGCGATGGCGGCGCCGAGATGGAGCGGGCGCTGCACGGTGTAGCCGGCGCTCTTGTAGCGGGCCACCCGCAGCGCGCCCTCGGGGCCCGGCAGGCCGCCGGCGGCGCGCAGCAGGTCCAGGTACTGGCCGCTCATGACCTCCGTGCGCATGGTGTCCCAGACCCCGCGGGCCCGGGCGAGGGCCGGCTCGGACAGCCCGGCACAGCCGAGCATCTCGTCGGACCAGACCAGCGCGAGGTCACCGACCAGGATGGCCGCGCCGGTCCCGAAAGCGCCGGCGTCGCCGTCCAGCCCGCCCGAGCCGTGGCGGGTGGCGAAGCCGACGTGCGTCGTCGGGCGCCCCCGCCGGGTCTGGGCGCCGTCCATGACGTCGTCGTGCACGAGCGCGCTGGCGTGCACGAATTCCAGCGCCGAGGCGGCGCGCAGCACGGCGGCCTCGCTCTCGGCCGGCTGCGTCCCCCCGGCCACCGCCCCACGCCAGCCCCAGTACGCGAAGGCCGGCCGCAGCCGCTTTCCGCCGGAGGCCAGCGCGCGGACCTCGTCGGCCACGGAGGCGAGCGCCGGGTCCATCTCGGTCAGCATCACCCGCTGGCAGTCCAGGAAGTCGCCCAGCGCGGCGGCGACGGCGGCGCGCAGCCGGTCCAGCCCCGCCGCGCCCTGCGGCGGCGCCACGGTGGGCACGGGGACCTCGTGGTTCTGGGTCACGGCCGTCACCCGATCAGTATCGCGCGACTCAACGGTGTACGACCTCTTGGGCAGGGGATGGCTGTCTGCCGCGCGGACCGCCCGTAGGCTTCGCGGCGTGACCCGGACCGTACGCGAGTTGCTCGCCACCGAGCGCCCGACATGGTCGTTCGAGTTCTCCCCGCCCAAGACACCGGAGGCCGAGGCCCAGCTGTGGACCGCGCTGCGGCAGCTGGAGTCGCTGCGGCCGTCCTTCGTCTCGGTGACCTACGGCGCCGGCGGGTCCACCCGCGAGGGCACGCTGGCGGCGACCGAGCGGATCGCCTCCGAGACCACGATGCTGCCGATGGCGCACCTGACCGCGGTCGACCACAGCGTCGCCGAGCTCAGGCACATCGTCGGCCGGCTGGCCGCGGCCGGGATCCGCAACCTGCTCGCGGTCCGGGGTGACCCGCCCGGAGGGGACCCGCAGGCCGAGTGGGTCGCCCATCCGGAGGGGGTCCGCTACGCCGCCGAACTGGTGGAGCTGATCAAGGGCATCGGCGACTTCAGCGTGGGGGTCGCAGCCTTCCCCGAACGGCACCCACGGTCGGCCGACGACGAGTCCGACACCCAGATGTTCGTGGCCAAGTGCCGTGCCGGGGCCGACTTCGCGATCACCCAGATGTTCTTCCGGGTCGAGGACTACCTGCGCCTGCGGGATCGCGTCAGCGGCCGCGGCTGTGACGTGCCGATCATCGCGGGCGTCATGCCGGTGACCAACGCCCGCCAGATCAACCGGATCGTGCAGCTGTCCGGCCAGGCCTTCCCGGCCGACCTGGCCGAGCGGTTCGCGGCGCTGGACGGGGAGCGGCCCGAGGACAAGCAGGCGGTGCGCTCCTACGGTGTCGAGGTGGCCACCGAGATGTGCCGGCGGCTGCTGGACGAGGGCGTCCCGGGGATCCACTTCATCACCATGAACCGTTCGACGGCGACCCGCGAGGTCTTCGCCAACCTGGTGCCGGCGCCCGCGCCCGTCTCCTGAGGGAAGGTCGGCATGGATCCCGGCGGCGCCGTCGTCCTGGTCACCGGAGCCGGCAGCGGCATCGGCCGGGCGACGGCGTACCTCCTCGCGGCCCGCGGCGCGCACGTGGTCGCGGTGGGCCGGGACGCGGCGGCCCTCCGCGACGTCGCGGAGGCGACCGGGGGGACGGCGGTGCAGGCGGACCTGCGCGATCCCGCCGAGGCCGAGCGGTCGGTGCGTGCCGCCCGCGAGGCCCGGGGCCGGCTCGACGGCGTCGTCGCCAACGCCGGAATCGGGCACGCCGGGCCGGTGGCGGACATGACCGCCGAGCAGGTCGCCAGGCTGGTCGACGTGAACGTGCGCGGCACGCTGCTGCTCGGCCGCGCGGCAGCCGCGGCGTTCGGCGAGCAGGCCGCCGCGGGGGACCACCGCGCCCGTGGACTGGTGTTCGTCACCTCGATCGCCGGGGCGGTCGGCGTGCCCGGCGAGAGCGTGTACTCGGCGACCAAGGCCGCGGTCGAGAGCTTCGCCGTCGTCCTCCGCGAGGAGCTGCGGCCCGGCGGCGTCACCGTCGCGACGGTGCTGCCGGGCGTCGTCGACACCCCGTTCTTCGACCGCCGCGGCGTCCCCTACGACCGGACCTTTCCCCGGCCCGTGCCGCCGGAGCGTGTCGCCCGGGCGGTCGTGGCCGCGCTGGAGTCCGGCCGGGCGCGGACGGTCGTGCCGCGCTGGCTCGCCGTCCCTGCGTGGCTCTCCGCGGCAGTCCCGGGCCCCTACCGCGCGCTGGCCCGCCGCTTCTCCTGAACCACCTGCACCGGCCGGAGGCTCAGCGCCTCGCGGACGCGCCGCACCACACCGGCCGGGTCCAGGCCGGCGGCGGCGAGCAGATCGGCCCTCTCACCGTGGGGCACGAACTGCTGCGGAAGGCCGATCGTGGCGATCCGGGCCGGGACCCCGGCGTCGCGGACGGCCCGGCAGAACGCATCCCCGTAGCCGCCGGCAACGCCGTTGTCCTCGAGGGTGACCACCAGCCGGTACCGGGCCGCGGCCGCGACGAGGGCGGGGTCCACCGGGAGGAGCCAGCGCGGATCGGCGACCGTCGCCGGGACGCCGGCCGCGGTCAGCTCCCCGGCGGCGGCCACCGCGGTCGCGGCCAGCGCGCCGACGCCCACGAGGAGCACGCCATCGGGACAGCCCTCGGCGAGCACGTCGGCGGAGCCCAGCCGCCCGACCGCCGGCAGCGCCGGGCCGACCCGTCCCTTGGGGAACCGCAGCGCGGTCGGGCCGTCGTCGTCGGCCACGGCCTCGGCCAGCAGCTCCCGCGCGGAGACGGCGTCGCGCGGCGCCGCCACCCGCATGCCGGGCACCAGGCCGAGCAGGGAGAGGTCCCACATGCCGTGGTGGCTCGGCCCGTCCGGGCCGGTGATCCCGGCGCGGTCGAGCACGAACGTCACCGGGAGCCGGTGCAGGCCGACGTCCATGAGCACCTGGTCGAAGGCCCGGTTCAGGAAGGTGGCGTAGACGGCCACGACCGGGTGCAGCCCGCCCATCGCCAGCCCGGCGGCCGAAGTGACCGCGTGCTGCTCGGCGATGCCGACGTCGACGACCCGCTCCGGAGCGCCGCCGGCCATCGGTGCGAGCCCGGTCGGCTCCAGCATGGCGGCGGTGATCGCGACGACCCGCGGATCCCGGCCGGCGAGCTCGGCGAGCTCGGCGGCGATCAGCGACGTCCAGGACGGCCTCGGGACGTCGGTCGGATCGGTGCCCGGCGAGGCGGCGGGCGAGACCGCGTGCATCCGGTCGAGCTCGTGCTGCTCGGCGGGCAGGTGGCCGCGCCCCTTGCTCGTGACGCAGTGGACCACGGTCGGTCTGCGGGCCGCCCTCGCCTCGGTCAGCGCAGCTTCGACGGCGGCGACGTCGTGACCGTCCACGGGGCCGACGTACTCGAGCCCCAGCGCGCGGAACACCGGGCGGCCGCCGGCTGCCCGGAGCTCCGCGAGGTGCGCCGCCAGGCCGCCCACCGTCGGTGCGTAGGAGCGGCCGTTGTCGTTGAGGACGACGACCACCGGGCGGCCACCGGCCGCGCCGAGGTTGTTGAGCGCCTCCCAGCACATCCCGCCGGTCAGCGCGCCGTCACCGACGACCGCCACCACGGACCGGTCGTGCCGTCCCTGGAGCGCGAACGCCGTGGCCAGCCCGTCGGCGTAGGACAGGGCCGTGGAGGCGTGCGAGTTCTCCACCAGGTCGTGCGGGCTCTCCGCCCGGCTGGGGTAGCCGGTCAGCCCGCCGGCCCGGCGCAGCGTGCCGAACGCGTCCTGCCGGCCGGTCAGCAGCTTGTGCACGTAGGACTGGTGGCCGGTGTCCCAGACGATCGCGTCGCGCGGCGACTCGAACGCCCGGTGCAGCGCGAGGGTCAGCTCCACCACCCCGAGGTTGGGCCCGAGGTGCCCGCCGGTCCGCGGGACCGTCTCCAGCAGGACTTCCCGGATCTCGGCCGCCAGCCCCGGGAGCTCCTCGAGGGGGAGCGCCCGCAGGTCGGCCGGGCACCGGATGCCGGCCAGCCGACCGGCGGGCGCACCGCTCACAGCGAGGTCGCCGCCCGGATGGATTCCTTGAGCGACCCCATCGTCGCGAGGACGGCGGAGGGCTCGTAGCCGCAGTGCGCCATGCAGTTGGCGCACCGCTCGTCCTTGCCGCGGCCGTAGGCGTCCCAGTCGGTGGTCTCGATGAGCTCCTTGTAGGTGCCCACGTGCCCGTCGTCGAGGAGGTAGCAGGGCTTCTGCCAGCCGAGCAGCGAGTACGACGGGATGCCCCAGGCGGTGCAGGAGAGGTCGACCTTGCCCTCGAGGAAGTCGAGGAACATCGGCGAGTGGTTCAGCCGCCACTTCCTGCGGCGGCCGCCGTCGAAGGCCTTCTTGAACAGCTCGCGGGTCTGCTCGACACCGAGCCAGTGCTCCTGGTCCGGCGCCTTCTCGTAGGCGAACCCGGGGGAGATCTGCATGTTGTCGACGCCGAGCTCGTCGTTGAGGTAGTCGAGGATGTCGATGACGTCCTGCGGGGTGTCGGTGTCGAAGAACGTCGTGTTCGTCATCACCCGGAACCCGGCGGTCCTGGCCTGCTCGATCGCCGCGACCGCCTGGTCGAAGACACCGTCCTTGCACACCGACGCGTCATGCCGCTCGCGCAGCCCGTCGATGTGCACCATCCACGAGAAGTTCTTGTGCGGCGCGAACTTGTGCAGGTGCTTGGGCAGCAGGACCGCGTTGGTGCAGAGGAACACGATCTTCTTGCGGTCGAGCAGCTGTCGCACGATCTCGTCGATCTGCGGGTGCATGAGGGGCTCGCCCCCGGCGATGGAGACCATGGGGGCGCCGCTCTCCTCGATCGCGCCCACCGCCTGCTCGACCGGCATCCGCTGCTTGAGCAGCGTGTGCGGCTGCTGGATCTTGCCACAGCCGGCGCACTTGAGGTTGCAGGCGAACAGCGGCTCCAGCTCGACGAGCAGGGGGAACTTCTCGTTCCGCTTGATCTTCTGCTTCATCAGGTACGTGCCGAGCCGAACGGTCTGACGGAATGGCATCGCCATGGTCAGCTGACCTCCTGGGGTAGGGCGAAGACGACGTCCTCGTCGGTCACGTGCTGCTCGCGCACGGTGACCGGACCGAGGCCGGACAGGCAGCGCACCAGGTCGTCGACCAGGTGCGGGGGAGCGGACGCGCCGGCGGTGATGCCGACGCGGGAGGTACCGGCCAGCCAGCGGAGATCGACCTGGCCGGCGTCCTCCACCAGGTGGGCGGGGACCCCTGCGCGTTCGGCCACCTCGACGAGGCGCACCGAGTTCGAGGAGTTCGCGGACCCGACCACCAGCACGAGGTCCGTGCCGTCCGCCAGCGCGCGGACCGCCCGCTGGCGGTTGGTGGTGGCGTAGCAGATGTCGTCGCGACGGGGCGCGCGCAGCGACGGGAACCGCTCGCGCAGCACGGCCGCCACCTCCTCGGCCTCGTCGACCGCGAGGGTCGTCTGCACCGCGTAGGACACCCGGTCCGGGTCGGGGACGGCGACCGCGCGCGCCTCGGCGACGTCCGCGACGACGACGACGCCGTCCGGCGCCTCCCCGACCGTGCCCTCGACCTCCTCGTGCTCCCGGTGGCCGATCAGCAGCACGGTCTCGCCGCGCCGGGCCGACCGGCGGACCTCCCCGTGCACCTTGCTGACCAGCGGGCA
>JAODNJ010000419.1 GCA_025465155.1 Frankiales bacterium
GGGTCGGTCGGGGGCGGGCCGCTGCCGCGGCCCGGGCCGCCTCCAGCGCGGCGCGGGCGACGTCGCTGGGGCGCGGAGGCCGACCGTCGGTCACGTGGTCCCCTCCTCCAGCAGCTCGCCGTCCGCCACGACCCAGGCCCGTCCGCCGGCGACCTCGACGCGCGTCCCGCGCAGCTCCGCCGGGACGTCGTCGAGCACGGCCGCGGTGATCAGCGTCTGCTCGGCCGTCCGCGCGACCGCGGCCAGCGCGGCACGGCGGTCGGCGTCGAGGGTGGCGAACACGTCGTCGAGGATCAGGATGGGGTCCTCACCGTCGGCCCTCAAGAGCCCGAAGGTCGCCAGTTTCAGCGCCAGCGCCAGCGACCAGGACTCGCCGTGGCTGGCGAAGCCCTTGGCCACCGCCGGTCCGAGGTGGAGGACCAGGTCGTCGCGGTGCGGCCCCACGAGCGTCATCCCGCGGTCGACCTCCTCGCCCCGGCGCTCGGCGACCCGTGCCCGCAGCGCCGCCGCGAGCTCGGCGGCGCCGGGCAGCGCGGCGTCGGCGGACAGCGGGCTGCCGTCGCCGGCCAGCGGCACCGTGCTCGAGTAGCCCAGCCCGGCCGCGGCGGCACCCGGCCCGGCGACGTCGGCGTAGGCCGCAGCCATGTGCGGAGCGAGTACCGAGGTCAGCTGCAGGCGGGCGGCGAGCAGCTGGCCGCCCAGGTCGACCAGGTGGCCGTCCCAGACGTCGAGGGTCTCCAGGGCCGAGCCGCGGGCCAGCCGCGCTGTCTTCAGCAGCGCGTTTCGCTGTTTGAGCACCCGGTCGTAGTCGGCCCGGACACCGGCCAGCCGCGGCGTGCGACTGACCAGCAGCTCGTCGAGGAAGCGGCGGCGCTCGGTCGGGTCGCCGCGGACCAGCGCGAGATCCTCCGGCGCGAACAGGACGGTGCGCACCATCCCGAGCAGGTCGCGCGGGCGGGGCAGCGGGGCGCGATTGACCCGCACCCGGTTGGCCCGGCCCGGGTTGATCTCGATCTCGACCAGCAGCTCGCGATCGCCGCTCCGCAGAGCCGCCCGGACGACCGCCTGGCTCTCGCCGTGACGCACCAGCGGGGCGTCGGTCGCCACCCGGTGGCTGCTCATCGCGGCCAGGTAGTCGACCGCCTCGACGAGATTGGTCTTGCCCTCGCCGTTGCGGCCGACGAACACCGTCGGCCCCGGGCGGAGCGCGAGGTCCACCCGCGCCCAGCTGCGGAAGGACCCGAGCTGGAGATGCCGGACGTACACGTCAGACCGCGGCGCCGGTCCCACCAAAATGGCCATTTTGGTGGGACCGGGGGACGGAGCGGGACGGGCTCACGCGGGGCGCTCGGCCTCCTTGGCCTGGACGGCGTGCACCGCGTGGCCACCGAACTGGTTGCGCAGCGCCGCGACCGCCTTCATGGTCGGCGAATCCTCCTGGCGGGAGACGAACCGCGCGAACAGCGACGCGGCGATCGCCGGCATGGGGACGGCGTGGTCGATGGCCGCCTCGACCGTCCACCGGCCCTCCCCCGAGTCCTCGGCGTAGCCGGTGATCTCGGCCAGCTCCGGGTCCTCCTGCAGCGCGCGGACCAGCAGGTCCAGCAGCCAGGAACGGATGACCGTGCCCTGTGTCCACGAGGCGATCACGCCGGGGACGTCCTCGACCAGGTCGACGGCGTCGAGCAGCTCGTAACCCTCGCCGTAGGCCTGCATCATCGCGTACTCGATGCCGTTGTGGACCATCTTCGCGAAGTGGCCGGCGCCGGCCGGACCGGCGTGCACGAAGCCCGCTCCGGGGAGCTCCTGGCCGGACCCGTCCTTCGGCGACGGCGGCTTGAGCGCGTCGAAGATCGGCTGGACCTTCGCGACGTCCTCCTTGCTGCCGCCCACCATGAGGGCGTAGCCGTTCTGCAGACCCCAGACCCCGCCGGAGACGCCGGCATCGACGTAGCCGATGCCCTTCTCGCCGAGCTCACGGGCGTGCACCTGGTCGTCGGTGTACTTGGAGTTCCCGCCGTCGACGACCACGTCGCCGGGGCTGAGCAGCTCACCGAGCTCGCGAACGGTCGAGCGCGTCGGCTCGCCCGCCGGCACCATCACCCAGACGACCCGGGGGGCCTGCAGCGCCCGGACCAGCCCGTCGATGCTGTCGACGTCCCGCTTGCCCGGGGCCCGGTCGAATCCCACGACCTCGTGGCCGGCGCGGCGGATCCGCTCCGCCATGTTGCCGCCCATCTTGCCCAGCCCGATCAGCCCCAGCTGCACGGTGATGTCCTTCCTCGAAACGTTGGCTCACGGGCGCCCGCCTGCGCGATGCCCGTGCCCTGCCTGCGGAACACCTTCCCGACCCACACCCGCCGTCGTCCGACGTCGACCGGCGGACTCAGCCTGGCAGGCGGACCGGCATGATCAGGTACCGGTAGCTGCCGGCCCGCTGAGCCGACCCCGCCGGGGCGCCGCCGCCGTCGGCGGCGGGCTCCTCGACCCCGGAGAGCACGGCAGGTTTGAGCGGGCTGGTGAAGTTCATCCGCGCGCGTTCGGTGTGCACGGCGGCCAGGCCGTCGAGCAGGAACGTCGGGTTGAAGCCGATCGTCAAGGGCTCGCCGTCGAACTCTACGTCGCAGCGTTCCTCGGCCTGGCCCTCGTCGTCGGTCCCGCCGGCGCGCAGGGTCACCTGCCCCGGAGTGAACTCGCAGCGCAGCGGTGTGCCGCGGTCGGCGACGAGCGCCACGCGCTTGGCGGCGTCGGTGAACAGCCCCACGGGCAGGACGGCGCTGGCGGCCGAGTCGGTCGGCATGATCGCGCGGTACTTCACGAACTCGGCATCGAGCAGCCGCGTCGTCGTCTGCCGGTCCTTGCCCGAGAGGCCGAGGATCCCCTCGCCGGAACCGCCCGACGACAGCGACAGCACGATCTCCGGGCCGCTGGTGAGGGTCTTCGCGGCGTCGGCCAGCGTGCGGGCGGGGACCAGGACGGCCGCGGACACCCCGGGGGACTCCGGGCGCCAGGCGAACTCGCGCACCGCCAGCCGGTACCGGTCGGTGGCGGCCAGGGTGATCAGGTCGTCCTCGATCTCCAGCCGGACGCCGGTGAGCATCGGCAGCGTGTCGTCGCGTCCGGCGGCCACGGCCACCTGCCCCACCGCCTCGGCGAAGACGTCGCTCTCGACGGTGCCCGCGGACGACGGCATGGACGGCAGCGACGGGTAGTCCTCGACCGGCAGCGTCGGCAGGCTGAACCGGGCGTTGCTGCAGGTGATGGACAGCCTGGGGCCCTCGGCGCTGATCTCGACCGGGTGCGGTGGAAGTGCCCGCGTGATCTCCGCGAGCAGCCGCCCGGGGACCAGCGCGCGGCCGCCCTCGGTGGCGTGCACGTCGACCTCGGCCCGCGCGGACACCTCGTAGTCGAAGCCGGAGACCGAGAGCTGGTTGCCGTCGACCTCCAGGAGGATCCCGGCCAGGACCGGGACCGACGGGCGCGGCGGCAGGCTGCGCGCGGTCCAGGCGACGGCGTCGGAGAGCACCTCACGTGCCACCCGGAACTTCATGACTCGACCCACCCCTGCTCTGCCCGCACCGGCGACGTGGACGCCGTCGACCGGCGCCCCGCCCCGTGTGCGGGTTGTCTTCTTCCGCGCACCGGAGGATCCCGACCGGACGTGGCCGAGCAGGTGCGGTCCTCATCGTGCCTGTTCGGGGCTGCCGGGGGGAAACCCTGGTCCCTGCTGCACCCCTCCAGGCCCCTCCGGGCGCAGATTCCCCACCGTGTCTGGGGTTCGAGAAATTCTGGATATATCTCCTTCATCCTCGTCATCACAGGTGTGGAAGCTGGGGATCGGAGCCCTTCTCGCAGGTCACGCCCCGGACAGGCCTGTGCGCCCGATGTGGGTGGGGAGCCGCGTCCTGTTGTCGACACGTGGACATCTCGACGGCTGTGCACCGGTGCCCCCGGCCGTCCACCCGCTGTCCCCTGCGTGCCCCCCGGGCCGTCCCCAGATCGTGGGCACTGCCGGCAGGTCACCGGTCCGCGGCCGGCGTGCGCTCCGTCCGCCCAGGTCAGCGACCCGGTGCCGGCCGGCGACCGGCACGGCGCCGGGCCGGACCGGCCATGACGGTTCGTGAGCCGGCACACACGCGAGGATCCCCAGGCTGTGCACATTCCTGGGGACAACTCCTCGACGAGTCGACAGACGAGGAGGCGATGAGCCCGGTCCGGCGGCCCGTCACGTGGGCGAACGACCTTCCACGGTGTTCCGCACAGCTGTGGACAAGAGGTCGTGTCGACCCGTTGCGGGCCTGTGGTCACCCCGGGAGACCGGCCGACGGCGGTCCGGAGGAGGCCGACGGCGGCCCGGAGGAGCTACTGGCGGGCGCGGCTCTTGATGCGGGCGGTCAGCTCGGTGACCTGCGTGTAGGTCGCCCGGCGCTCGCTCATCAGGTTGGTGATCTTCTTGACCGCGTGCATGACCGTGGTGTGGTCCTTGCCCCCGAAGGACGCCCCGATCCGCGGGAGCGACAGCTCGGTCAGCTCCCGGCACAGATACATCGCGATCTGGCGGGCGTTGACCAGCGTGCGGCTGCGGTTGGAGCCCTGGAGCTCCTCCATCGTCACGGAGAAGTACTCGGCCGTGGCCGCCATGATGATCGCCGCGGTGATCTGCGGTCCCTGCTCGTCACTGATGAGGTCCTTGAGCACGAGTTCGGCCAGCGGCAGGTCGACCTGCTGCTTGTTGAGGCTGGCGAACGCGGTCACCCGGATCAGCGCGCCCTCGAGCTCGCGGATGTTGGTCTGCACCTTGCTGGCGATGAACTCCAGCACGGCGTCGGGAACCTGCAGCCGCTCACCCCACGCCTTCTTGCGCAGGATCGCGATGCGGGTCTCGAGGTCCGGCGCCTGGACGTCGGTGATCAGCCCCCACTCGAAGCGGGTGCGCAGCCGGTCCTCGAGCGTCGTGAGCTTCTTCGGCGCCCGGTCGGAGGTGATGACGATCTGCTTGCTGGCGTTGTGCAGCGTGTTGAACGTGTGGAAGAACTCCTCCTGCGTCCGCTCGGCGCGCTCCAGGAACTGGATGTCGTCGATGAGCAGGAAGTCGATGTCCCGGTAGCGACGGCGGAAGTCCTCGGCTCGGCCCGAGTGCACCAGGTTGATGAACTCGTTGGTGAACTCCTCGGTGCTCACGTAGCGGACCCGCACGTTCGGGAACATCCGGGCCGCGTAGTGCCCGATGGCGTGCAGCAGGTGCGTCTTGCCCAGCCCCGACTCGCCGTAGATGAACAGCGGGTTGTAGGCACGGGCGGGCGCCTCGGCCACGGCCACCGCGGCGGCGTGGGCGAACCGGTTGCTGTTGCCGATGACGAAACTGTCGAAGACGTATTTCGGGTTCAGACCGGGGTCCAGGCCGGGAGGGCGCCGGTCGCCTGCCGCACTTTCGGTCCGCGCGCTGCCGGAGCGGACGCCCTCGGGCCGCCGTCCCCGCGAACGGCCGCCGCCGGGGACGTCCAGGTCGAAGGGCAGCACCGCGGCGTCGGGCCCGTCACCGGCGGGTCCGGCCGTGGCGGGGCTCCAGTCGGTGGCGCCGGTCCACGGGGTGCTCCAGTCCTCCGGCGCCCCGCGGTCCACGACCTGTCCGGCGCGGCCGGCGGAGAGCCCGACCGGGCCGTCGGAGTCCCCGGGCCCGGCGTCGTCGGTCGGTCCGGGACCGCGGTCCCACGGCGGGATGCCGATCGCGTCGGTGCGGACGCCGAAGGCGCTGCGGCCGTCGTCGGTCCGCTCGCGGTGCGCCTGGTCCTCTGCGGCCCGCTGTGCCTCGACCGACGACCACGGCCGGCGGGTCGGCTCCTCCTCCCGGTCCGCGGTGCGCTCGGCCGGGGCGTCCTCGAGCTGGACCGCGACGCGGATGTCCCGGCCGAACCGCTCGGAGAGCGCCTCGGCCAGCACCCGGCGCATCCGTGACTCGAGCACGGTCTGGGTGAACTCGTTCGGCGCGGCCAGGACCGCGGTGTCCTCGACCAGGCCCAGGGGGCGGGTCAGGTTCAGCATGGCGTTCTGCTGAGGCGAGAGGCTGGTCGACAGCCGCTCGCGGATCTGGTCCCAGACCGTCGCCAGGTCCAGGGTGGCATCGGTCATGCCCGCGTTCCTCCCCATGCTGTAAGACCCCGCGGCCGTCTTGCCGGCAGTCCGCGCCGGGTCGTCCCCGCCGCGGCTCGCGGCGCCCTCGTGGCATCCGGGCTGCCTGTTCCCGGTGGTCCGCTGTGGACGACCAGACGTACTGGTTCCACATCGGTGTCCACAGGGTGTGCACTGCCGACGACACGCACCGCCGGAACCACCCACGGTGGTATCGGGACGAGCATCGTTGCAGGTCATAGGCCCGACAGGGCCGCTGAAGCGGTACGGATGTCGCTGATCGGCAATGGGGTCGACCCGCGCGCCGGAACCCTGACGCCCGACGCGGAGCGACGGCGACGCTAACAGCCGCATCCACAGCCCGGCAACGATCCACAGACGTCGTCCGGCGCGTCGGCACGGCCGGCACCGCGGCGTGCCGGAGCGTGCTGAGACCCCGGTCGGGCAGGCCGAGGAGTCGGACTCCGGCCGCCCACCGGCATCCGGAGTTCCTCGGCTATGCTGGCGGGAGTCTGTGGACGGGTTCTGCCTCGTCAGTCGGGTGCATCGTCAGCTGTGTGCGTCCGCGCCGAGCGCGCGCGGTGCCTTCCGTGACGGGTCGGAGCCCATCCGCAGTGCCCAGCTTCCGGGAGCCACCGGAGCGGCGTTCGCGCCGGCTCCACCGGCCTTCCGCGCGTGCCCGTCCACCGGCGGGTGCGCGACCGCCGATGTCGTGTCGTAGGAGTACCTCGTGAGCAAGCGCACGTTCCAGCCGAACAACCGCCGTCGGTCCAAGACCCACGGCTTCCGGCTGCGGATGCGTACCCGCGCGGGCCGGGCGATCATCGCCGGCCGTCGGCGCAAGGGCCGCGAGAAGCTCTCCGCCTGAGGTGTTGCCCGCGCAGGCCCGCCTGCGCCGGCGTCCGGAGTTCACCGCGGTCGTCCGGTCCGGGCGACGCGTCGGGCGGCCGACCATGGTGCTCCACTACCTTCCCGAGCGACCCGCCCGTGGTTCCAGCGGGCGGGTCGCCGACGCGTCCGGGCCCCGCGCCGGTTTCGTGGTGGGCAAGGCCGTCGGCAACTCGGTGGTCCGCCACCGGGTGACCCGTCGGCTGCGCGCCGTCCTCCTGGAGGAACTGCCCCGGCTGCCCGCGACCGCTGACGTGGTGGTCCGTGCCCGTCCGGAAGCCGCCACCGCCACGACGCAGCAGTTGCACCGTGACCTGCGCTCCGGCCTGGACCGCGTGCTCTCCCCCGAGCGGAGCAGGTCGACGTGACCACCGACCTCCCGGCCGGTCCTCGGCGGCGCCCCGTGCAGCGGGCGCTGCTGGGTGGTGTCGGTTTCTACCAGCGGGCGATCAGCCCGACGCGCCCCCCGCGCTGCCGCTTCGTACCCACCTGCAGTGAGTACGCGGCCGAGGCGATCGAGGTGCACGGCGCCGCCCGTGGCGGGGGGCTGGCGTTGCGCCGGCTGCTGAAGTGCGCGCCCTGGCATCGTGGCGGGATCGATCTGGTGCCTCCGGCACGGATCCGGCGTCCAGGAACGTCCGAGGCGATCCACTCGTCGAACACAGCGGCACGCACTCCGGCGGTACTGCAGGACGTGACCGCGACCCCGGCGGCGGAGGGTCAGGCCCCCCGCCCGGCCGGTTCCAGCTTTCCGGCCGGTCTCCGGTCCGGCCCCGCGGCAGGAGGCCTGCGTTGAATTTCCACCTGTTCAATCTGAACTGGTTCTACACGGCCATCGCGTGGGTCATGAAGGAGTGGCACGCCCTCTTCTCCACGTTCCTGGACCCGGCCGGCGGGATCACCTGGGCGCTCTCCATCGTCTTCCTGGTCGTCACCGTCCGGATCGTGCTGTTCCGCTTCTTCATCAAGCAGGTGAAGTCGCAGCGGGCCATGCAGGAGATCCAGCCGGAGATCCAGAAGCTCAAGAAGCAGTTCGGCAGCGACCGGCAGGGCTTCAGCCAGGCGGTCATGGCGCTGCAGAAGGAGCGCGGGGTCAACCCGCTGGCCGGGTGCCTGCCGATCATCCCGCAGATCCCGGTCTTCATCTCGCTGCTGCACGTCCTGCGCAGGCTCGCCCCGGGGGAGAAGGGGCTCTACAGCTGGGACGACACGCTCACCAACCAGGCGGCGGTGGCCAAGCTCTTCGGTGCGCCCATCTCCTCGTCGTTCAACATGACGGGCGCCAAGGCGACGGAGATCCTCCGCATCGCCAGCTACACGAACATCCGGATCGTCGCGATGGCGCTGATCGTGATCATGTGCGTCACGACGTTCTACACGCAGAAGCAGATCCAGCGGCGGTCCGGCCCGGTCGAGGGCCAGGCGGCGACCGTGCAGCGGTTGATGCTCTACGGGATGCCGCTGAGCCTCTTCGTCTCCGGCTTCTTCTTCCCGATCGGCGTCCTGCTCTACTGGTTCACCAACAACCTGTGGACCCTGGGGCAGCAGTTCTACATCCTCAAGAAGCTCCCCATACCGGGCGCCCCCGGTGCGCAGGGCAAGGGGGGCGACAAGCCGGCCGTCGACCCGAAGGCGCTCGCTCCGCGGCCGGGTGCCAAGCCGGTGCGCAACCGCCCGAGCCGGCCCGCGAACCAGGCCACCGGAACCCGGAGCCAGGACGGCGCCCCGGCGACCGACGCCCCGGCCACGGACAGCCCCTCCGAATCCGCGACGCCGACGTCCCCCGGAGAGCCCGGCCCCGTACTGAACGGCGTTCCCCTGGAGAAGGGGGACAGCAGCGGTACGGCCGCCGGTAAGGCGCCCGGGAGCCCCACCGGCAGCGCCCCCGGGCGCGGTGCGACCAAGAGCGGCCAGGGCCCGGGGAATCGCCCCAAGCGCAAGCGCCGCTGATTGCGGCACCGGCGTCCTGATCGGACGCCCGCCGGACCGAGACCACCGGGTACGCCCGGCCACGAGACCGAGGAGGAACCTCCGTGAGTGCTCCGCAGCAGCCTTCCGCCGACACCGCCGCCACCGCCGAGGCCACGTCCGGCTCGGTGCTGAGCCCGCCCGTCGGTGACCTCGCCGGGGAGCGGGGCGGGGAGCCCGCACTACCGGAGGCCGACCCGGCCAGCGACGACGCCGTCGTCGAGGACGTGGAGCCGGCCACCCTCGATGACGCCACGGGTGCGTCGGGTGGGGCTGACGGGGCAGCTGGGGTCGGGAAGTCCGGCGGTGACGACCTGCTGGTGCGCGAAGGCGACGTCGCCGGCGACTACCTCGAACGGCTGCTGGACATCCTCGACGTCGACGGGGACATCGACCTGGACGTCGAGGGCGACCGCGCCTCGGTGGCGATCGTCGGCGGCCAGCTCTCCGACCTCGTGGGGCGGGACGGCTCGGTGCTCGACGCGCTTCAGGAGCTCACCCGGCTCTCCGTGGCCCAGGCCACCGGCGTCCGCAGCCGGTTGATGCTCGACATCGGCGGCTTCCGGGCCAAGCGCCGGGCGGACCTCTCTGCGCTGGCCGGCGAGGCCGCCCGCCGGGTCGCCTCGAGCCGCACCCCCGAGCGGCTGAGCCCGATGAACCCGTTCGAGCGCAAGGTCGTCCACGACGTCATCGCCGCCGTGGCCGGCGTGCGGAGCGAGTCCGAGGGCGAGGAGCCGCAACGGCGCGTGGTCATCCTTCCGGACGCGTGATCCGCGGAGACGACGGGCCAGCGGGCGCCGCAGGCAGCGCCGGCGACCGAGGAAGGGAACGGGCCCGGAGTCGAGCACCGAGTAGCGATACGGCACCGATTCCCCCAGCGCCGGAGGTCGCCCGACGGGTCTTCGGCGGCGCGTTCGACGACGCCGTCCGCTACGTGGCCCGGCTGGCCACCGACGGCGTGACCCGTGGGCTGATCGGCCCCCGCGAGGTTCCCCGACTGTGGGAGCGGCACGTGCTCAACAGCGCCGCTGTGGCCGAGGCGCTGCCCGAGGGGGCGCGGGTCGTCGACGTCGGGAGTGGTGCCGGGCTCCCGGGGATCCCGCTCGGGCTGGCGCGCCCTGATCTCTCGCTCTCGCTCGTCGAGCCGATGGCGCGGCGGGTGGAGTTCCTCGAGGAGACCGTCGCGGACCTCGACCGGCCATGGCGGGTGGTGCGGGGCCGCGCCGAGGAACGGTCGGTCGCGGCTGCCGTCGGACCGGTCGATGTCGTGACCGCGCGCGCGGTCGCGGCGCTCCCCCGGCTGGTCGGCTGGTGCCGGGGTCTGTTGCGCCCGGGGGCGCAACTCGTCGCTCTCGTCGGCGCTCGTGCCGTGGCCGAACTGCCTTCGTTGCTGCCGGAACTCGAGGCGGCCGGGATGCGGAACATTCACCCGCGGGCTGTCGGTGCATCCCTCGGCGACGCTGCCACTACCGTGGTGGTCATGACCCGGGGGGAGCGGTGACGGTCGTCCGCGCACACACCCCGCCCTGTTCCACGTGGAACGCGTACAGCCACCCGACCCCGTTCCACGTGAAACGGCTCGGCAGGAAGGACCCGTGATGACCGACCCGGGCGAGCGGTTGCGGACGAGTCTCGCCGCTGACAATGCCGCCGAGAGGGCTACCGCCTCCGCCGGGACGGACTTCGACAGCCCCATCGCCATGGAGGCGCTGCGGGCCACCCGGGTGCTGCACGCGGCCGATCAGGACCCGTTCCCCCCTCCGGTGCGCACGCGGGTCATCACCGTGGCGAACCAGAAGGGTGGCGTCGGGAAGACGACGTCGGCGGTCAATCTCGGCGTGGCCCTCGCGCTGTACGGACTGCGCACGCTGGTGATCGACCTCGATCCCCAGGGGAACGCGAGCACGGCCCTCGGTGTGGAGCACTCCGTCGGGACGCCGTCCATCTACGACGCCCTGGTCGGGGACAACTCCCTCGCCGAGGTCGTGCACCCGACCGGCGCCAGCCCGAAGCTGCGCTGCATTCCGGCGACCATCGACCTGGCCGGCGCGGAGATCGAGCTGGTCTCCGTCGTCGCCCGCGAGTACCGGCTCCGCCGCGCGATCGAGGGCTACCTGCAGGCCCTTCCCGAGGAGGAACGGCCGCAGTACGTGCTCATCGACTGCCCGCCGTCGCTGGGCCTGCTCACGCTCAACGCTCTGGTGGCCGGGGACGAGGTGCTCATCCCCATCCAGTGCGAGTACTACGCGCTCGAGGGGCTCGGGCAACTGCTCACCAACATCGACCTGGTCCGCCAGCACCTCAATCCTGGTATCGCGGTGCGGACCATCCTGCTGACCATGTACGACGGGCGGACGAAGCTGGCCGACCAGGTTGCCGACGAGGTGCGCAACCACTTCGGTGAGCTGGTCCTGACCGCCGTCATCCCCCGGAACGTCCGGGTCTCCGAAGCGCCGGGCTACGGGCAGTCGGTGCTCACCTACGACCCCGGATCCCGCGGCTCGACGAGCTACGTGGAGGCCGCCCGGGAGCTCGCCGAGCGTGGCGTCCATCTGCCGCCGCTCGATCCCGGACGCGCCATGGTCACTCCGCCGGTCGCCGCGGTGTACGGGAACCACGCCACCGAGGAGGACGGCTCGTGACGACAGCGAAGCGCGGAGGGCTCGGCCGGGGGCTCGCCGCCCTCATCCCCACAGCGCCGCCGCCGTCCCCGGTCGAGCCTCCCCGGCCGGCGCCCGCCCGGGTCGAGGAGTCGGCTGCCCCCGAACGGACCGCGCCGCTTGCGGCTGTGCCGTCCGAGCCCGCCCCGGCTGATTCCGTCGAAGCCGGGGCGCACGCCACCCCGCCGGCACAGCCCCCCGCGGAGGGTGCGGTCGGTGTCCCCGGGGCGCAGCTGCGCGAGGTCTCCGTCGACGACGTCGTCCCGAACCCCAAGCAGCCCCGCCAGGTCTTCGACGACGAGGCGCTGGACGAGCTCACCCACTC
>JAODNJ010000294.1 GCA_025465155.1 Frankiales bacterium
AGGAAGGCCGTGCGCTCGCGTGCCTCCTCCGCGTCCGCGACGTCGATCGCCACCCGGACCAGCGCCACCCACGCGTTGCCCGCGGTGTCGGCGGCGCTCCCGGTCCCCGTGCGGTCCAGCCAGCCGGTGTCGGCGGTGCCGTCGACGACCTCCGGGCGGTCGAGGAGATCCAGCAGGAAGGACTTGGTCGTGGTGCCGCCGCGCAGGACGACGGTGGTGTCGCGCAGCGCGACCCGCAGCCGGGCGAGCGCCTCGGGGCGGTCCCCGCCCCAGGCGATGATCTTGGCGATCATCGAGTCGTAGAGCGGCGGGATGACGTCACCGACCCCGATTCCGGTGTCCACACGGATCCCCGGGCCGGTGGGCAGCCGCATCAGCTCGACCCGGCCGGGAGCGGGAGCGAATCCCTGTTCGGCGTCCTCCGCGTTGAGCCGTGCCTCCACCGCGTGGCCGGACCGCGCGGGTGGATCACCCTCCAGCCGGCCACCGGCCGCCACGTGCAGCTGCAGCTTCACGATGTCCAGGCCGGTGGTCTCCTCGGTGACGGGGTGCTCCACCTGCAGCCGCGTGTTCACCTCGAGGAAGGTGAAGAGCTTCTCCTCCGGCTGGTAGAGGAACTCGACCGTGCCCGCCCCGACATAGCCGGCCGCCTTCACCAGCGCGATGGAGGACTCGCGGAGCAACCGTTCCTGCTCCGGGCTCAGCGCGGGTGAGCTCGACTCCTCCAGCACCTTCTGGTTGCGCCGCTGCACCGAGCAGTCGCGTACCCCGGGAGCCCATACCGAGCCGTGCTGGTCGGCGATCACCTGCACCTCGACGTGCCGCCCGCCCTCGACGAGCCGTTCCATGAAGATGACCGGGTCGCCGAACGTGCGCTGTGCCTCCGCCTGCGTCCGGGTCAGCGCGTCCTCGAGCTCGTCCTCGGAGCGCACGATGCGGATGCCCCGCCCGCCGCCGCCGCTCCGCGACTTGACGATCAGCGGGTAGCCGATGGCGGCCGCGTGCCGGCGGCCGTCCTCGAACCCCGCCACCGGTCCGCCGCTCCACGGGGCGACCGGCACGCCGGTCTGCTCCGCGAGGACCTTCGCCTCGATCTTGGCGCCCAGCAGTCGCATGGCCTCCGGGGGCGGCCCGACGAAAACGACGCCGAGCGAGGCACACAGCTCGGCGAAGGCCGGGTCCTCGGCGACGAAACCCCAGCCCACCCAGGCCGCGTCGGCGCGGCTGGCCCGCAGGGCCCGCGCCAGCTCCTCGTGATCGAGGTAGGGGTTCGCGGCGCCGGTTTCGCGCAGCAGCACGGCGTCGTCGGCGGCGCGGACGAATGTCGCCCGGCGTTCGGCCTCGGTGTGCAGGGCGATGACCCGAGTTCGGGAGCCGTGCTCCGCGTTGAGCTCGCGGACGGCGCGGGTCAGCCGCATGGCCGGCTCGCCTCGGTTGATCACGGCGATGCGGTCGAACACCCGGCACCTCTCCCTGTCGGTGGACCCCCATCCTCGTCCACGTGCCGGCGCCTACATGTCCAGGCCGCCGTTGACCCCCCACACCTGGCCCGTGATGTAGGACGACGCGTCCGCAGCGAGGAAGTGAACGACGCGGCCGATCTCCTCCGGCTCTCCGAGGCGCCCGAGGGGGATCTTCGCCCGGAGTCCGTCGAGCACCTTGGCCGGGACGGTGGCGAGCATCTCGGTCGCGATGTAGCCGGGGGTGACGGCGTTGACCGTGATGCCGATCCCGTCGGTGTTCCCGTCCCGCTGCAGTTGCATCGCCGCTTCCCGGGCCAGGGTCTTGGTGAGGCCGAACAGCCCCGACTTGGCGGAGGCGTAGTTGACCTGCCCGATGCCGCCCGTCTCACCGATCACGGAGGAGACCATCACGATGCGTCCACTGCCGCGCTCCAGCATGTGCTTGAGCGCGGCCTGCGACAGGTAGAACGCGCCGGACAGGTTGACGTCGATCACGCGCCGCCACTCGTCGTCCACCATCTTCAGCACGGTCCGGTCGGCGGTGATGCCCGCGTTGTTGACCAGGATGTCCAGCCGGCCGTGCCCCTCGATGACTTCGGCGACGGTCCGGCGGCAGTCGTCGGCGGATCCGATGTCACCGCGGTGAACCGTGGCATTGCTGTCCGGAAAGGCTCCGCTGACGTCATGGCGGAAGGCATCGGCCGCCTGCTGGTTACCGCTGTAACCGGCTGCGACCTCAGCCCCCTGGGAGGCCAGACTGCGGCAGATCGCCGCGCCGATTCCCCGGGTTCCGCCCGTGACGAAGGCCACCCGGCCGAGCAGCTTCTCGCCGGACCTCGCCGTGCGCAGTTGGGTCGCTGTCACCGGATCCTCCTCGGAAGAGGGGCGCGCGCGCCTCATCCAGGGCCGGAGCCGCTGCCGATCCCCCAGCAGGTGCTCCGGCATCGGGTACGCCGGAAGCATCCTGCGGGTCCTGCGGCTCCGCAAACCGAGACCGCGCCAGGCGGGGTGTGGCGCCGTCGTCCCGTCGCCCCGCGGCCCGCCGCTGGGTACCGTGTTCCCTGCCGGGGCAGTGGCGGTTCGCCGGAGCCTGACTCCGACGAACCGCCCCGTCGAAGCAGGTGATCAACCATGCCGGGAGCCGGACGGATCCTCCACCCTGGGCTCGCTCGCAAGGTCGTCCCCGTCGAGGCGGCCGCCGCCATGATCGGTCCCGGAATGACCGTCGGGATGAGCGGCTTCACCGGCGCGGGCTACCCCAAGGAGGTTCCCGTCGCCCTTGCGCGGCGAATCGCCGACGCCAACGCATCCGGCGCGCATTTCAAGATCAGCGTCTGGACCGGTGCGTCGACCGCCCCGGAACTGGACGGAGCCCTCGCCGCCGCCGACGGGATCGAACTACGGCTGCCGTACCAGTCGGACCCGGTCAGCCGCGAGAAGATCAACAGCGGTCACATGGAGTACATCGACGTCCACCTGTCGCACGTCGCGCAGATGGTGTGGGAAGGCTTTCTCGGGCATCTAGACGTTGCCCTCATCGAGGTCAGCGGGATAACCGCCGACGGACACCTGGTGCCCTCCTCGTCCGTCGGCAACAACAAGACCTGGATCGAGCAGGCCGACGCGGTGATCCTCGAGGTGAATTCCTGGCAGAGCTCCGACCTCGATGGCATGCACGACATCTACTACGGCACCGCCTTGCCGCCCAACCGACGGCCCATTCCGCTGGTCCGCCCGGGCGACCGGATCGGCGAGCCGTACCTGCGCTGCCCCCCGGAGAAGGTCGTCGCCGTGGTGGAGACCGACAGTCCCGACCGCAACACCGCCTTCACTGCTCCCGACGAAGCCTCACGGAAGATCGCCGGGCATCTCATCGAGTTCCTCGAGCACGAGGTCGCCCGCGGACGGCTGCCCGCCGACCTGCTCCCGGTCCAGTCGGGGGTGGGCAATGTGGCCAACGCGGCGCTCGCGGAGTTGGCGCAGTCGCGGTTCGAGAACCTCACCGCCTTCACCGAGGTGATCCAGGACGGCATGCTGTCCCTGCTCCGATCGGGGACGCTCTCGGTGGCCTCGGCCACCGCCTTCTCCCTGAGCCCGGACGCCGTCGCCGAGTTCAACGACAACGCGCG
>JAODNJ010000450.1 GCA_025465155.1 Frankiales bacterium
CGATGGGCCCGAACAGCCGGGGCGGGGTGGCGAAGTAGTAGACCCGGCTGCCGGCCGTTCCGTGCTGCCGGTCGCAGTCGCCCAGCACCTCGGCGAGCCGGGCGTAGGTGGCCGGGTCGTCGTAGTCGCCGTGCACGTAGCGGGCCGTGGCCGCGAGCTCGGCCCAGCGCGGATTGCCGGTCGCCGCCACCTTGGCGCGGCAGTAGTCGCCGAACTCCTCGTCCGTCATGGGCGTCCGGGCGACGCCGATCAGCGCGACCTCGTTCGGCAGGGCACCGTAGTCGGCCAGCCGTTCCAGCGCCGGAAGCAGCTTGCGGGCGGTGAGATCACCCGAGGCGCCGAAGATCACGAGGGCACAGGCAGGTGACCGGCGGTCCTGGTCGGTGGACATGACCGAATTCTGCTCGGCTACCTGCCTGCCGGCGATGTCGCCGGAACACCTCCATGATTCGGGCGGCCACACCGGATTGCTGGCGACCCGCGCCGAGGTGGTGGCCCACCGGCCGGACGGGTCCACGGAGCATGTCGCCGAGGCGCGTGCCGGCTCCGCCGCCTGGATCACCGCGCTGTCGCCTGCGCTGGCCGTTCCCCTGGCCGCACTCCTGCGGGCCGCGGCCGACACGGGGCCACGACGGGAGGCGGAGGACCTGGCCCGCGCGTTGCTGGCCCGCTTGGCGTGACCGGCATTGGTCCTCCAGCCCGGCTCGGAAGCCGGGCATCATCGGCTCGTGGAGATCCTCGGCAGCCGACTCCTGCTCCGCCCCGCGGACCTGGCGCGATCGCGCCGGTTCTACCGGGACACGCTCGGCCTGGCCGTGTACCGGGAGTTCGGCGACCCCGGCGATCCCTCCGTCGTCTTCTTCCTCGGCGGTGGCTTCCTCGAGGTCTCCGGCGGATCCGGGGAGGCCCCGGGAACCAGCAGCCTGTCCCTCTGGCTGCAGGTACGCGACGTGGGCGCCGAGCACCGGCGGCTCGTCGACCTGGACGTGCCCGTTCTCCAGCCGCCCCGCGCGCAGCCCTGGGGCCTGATCGAGATGTGGATCGCTGATCCCGACGGGGTCCGCATCGTGTGCGTCGAGGTTCCCGAGGATCACCCGTTGCGGCGCGACGCACGGTCGCTCGCACCGCCCGGCTGAGCAAGCGCGCCGGGGGTCCACGGCCCGGGTGACGGCCGGCGGCAGCGGTGACGAGGAGGGTCAGGTCGGCGACAACACGCCAACAGGAAAGGTGTCCGGGAACTACGTCACCGTCCGGGCCCTCCGGCCCTGTCCACCCGTTGCGGTGCCGGGGCCGCCCGACGAGCGGCCGACCCCGGCACCGGGATCAGGCGAGGTCGAACCGGTCGAGGTTCATGACCTTGTCCCACGCGGCGACGAAGTCATGCACGAACCTCTCCTCCCCGTCGCGGCTGCCGTAGACCTCCGCCAGGGCCCGGAGCTGGGAGTGCGCCCCGAAGACGAGGTCGACCGCGGTGGCGGTCCACCTGACCTCGCCGGACGCGCGATCCCGGCCCTCGTACACGTTCTCTGCGGACCGGGACGCCTTCCACTCCGTGTCCATGGCGAGCAGGTTGACGAAGAAGTCGTTGGTCAGCGTCCCCGGGCGGTCGGTGAAGACGCCGTGTCGGGACCGCCCGCTGGTGGCGCCCAGGGCCCGCATCCCGCCGACCAGGACCGTCATCTCCGGAGCGGTGAGGTTCAGCAGGTTGGCCCGGTCGAGCAGCCGGACCTCCGCCGGCAGCTTCTCCCCGGCCCGCCAGTAGTTGCGGAACCCGTCGGCGGTCGGCTCGAGCACCGCGAACGCCTCGACGTCGGTCTGCTCCTGGGAGGCGTCCGTGCGGCCCGGGGCGAAGGGCACCGTGATGTCGTGGCCGGCGTCCCGGGCGGCCTGCTCGACGGCCGCGCACCCGCCCAGGACGATCAGGTCGGCGAGCGAGACCCGCGTGCCGCCGGACCGGGAGCCGTTGAACTCGTGCTGGACCCCCTCGAGGACCTGCAGCACCCGGGCGAGCTCGGCCGGCTCGTTGACGGCCCAGTTCCGCTGCGGCTCCAGCCGGATCCGCGCCCCGTTGGCCCCGCCGCGCTTGTCGGTGGCGCGGAAGCTGGCCGCCGACGCCCAGGCGGTGGAGACCAGCTGGGGGATGGTCAGGCCCGATCCGAGGATCGCGCCCTTCAGGGCGGCGATGTCGGCGTCGTCGATCAGCTCGTGGTCGACGGCGGGGACGGGGTCCTGCCACAGCTGCGGCTCCGGGACCCACGGGCCGAGGTAGCGCGACAGGGGTCCCATGTCCCGGTGCAGCAGCTTGTACCAGGCCCGCGCGAAGGCGTCGGCGAACTGATCGGGGTGCTCGAGGAAACGGCGCCCGATCTGCTCGTAGACGGGGTCGAACCGCAGGGCCAGGTCGGTCGTGAGCATGGTCGGCGAGCGGGAGAGCGAGCCGTCCTCCGGATCCGGGACGGTACCGGCCCCGGCGCCGTCCTTCGGCTGCCACTGCTTCGCGCCGGCCGGGCTCTCGGTCAGCTCCCACTCGTAGCCGAAGAGGTTCTCGAGGAAGCCGTTGCTCCACCTCGTCGGGGTCGAGGTCCACGTCACCTCGAGCCCGCTGGTGATCGCGTCCCTGCCCTTGCCGGTGCCGAACGCGTTCTTCCACCCCAGCCCCTGGTCCTCCAGCGGCGCACCCTCCGGCTCGGGCCCGACCAGCGTGGGGTCGCCGGCGCCGTGGGTCTTGCCGAACGAATGGCCGCCCGCGATCAGCGCGAAGGTCTCCTCGTCGTTCATCGCCATCCGGCGGAAGGTCTCCCGGATGTCACGCGCGGCGGCCAGCGGGTCCGGGTTGCCGTTGGGCCCCTCCGGGTTCACGTAGATGAGGCCCATCTGCACGGCGCCGAGCGACCCCGCCAGTTCGCGGTCGCCGCTGTAGCGCTCGTCGCCGAGCCAGGTGTCCTCGGGGCCCCAGAAGATCTCCTCGGGCTCCCAGGTGTCCGCCCGCCCGAAGGCGAAGCCGAAGGTCTGGAAGCCCATCGACTCCAGGGCGCAGTTTCCGGCGAAGACGAGGAGGTCGGCCCAGGAGATCTTCTGGCCGTACTTCTGCTTGACCGGCCAGAGCAGCCGCCGGGCCTTGTCCAGGTTGGCGTTGTCGGGCCAGCTGTTGAGCGGGGCGAAGCGCTGCGCGCCGGCGCCTGCGCCGCCCCGGCCGTCCTCGATGCGGTACGTGCCGGCGGAGTGCCAGCTCATCCGGATGAACAGCCCCCCGTAGTGGCCGAAGTCCGCCGGCCACCAGTCCTGCGACGTCGTCATCACCTCGACGACGTCCCGCTTCAGCGCCTCGACGTCGAGGTCCCGGAACGCCTCCGCGTAGTCGAACTCCCCACCCAGCGGGTTGGCCCGGGGCGAGTGCTGGTGCAGTACCTGCAGGTCCAGCTGGTTCGGCCACCAGTCCTGGTTCGTCCTCGGCCGGTGTGCCTTCGGGGTGGGGGACGGGATGGCCGGGTTCTCGCTCTCGCTGACGCTCAGAGTCGGGTCCTTGTCAGGCACGTCGGTCCTGCTCCTCTCGCTGGTTCTGTTGGGTGGTTCCGGACATCGCCGCGGCGCAGTCGGGACATCGGCCCCACCAGATCACCTCGGCCTCGTCGATCTCGTAGCCGGCCCCGTCGGAGGCGGTCAGGCAGGGGCTGTCGCCGACCGCGCAGTCGACGTCGACTATGGCCCCGCACGACCGGCAGACGACGTGGTGGTGGTTGTCCCCGGACTGCGCTTCATAGCGCGCCACGGAGCCCATCGGCTGGAAGCGCCGCACCAGGCCCACGTCCGTGAGCGCCCGCAGCACGTCGTACACGGCCTG
>JAODNJ010000451.1 GCA_025465155.1 Frankiales bacterium
ACGGCATCCGGGAGACCGACGAGCGCGGTGAGAACGTCGTCGACGACTGCTTCTACCTCGCGTTCAACGCCTCCGAGGAGCCGATCGAGTTCACCCTGCCGGCGAGCGACTACGCCGAGGGCTGGACCGTGGTCGTGGACACCGCCGAGCTGGGCGACGTCGAGCCGGTCACCGTCAAGGCCGGCGAGGTCCTGTCGGTCGCGGCCCGCGCCACGGTCGTCCTCTGCGCCGCGCAGTGAGCGAGCAGGACGGCTCCGCGGCCCGGCGCCGGCGGGTGCCCACCGGCACCTACCGGCTGCAGGTGACCGCGGACTTCACCCTGGACGATGCCGCCGCCGTCCTCGGCTACCTGGCCGACCTGGGCGTCAGCCATGCCTACTCCTCTCCCCTGTTGCGCTCGGCGGCCGGCAGCACCCACGGTTACGACACCGTCGACCACGCGCACATCGACGAGCCCCGCGGCGGCCGCGAGGGCTTCGACCGGTTCGTCGCGGCCCTGCACGAGCACGGGCTCGGGCTGGTGCTGGACCTCGTGCCCAACCACATGGGGGTCGCCGACGCCGCCGAGGCGGCGTGGTGGTGGGACGTGCTGACGCACGGGCGGGACAGCACGCACGCCGCGGCCTTCGACATCGACTGGGACGCGGGCGGCGGCAGGGTCCGGATCCCGGTCCTGGGCTCGGCCGACGACGTCTGCCAGCTGAAGGTCGTCGACGGCGAACTGCACTACTACGACAACCGCTTCCCGATCGCCCCGGGAACCGACGGCGGGACGCCGCAGGAGGTGCACGCCCGCCAGCACTACGAGCTGGTCGACTGGCGCCGGGCCGACACCGACCTCAACTACCGCCGGTTCTTCGCGATCAACACCCTCGCCGGCCTGCGGGTCGAGGACCCCGCGATCTTCGAAGCCACGCACGCGCTCGTCCTCGACCTGGTGCGGGAGGGCGACGTCGACGGCCTGCGCATCGACCACCCCGACGGACTGGCGGACCCCGCGGGCTACCTGGACCGGCTGAACCTGGCCTCGGGTGGTCGGTGGACGGTCGTCGAGAAGATCCTGGAGCCGGGTGAGGAGCTGCCGGAGAGCTGGGCGGCCGCGGGGACGACGGGCTATGACGCGCTGGCCGAGGTGGACGAGGTCCTGATCGACCCGGCCGGCGAGCCGGCGCTCACCGCACTCGACACCGAGCTGGCGGGCCGGCCGGTCGACTACGCCGCGCTGGTGCACGACTGCAAGCGCGAGGTCACCGACGGCATGCTCGGCTCCGAGATCAACCGGCTCGCCCGCGTGATCGGCGAGTTGCCCGGCATCGACGTCGACCGGGAGCGGGACGCGCTGGCCGAGCTGCTGGCGAGCTTCCCGGTGTACCGGAGCTACCTCCCCGACGGGCGGGAGCACCTCGACGCCACCGTGGCGGCCGTCCGGGACCGCCGTCCCGACCTGGTCCCGGCACTGGACGCCCTGCACCCTGTGCTGGCCCAGGCCGGTACGGAGCCGGCGACCCGGTTCGAGCAGACCAGCGGGCCGGTCATGGCCAAGGGCGTCGAGGACAGCGCCTACTACCGGTGGGCCCGGTTCGTCGCGCTCAACGAGGTGGGCGGCAACCCTGCCCGGTTCGGCAGCTCGGTCGCGGAGTTCCACGCGGCCCAGCGCCGCCGGGTGGAGCGCCGGCCCGCGTCGATGACCACGCTGTCCACGCACGACACCAAGCGCAGCGAGGACGTGCGGGCGCGGCTGGCCGTCCTGGCCGAGCTGCCGACGGAGTGGGCGCGGCTGGTCCGCTGGCTGATGGACCGGCACCCGCTGGCCGACCGGCCGCTGGCGCACCTGGTGTGGCAGAACCTGGTCGGCGCCTGGCCGCTGTCCCGCGAGCGCGCGCACGCGTACGTCGAGAAGGCGGCGCGGGAGGCGGGCACCTCCACGACCTGGACCGATCCCGACCGCGAGTTCGAGGAGCGGCTGCACGCGCTGGTCGACGCCGCCTACGACGATCCCGCGACGTCGGCCGAGATCCGCGAGGTGGTCGACCGGATCACCCCGTTCGGCCGGGCGAACTCGCTGGCCGCGAAGCTGCTGCAGCTCACGATGCCCGGCGTCCCCGACGTCTACCAGGGCACCGAGCTGTGGGACCTCTCCCTCGTCGACCCGGACAACCGGCGGCCGGTCGACTACGACCTGCGGCGTCGGCTGCTGGCCGAACTCGACGACGGCACGGTGCCCGAGGTCGACGACACGGGCGCCGCGAAGCTGCTCGTCGTGTCCCGGACCCTGCGGGCAAGGCGGGACCATCCCGAGTGGTTCGACGGGTACGAGCCGGTGACCGCCACCGGGCCGGGCGCCGACCACGCGGTGGCGTTCGACCGCGGCGGGGTGGTCGCGGTGGCCACCCGGCTGCCCGCCGGCCTGGCGGCCGCCGGCGGCTGGGGTGACACCGCCCTCCGGCTGCCGACCGGCGCCTGGCGGGACCTGTTCACCGGGGAGCGGATCGTGTCCGACGCCCTCGGGATCGGTCTCGACGCGCTGTTGCACCGGCTCCCCGTGGCCCT
>JAODNJ010000476.1 GCA_025465155.1 Frankiales bacterium
CGCACCGCGCCGGCCTTGTCGAGCGGCTCGTTGCCGTTGCCGCACTTGGGGGACTGGACGCAGGACGGGCAGCCGCTCTCGCACTCGCAACTGGCCACCGTCGCCCGGGTGGCCGTCAGCCAGTCACGCAGCGCCGCGAACCCCCGCTCAGCGAACCCGGCTCCGCCGGGGTGGCCGTCGTAGACCACGATCGTCGCGGCCCCGGTGTCGCGGTGCAGGGCGGTCGACAGCCCGCCGAGGTCCCAGCGGTCGCAGGTCGCCAGTAGCGGCAGGATGCCGATGGCGGCGTGCTCGGCCGCGTGCAGTGACCCGGGCAGTGCGACGTCGTCGACCTCTGCGCGCTGCACGGCCCGGTCGTGCAGGGTGAGCCACACGGCGCGGGTCCGCAGTTGGCGGGGCGGCAGGTCCAGCGGGAACTCCGCCAGCACCTCGCCGGTGCCCAGCCGCCGCCGCTGGTAGGCCACCACCTGGTTGGTCACGTCGACCACGCCCGTGTGCGCCGTCACGGTGCCCAGCCGCCGGGTCCGGTCGATGCGCGCGATGCCCAGGTCCGTGACGTCGCGCGCGACCGTCGTCCAGTCGGGGCTCTCCGGGTGCACGACGGCGCAGGCGTCCTCCACGTCCAGTTCGTCGACGACGTAGGTCTCGCCGCGGTGCACGTAGAGGGCGCCGGTGTGCACGGTGGCGTGTGCGGCGTCGCCGTCGACCGTCCCGAGCAGCCGGCCGGTGTCGGCCTCGATGATCGCCACGGGCTCCAGCCCGCTGCCCCGGATGTCGACATTCGGGCGGCCGCGGCCGGCCCAGTACCAGCCCGTCGGGCGACGGCGCAGCTGGCCGGCCGCGACCAACGCCTCGATCTGTTCCTCGGCCGCCCGGCCGCCGAAGTCCCCGAGATCCTCCGGCCGGAGAGGGAATTCGGCGGCCGCGCAGCACAGCTGCGGACCGAGCACGTACGGATTGCCCGGGTCGGTGACCGTCGCCTCGACCGGCCGGCCGAACACCGCCCGGGGATGATGGGCGAGGTAGTGGTCCAGCGGGTCGTCCCGGGCCACGAAGACGACCAGTGACTCCCTTCGTGCCCGGCCCGCTCGCCCCGCCTGCTGCCAGAGCGACGCCAGTGTGCCGGGGTAACCGGCGAGGACGACGGCGTCCAGCCCCGCGATATCGATGCCGAGCTCGAGCGCGTTGGTCGTCGCGACGCCCAGCAGGTCGCCCGCCGACAGGGCCCGTTCCAGCTCCCGTCTCTCCTCCGGGAGATAGCCGCCGCGGTATGAGTCCACGCGCGACATCAGGTCTCGTCGACCGCGGTCGACCAGCACCCGGCGCGCCTGCTCCGCCACCGATTCGGCGCCCCGTCGGGAGCGCACGAAGGCAAGCGTGCGGGCACCCCGCTCGACCAGATCGGCCAGCAACGTGGCGGCGTCGGCGGCGGCAGACCGGCGCAGCGGTGCGCCGTGCTCTCCGGTCCGTTCGGTCAGCGGCGGTTCCCACAGGGCGAACGTGGCACCTGGCCGCGGGGACCCGTCGTCGGTCACCGCCGTCACCGGCGCCCCGATCAGCCGGCCGGCCGCCCGGTCGGGCTCGGCCACGGTGGCCGACGCCAGCACGAAGACGGGCTCCGCGCCGTAACGCCGGCACACCCGCCGGAGCCGGCGCAGCACATGGCCGACGTGCGACCCGAACACCCCGCGGTAGGCGTGGCACTCGTCGATGACGACGTAGGTCAGCCGACGCAGCGTGCCGGACCACTTCTGGTGGGCCGGCAGGATCCCGCGGTGCAGCATGTCGGGGTTGGTGACGATCCACCGCGAGTGCCGCCGCACCCAGTCCCGTTCCTCGGCCGGCGTGTCGCCGTCGTAGGCCGCCGGCCGGACCGACGGGTCGGCCAACGCGGCCACCGACGCGAGCTGGTCTCGGGCCAGCGCCTTGGTGGGAGCGAGGTACAGCACGCAGGCGCGTGGCTCCTCGGCCAGGCGGGTCAGCGCCGGGAGTTGATAGGCGAGGGACTTACCGGAGGCCGTCCCGGTGGCGACGACGACGTGGCGCCCTTCGCGAGCCAGTTGCGCGGCCTCCACCTGGTGCCGCCAGGGAGCCGTTACCCCCCGGTCCTCCAGGCGCCTCCGTAGCTGTCCGCTCACCCACTCGGGCCAGGGACTGGTGCTGCTCTCGCGCACCGGCACGCGGTGCACGTGGGTGACGGGCTGCTCGTCGTCGGCCGTGCCGGCCAGAACAGCGGCGAGCAGGTCCGCGCCGGGAAGGACATCGCCCCCGAGGCCGTCGTCCGTGCCGGGAGGGGGAGCCGGCCGGACCGGGTGGAGCGCGGTCACCCCACCACTGTCACACCAATGAGCGACAGGATGTCTCGTGGGCTACCCCACGCTGTGATGCGACTTACAGAACGTCGTGGACGTCTGCACCGGCTGTGACCGCCCTTACAATCGCGCGACGTCCCGCTGTCGTGGCTCGCCGCGCAGGGGACGTGCCATTCGACCGCGGACAACGGTGTCGTGCGGTGGCAGCCAACGTCTTGGAGGAACACATGCGCGACAGCGCACTGACCGGCGGAGACATCGTCCTGGTGACGATCGCCCTCGCCGTGGCCCTGGCCGCCCTGGGCTTCGCCAGCTATCTGGTCCGAGCGGTGCTGGCCGCCGACCAGGGGACGACGACGATGCGCGACATCGCTCGGGCGATCCAGGAGGGCGCCTCGGCGTACCTGCGGAGGCAGTTCCGGACGCTCGCCGTGTTCGCGGTGATCGTCTTCCTGCTGCTGCTGGTGCTCCCGGTCACCGAGGGTGGCTGGGGGACCCGGATCGGCCGTGCGCTCTTCTTCCTGCTCGGCGCGGTCTTCTCCGCGGGCGTCGGCTTCATCGGCATGTGGTTGGCCACCCGTGGAAACGTCCGGGTCGCCGCGGCAGCGCGGACCGGTGGCTACCGGCCGGCCTTCCGCATCGCGTACCGCACCGGTGGTGTCTGCGGAATGATCACCGTGGGCCTGGGGCTGCTCGGCGCCTCGCTCGCGCTGCTGCTGTACCAGAACACCGCACCGGTGGTGCTGGAGGGCTTCGGCTTCGGCGGCGCCCTGCTCGCCATGTTCATGCGTGTCGGCGGCGGCATCTTCACCAAGGCTGCGGACGTCGGCGCGGACCTCGTCGGCAAGGTGGAGGCGGGCATCCCCGAGGACGACCCGCGCAACGCCGCCACCATCGCCGACAACGTCGGTGACAACGTGGGGGACTGCGCCGGCATGGCTGCCGACCTGTTCGAGTCCTACGCCGTCACCTTGGTCGCCGCACTGATCCTGGGCCAGGTGGCCCTGGGACCGGTGGGGATGGTCTTCCCGCTGGTGGTCGCCGGCATCGGTGTGCTGGCCTCTGTCGTCGGCATCCTGTTCAGCAACCCCCGCGGCGCTGACAGCAGCGGCCTGGCGCCGATCAACCGCGGCTTCTTCGCCTCCGCGGCGGCCTCGCTGATCCTCGTGGCGGTGGCCGCGTTCACGGTCCTCCCCAGCGTGGGCGTGAACTCGTCGGTGAGCCCGCAGGTCCTCGGGTTCGTCTCGGTGCTGATCGGCATCGTGCTCGCCGCGGCCATCCAGCAGCTCACCGGTTACTTCACCGAGACCAGCCGCAAGCCGGTGCGGGACGTCGGCCGCAGCTCGCTGACCGGCCCCGCCACGGTGGTGCTGTCCGGCATCTCGCTCGGCCTGGAGTCGGCGGTCTACGCCGCCCTCCTCATCGGTGCCGCCGTCTACGCCGCCTTCCTCATCGGGGGCTCGGCGGCGCTCTTCGCGGTCGCCCTCGCCGGGTGCGGCCTGCTGACCACCGCCGGCGTCATCGTCTCGATGGACACCTTCGGCCCGGTCAGTGACAACGCCCAGGGCATCGCCGAGATGTCCGGTGACCTGGACGAGGACGGAGCCCGTGTCCTCACCGACCTGGACGCCGTCGGCAACACGACCAAGGCGATCACCAAGGGCATCGCGATCTCGACCGCCGTGCTGGCCGCGACCGCGCTCTTCGGCTCCTACAACACCCAGGTCGGCGCCGCGCTGAGCAAGGCGGGCAGTTCGCTGGGCAACGCGTTCACCCTGGTGAACCCGAGCAACGTGGTCGGGGCCATCGTCGGCGCCGCCGTCGTCTTCCTGTTCTCCGGGCTGGCGATCAGCGCCGTGTCCCGGGCCGCGGGGCGGGTGGTGTTCGAGGTGCGGGAGCAGTTCCGTACCCACCCCGGGATCATGGATTACAGCGAGCGGCCGGACTACGGCGCGGTCGTCGACATCTGCACCAAGGACTCCCTGCGCGAGCTGGCCACACCCGGTCTGCTCGCAGTCATGGCCCCGGTGGCCGTGGGCTTCGGACTGGGCTTCGGCCCCCTCGCCGCGTACCTCGTCGGCGCCATCGCGACCGGCACGCTCATGGCCGTGTTCCTGGCCAACTCCGGCGGTGCGTGGGACAACGCCAAGAAGATGGTGGAGGACGGCGCGTACGGCGGAAAGGGCAGCGAGGCCCATGCGGCGACCGTCATCGGCGACACGGTCGGCGATCCGTTCAAGGACACCGCCGGCCCGGCGATCAACCCGCTGCTCAAGGTCATGAACCTCGTGGCCCTGCTCATCGCGCCCGCGGTGGTCAGCCTGCGGGTCGGCTCCGACGCCAACACCGGGGTGCGCGTGGCCATCGCGCTGGCGGCCGTGCTCATCGTCGCCGCCGCGGTCGTCGTCTCCAAGCGCCGGTCCGTGGTCGTCGGGGGAGCCCCCAGCGACACCCCGGAAAGCCTCACCACCTCTGCTCCCTGATCGCACCCCGCGATCCTCCGGCCGGCTCGCGCCCGGCCGGAGGGTCGCGGGGCATCGGTGGACAACGGTGCCGGCTGTGGACGACGGCGACCCCGCTGTGGCTGCACCTCCTAACGTCCGGCCTCCCGATCCCGCGTCCCGTGGGATGGAAGCCCGGAGATGCCCATGTCCGCCCCCCTCTCGGTCCAGTACGACGCCGTCGAAGCGCTCGCCGACGAACTCGCCACCCTCGCGACCCAGCTCACGGAGGAGCAGCCCCTCTGCCGCACCGCCGCGGCATCCCTGAAGGCGGCGCTGCTCGGGGACGTCGGATGGCGCAGCGGTGCGGCCGCTGCTGCCTGGGGCAGCCTGATGGGCCTCATCGCGCAGGAGTGCGAGGTGATGGCGGTCACCCTCCGCGCGGCCGTCGACTCCTATCGCACGATCGATGCCGGGATCGCGCGGTCGGTCCTGCCGGGCCGGGCGCACGCGGGTGCGGGGCCCCGGTGAGCGCCCCGGAACTGGTCCGGCTGACCGCCTGGGACAACGGTCCGGTCCGCGGAGCGCTGGCGAACCTCGCGGACGTCGCCGGGCGGCTGCCCCGCTGGCGTTTCCGGCTGGAGACCGTCGGGCGGCAACTCGAGTCCGCCTCCTCCTGGTCGGGGCCGGCAGCGGCTGAGGCCGCGGCGGCCGTGATTGCGCTGGCCACGGTCACGGAGTCCGTCAGCCGGGCCTGCCTCGCCTCCCTCTCGTCCTTGGACCGGCTCGCGGTCCACGCCGCCGCCGCCCGGGAACTCGCCGAACAGGCGCTGACCCTGGCTGCCGGCGCCGACGTCGAGCTCGACGGGGACGGCCGGCTGACGCTGCCCGTCCCGTCGCCGGCCAGGACCATGGCGGCCGACCAGGCCGCGCCCCTCCTCGGTCGCGCCACGGCGGCTACCCGGGCGAGCGCGCTGGCCGTCGACGCGCTCCGCCGCGGCAGCGATGCCGCGGCAGCAGCGGTCGCGGCGGACGACGCGCTCCATCAGGTCGGAGTCGTGGACGCCTGGGCGCCGGTCTCCTTCGCCGACCTGGCCTTCCGGGTCGGCACGGGCAGTGCGGTGCGCATTGCGGCTGCGCCCGCCGGCCGCGCTCCGGGGGCGGTCGCCGCCTGGTGGACGTCGCTCACCGCCGCGGACGAACGCGCGGCCATCGCCGCGGAACCGCGCCTGCTCGGGGGTCTGGACGGCGTCCCGGCCTGGGCCCGCGACCGGGCCAACCGGATCCTGCTGGCCCGCGCGCTGCAGGACCCGGGGTCTCCCGGATACGACGTCGCCGTGACGGTCGCCGGGACGCTCGCGGGCGAGGCCGCGGCCGGTCGCACGGCCCAGCTCTACGAGTTCGCGCCGCGCGACGGCCTCGTGGGCGTGGCGCTGGGCGACCTGGACACGGCCGCGGCCGTCGGGGTCCTGGTTCCCGGCATCCGGACCACCGTCACCGATGACTTCGGCGCCCTTCTGCAGGACGCCGAGGACGTGGCCGACGCGGCGTGCTCGGCCGCTCCGGGCATCGCCGTGGCGACCATGGCCTGGCTCGGCTACCGGACGCCGCAGAGCCTGATCCGAGCGGCTTCCCGCCACGACGCCCGGACCGGCGGGCGGCTCCTCGACGGCACGCTGGGCGGTCTCACCTCGGCCCGGGCGGCCACTCCGGTGCCCGCCGCCCGCACCATCGTGCTGGCGCACAGCTACGGGACCCTGGTGGTCGACGAGGCGGCCCATCGGCCGGGCCGGCTCGCGGCGGACGCCGTGGTGCTGATGGGCAGTCCCGGGATGGGACGGGACGGCGCTGCGGGGCTCGAGGCGCCGGAGGTCTACGACGCAGCGGGCGGGGACGATCCGGTGGCCCGGCTGGAGTGGTTCGGCGAGGCGCCCCGGGAGCCCGGCTACGGGGCGATCCAGCTGCCCACCGACTCCGAGACCGGTCACACCGAGTACTACGACCGGAACCATCCGACCCTTGCCGCGCTCGGCCAGGTGGTCGCCGGCAGCTTCCGTCCCGGATGAACCGCGGCCTTCCCTCGCCCGGCAGTGCGGGCCACCTCCTCCGGGCGGGTGAGATGTGGCGGGAACAGGGCGGCCCACTGGGCGTTCTGCACAGTGACGGCGCGCCCAGGGCGGGTTACCACCCGGCCTTCCGTCCGGGCGGTGGCCTACCGTGGCCTCGCCGAGGGCGGCGCAGATCGACGGCGCCCGCCGCCGCCGGGCTCTCCGGCGCCCGCACCGCAGCACCATCGACAGGAGCACCGTGCCGAGCGAGACAACCGAGAACGGCAGCCAGCAGGTCAACGGCGGTAGCGTGCCCTCGCGGCGCCGCGCGGCCGCGGCCGGAAGCCGGCCGCTGGTGATCGTCGAGTCCCCGACGAAGGCCGGGAAGATCGCCGGCTATCTGGGCAACGGCTACGTCGTCGAGGCGAGCGTCGGGCACATCCGCGACCTGCCGCGCAACGCCGCCGACGTCCCGGCCGCGCACAAGGGCGAGTCCTGGGCGCGGCTCGGCGTCGACGTGGACAACGGCTTCGAGCCGCTGTACGTCGTCAGCCCCGACCGCAGGCAGCAGGTCAGCAGGCTCAAGCAGTTGGTCAAGGACGCCAGCGAGGTCTATCTCGCGACAGACGAGGACCGCGAGGGCGAGGCCATCGCCTGGCACCTGGTCGACACCCTGAAGCCGCGGGTGCCGGTGCGCCGGATGGTCTTCCACGAGATCACGCCCGAGGCGATCAGCCGCGCCGTGGCGAACCCGCGGGAGCTGGACACGGCCCTGGTCGACGCCCAGGAGACGCGCCGCATCCTCGACCGGCTCTACGGCTACGAGGTCAGCCCGGTCCTCTGGAAGAAGGTCCTGCCGAAGCTCTCGGCGGGCCGTGTCCAGTCGGTGGCCACCCGGATCGTGGTCGAGCGCGAGCGAGAGCGCATGGCGTTCACCGCTGCCGACTACTGGTCGTTGGAGGGCACGTTCGCCGTCACCGGCCGGCGGAGCGGCGCCGACGAGGGCGAGCCGGTCACACTGCGGGCCCGCCTCGTGAGCGTCGACGACAGCCGGGTCGCCACCGGCCGCGACTTCGACCCGTCCACCGGCCGGGTCACCGGCGAGGTGGTGCACCTCGACGAGGCCGGCGCGCGCGGGCTCGCCGCTCGCCTGGAGGGCCGCCCGGTCACCGTGACCCGGGTCGACGAGAAGCCCTACCGCCGTCGCCCGTATGCGCCCTTCACCACCTCGACGCTGCAGATGGAGGCCGGCCGCAAGCTCGGCTGGTCCTCCGCGCAGGCGATGCGGGTGGCCCAGCGGCTGTACGAGAACGGCCACATCACCTACATGCGAACCGACTCGACCAACCTCTCCGACGAGGCGATCAACGCCGCCCGGACCCAGGCCCGCGAGCTGTACGGCGACGCCTACGTGCCGGCCGAGGCCCGCCGGTACAAGAGCAAGGCCAAGGGCGCGCAGGAGGCGCACGAGGCCATCCGCCCCGCGGGGGACAGCTTCCGGACGCCGGGCCAGCTGGCCGCGCAGCTCGGTCGTGACGAGTACCGGCTCTACGAGCTGATCTGGCAGCGCACGGTCGCCTCGCAGATGGCCGACGCAGTCGGCCAGACGGTCAGCATCCGGCTGGCCGGCCGCAGCGCCACCGACGAGGCGGTCGAGTTCACCGCCAGCGGCCGGACGATCACCTTCCCCGGCTTCCTCCGGGCCTACGTCGAGTCCCGGGACGAGGGCGCCAGCTCCGGCGACGACGACCCGGGCAGCGACGACGCCGAACGCCGGCTGCCCCGCGTGGAGCGCGGTCAGCTGCTCGACACCCAGGCGCTCGAGCCCAAGGGGCACACGACCACGCCGCCGTCCCGCTACACCGAGCCCAGCCTGGTCGCCCGGCTCGAGGAGCTGGGGATCGGCCGGCCCTCGACGTACGCGTCGATCATGCAGACGATCCAGGACCGCGGGTACGTCTGGAAGAAGGGCTCCGCGCTGGTGCCCACCTTCATCGCGTTCGCCGTCGTCAACCTGCTCGAGCAGCACTTCGCCCAACTGGTCGACTACGACTTCACCGCCTCGCTGGAGGGCGAGCTCGATGAGATCGCCAACGGCGACCTGCAGCGGGTCGACTGGCTGACCGAGTTCTACTTCGGCGGCGAGGGCCGGCACGCCGGCGGGATCGCCGCGTCCGGTGGCCTCAAGCAGGTCGTCGGCCAGCGGCTGGAGGAGATCGACGCCCGCGGCGTCAACTCCATCCCGCTGAGCGCCACCGGTCTCGAGGGTGAGCCGGTCATGGTCCGGGTCGGCCGTTACGGCCCTTACCTGCAGGCAGGCGGCGAGGACGGTCCTCGCGTGAGCATTCCCGACGACCTCGCGCCCGACGAGCTGACCAGCGAGAAGGTCGCGGAACTGCTCGCCGCGCCGTCCAGTGACCGCGAGCTCGGCACCGACCCCGACAGCGGGCTGCCGATCGTGGTGAAGGCGGGCCGATACGGCCCGTACGTGACCACGGTGGTGCCCGAGGGAAGCAAGGAGAGCCCGCGCACGGCGAGCCTGTTCTCGTCCATGTCGCCGGAGACCGTCACGCTGGACGACGCGCTGAAGCTCCTGACGCTGCCGCGCGTGGTGGGCAGTGCGCCCGACGGCGAGGAGATCCAGGCCCTCAACGGCCGCTACGGCCCGTACCTGAAGAAGGGCACCGACTCCCGTTCGCTGCCCAACGAGGACGCGCTCTTCACGACCACCCTCGACGAGGCCCTGGCGATCTTCGCCGAGCCGAAGCAGCGCGGCCGGCGTGCGGCTGCGGCGCCGCTCAAGGAGCTCGGCGCAGACCCGGTCACCCAGGGTTCGGTCACGGTCCGCGAGGGCCGGTTCGGCCCCTACGTCACCGACGGCGAGACGAACGCCAGCCTCCGCAAGGGCGACGACGTCGAGTCGATCACGCTGGAGCGAGCCGCCGAGCTGCTCGCCGACCGGCGCGCCCGTGGCCCGGCGACCAAGAAGAAGGTGGCCAAGAAGAAGGCCACGGGCGCGAAGAAGGCCACGGGCGTGAAGAAGGCCGCCGCCAGGAAGGCGCCCGCTGCACCGGCCGAGCCGATCTCGACCGGAAGCTGACCGGCCGGTGACCGCGCCGGGGGAGCGCACGGCAGCCTGGCGGGCCCGGGCCGGCTCCTTCGGTCCGGTCGCCGCCGCGTACGCCGCCCTCCGGCCCGGCTACCCGTCCGAGGCGGTTGCCTTCGTGCTGGGGGAGCGGCCCCGCCGGGTGCTGGACCTCGGCGCGGGCACCGGTCTGCTGACGCGGGCGCTGCTCGCCGCGGGGCACGAGGTGGTCGCCGTCGATCCCTCCGCCGAGATGCTCGCGCAGCTCGGCAGCCGGTTCCCGGACGTCCCGACCCGGGTCGGGACGGCGGAGCAGATCCCGCTCCCCGACCGTGACGTCGACGCCGTCGTCGCGGGTCAGGCCGCGCACTGGTTCGACATCGGGCCCGCGGCGCGCGAGCTGCGGCGGGTCCTGCGCCCGGGCGGGGTCGTCGGGTTGATCTGGAACACCCGCGACCGGCGGGTGCCGTGGGTCGGCGCGCTCGACGAGCTGCTCTCCGGCGAGATCCGCGACCACGCGGCCGACCAGACGGTCGTGGACGCGTTCGCCCACCTGCTGGGCACCGGCGACGACTGCGCGGAGTCGGCCGTCGTCCAGGCCGTGTCCCCGGCGGAGGTCGTCGGCGGCATCGGCACCCGCAGCTACGTCGCGACCATGGACGCCGCCGCCCGTGAGACCTTGCTCGGCCGGGTGGCCGCGCTGCTGGAGACCCATCCCGACACCCGTGGACGGGAGCTGCTCGAGCTGCCCTACGTCACGGTGGCCCACCGGCTCGCGCCGGGGTGACCGGCTCCGGGAACTGCAGGGTCCTCGAGCCGGAACAGGTCAGACGGTCCGGTGGCCGACGGCGAAGATCCTGCGGAAGGGCAGCACCGTCGTCCCGTCCGGGCGGGACGGATAGCTGCGCCGCAGCACGGCCGCGTAGTCGGCGGTGAGCTCGGCCGCCTCCGTGGCGGCGAGCAGCGCCAGGACCGGGCGGAGCACGGTGCTGCGAACCCACCCCAGCACCGGGTCCGGACCGCTCAGCACGTGCAGGTAGGTGGTCTCCCAGACATCGGGGACGAGGCCGGCCCCGGTCAGCACGTCGAGATATCCGGCGGGATCCAGGACGGCGTCCGGCACCGGCGCGACGGCGTCCAGCCGCCCACCCCACCGCGCCGAGCGACACAGCTCGGCGAGCAGCGCGTGGGTCGGGGCACGGAAGTTGCCGGCGACCTGCACGGCCAGCGCTCCACCGGCTGCCAGGGCCGCCGCCCACCGCCCGAGCAGCCGGTCGTGGCCCGGCACCCAGTGCAGCACCGCGTTGCTCACCAGAAGGTCGACCGGCCCGCCGGGCGCCCACGTCCGCACGTCGCCGGCGACGAAGTCGACCCGGCCGGGCACGGCATGGGCTGCGGCAGCAGCGAGCATCTCGGGGGAGGAGTCGACGCCGGTGATCCGGGCGGCGGGCCAGCGCTCGGCGAGGGATGCCGTCAGGGCCCCCTCGCCGCAGCCCAGGTCCACCACGGTCCGTGGCGCCACCACCCGGACCCGGGCGAGGAGGTCGGCGAAGGGCCGCGACCGCTCGTCGCCGAAGCGGAGATACGTCCCTGGGTCCCAGGCAGCCGAGCCGGGAATGCCCCGTGCCCCCGCTGCTGCCGCCATCGCCCCGACCCTAGCCGCGGGGCCGCCGCATCCGGCCCGAGCAGCCCTCTTTCGGGCGGAATGTGCCGGGACCCGTCGTCCCCGCCCGGTACCGTGAGCCATCGAGCGGCAGCTCCGCCGCCCACCTCACCTCCCGGGGGCCTCGATCAGCGCCGACGCGACGCCAGGGGCGCCGCCGCCCGACGAGAGCGGCGCCCGGCCGGCCGAGCGGACCGTCCTGCCCGCGGACGGTCCGCCCTCCGCCGGCCTGTCGGAGTCCGCGGAAGCCGCACAGCCGCAGGACCGCGGCGCGGCCGACGCCGACGGCGCGGACAGCGTGGGCCTGGCCGCCAAGATCCGCGCGGTGCTGCGGATCCGCGACTTCCGCAAGCTCTGGGCGTCCATGGCCCTGTCCAGCCTCGGCGACTGGCTCGGCCTGCTCGCGATCACCGCGACCGCCACGTCCCTGGTCGACACATTCGCCAGCAAGAACTTCGCGCTCGGCGCCGTGCTGCTGTTTCGCCTCCTGCCCGCGATCGTCCTGGGGCCGCTCGCCGGTGCCTTCGCCGACAGGTTCGACCGCCGCAAGACGATGGTCGTCGCCGACGTCCTGCGGTTCGTGCTGTTCGCCTCGATCCCGCTGGTGAGCAACCTGGTGTGGCTGTTCGTCGCCCAGTTCCTCATCGAGGCGGTCAGCCTGTTCTGGATCCCGGCCAAGGAGGCCGCCGTCCCGAACATGCTGCGCAAGGACCAACTGGAGCCGGCCAACCAGCTCTCCCTGGTGACGACCTACGGGCTCACTCCCGTGGTCGCCGCCGTGGTGTTCTCGCTGCTCACCAGCGTCGGCGGGCGGCTGAGCCGGCTCATCCCCGGGGTGGACGAGATCGACCTCGCCCTCTACCTGAACGCCCTCACGTTCGTGGTGGCCGCGATCGTGATCTGGAACCTGCCGTCGATCAGCGGCCACCGTGACGCGGGGTCGGTCGTCGCGGGGGAGAGCTTCCTCGGCTCGTTCCGGAGCGGTCTGTCGTTCGCCGGGAACACGCCGCTGGTCCGCGGCCTGGTCGTCGGCATCACCGGAGCCTTCGTCGCCGCAGGCGTCGTCATCGCGACGGCGCAGGCCTACTCCGCGTCCCTCGGCGGCGGTGAGGCCGCCTACGGCCTGCTCTTCGGTGCGGTGTTCATCGGCCTCGGGCTCGGCATCGCCATCGGCCCCAGCCTGGCGCGGGACCTCTCCCGCGAGCGGACGTTCGGTGTGGCCATCGTCGGCGCGGGGGTGGGGGTGGTCCTGCTCGCCTGGAGCTTCACCCTGTGGATCTCCCTGCTGCTCGTCGTCCTCATGGGGTTCTTCGCCGGGATCGCCTACCTGGCCGGCTTCACCTTGCTGGGCACGGAGGTCGACGACGGCCTGCGCGGCCGCACGTTCGCACTCGTCCAGTCGCTGGTCCGGGCCGCGCTGATCCTCAGCCTGGCCGTCGCCCCGTTCGGGGTCGGGCTGCTCGGCCGGCACACCGTCGCCCTCGGCGCCGTGGCGCTGCCGGTGACCGGCGACCGGGTCATGCTGCTCGTGGCCGGCCTGCTCGCCGTCGGGGTCGGAATCGTCGCGTATCGGCAGATGGACGACGGCCGCCCGGTTCCCCTCATCGCCGACGTCGTCACCGCCCTCCGCCGCGACACCACCGCCCGGCGGCGACTGGCGAGGGGCGGGGTATTCATCGCGTTCGAGGGCGGCGAAGGAGCGGGCAAGTCGACCCAGGTCCGCCGGCTCCAGGGCTGGCTGACGGGGGAGGGCCTGGTCGCGCGGGCGACCTTCGAGCCCGGCGCCACGCCGCCGGGAGCGGGTATCCGCGCGATCGTCCTGGACCGCGCGCACACCGGGATCTCCCCCCGGTCGGAGGCCCTGCTCTACGCGGCTGACCGCGCCCAGCACGTGCACGACGTCCTGCGTCCGGCGCTGGACGCGGGCGAGGTCGTCATCACCGACCGGTTCGTCGACAGCTCGCTGGCCTACCAGGGCGCCGGCCGCACGATTCCTCTCGACGAGATCCGTGGGCTCTCCCGCTGGGCCACGGACG
>JAODNJ010000134.1 GCA_025465155.1 Frankiales bacterium
GGCGGGGCTGCCTGCGCGGTGCTGCGCAGCTGCAGCGCGAGGGAGACCAGCCGCTGCTGGGCGCCGTCGTGCAGATCGCGCTCGATGCGGCGGCGGGTGGTGTCGGCGGCGGCCACGATCCGGGCGCGGGAGCCGGTCAGCGCAGCCTGGGCCTCGGCGTTGGCCAGAGCGGTGGCGACCAGCTCGGTGAACCCGACCAGCGGCCCCTCGATGTCCACCCGCTGCGGCTGCTCCGACGCCGACGCCACCATCATGAGGCCCCACAGCCGGCCGTCCACGCAGATCGGCACACCGACGATCGAGCGCATGCCCCGCTCCCGGGCAAGGGCGGCAGCCTCGCCGGTCGCGTCGGTGTAGTCGTCGACCGCCGCCGGCCGGCCGGTCCGGAACACCAGGGTGGTCACGTTGCGGCCGCCCAGTGCCATCCGGGCGCCGACAGGGATACGGGAGGCATCACCTGCGCCGACCCAGCCGCCCACGACCGTGGCCGTGCCGTCCGCGTCGTACCGGCTCAGGGCGGTGGACTCGGCGCCGAGGACGCGGCCGACCTCGGCGGTGACCGCGGCGAACACCTCCTCCGCCGGCGCCGCCCGCGCCACCAGGGTCGCCACCCGGCGCAGCGCGGCCTGCTCCTCGGCGTGGTCCCGCAGCTCCACGCGCGCCTGGGCGTTGGCGATCGCGGTGGCGACGAGTTCGGTGAAACGGGCGGTACGCGCCTCGGTGTCGGCCGGCAGCGGTTCCGCGCGTCCGGACGCCACGCTCATGCAGCCCCACAGCCGGCCCTCGACGCTGATCGGCACGCCGATCGCCGTGCGGAACCCGTAGCCGCGGGCGGCGTCGGCGACCGGGCCCGAGGCGTCGGTGTAGTAGTCGATCCGCGCCGGCCGACTCGTCCGGACCACCAGCGACACGACGTTCCGGCCGCCGAGGATCACCCGGGTGCCGACGGGGAAGGCGACGGCGTTGCCGGTGCTGGTCCACGCGCCGACCGACAGTTGCGTGCCGTTCGGTTCGCACCGGCTCAGGACCGTGAAGTCGGCCTCCAGCAGATGCCCTACTTCCGCGGCGACCGCGTCGAACACCTCCTCCGGCGGCGCCGCCCGGGCGACCAGCGTCGCCACCCGGCGCAGCGCGGCCTGCTCCTCGGCAAACCCCCGCAGCTGGACGCGTGCCTGGGCGTTGGCGATCGCGGTCGCGACCAGCTCGGTGAACCCGGCCAGCCGCGCCTCGGTGCCCGCCGGCAGCGGCTCGTCGCGCGTGTACGCCACCAGGATGAGGCCCCAGAGATCACCGTCGACGTTGATCGGCACGCCCACCGACGAGCGGAACCCCCAGGCAGCAGCGCCGGTGTTCCCGATGGCTCCGGAGACGTCGGCGTAGGCATCCATACGGGCCGGCCGCCCCGTCCTGAGTACCTCCGTGCTCACGTTCCGACCGCCGAGCTCGAACCGGCTGCCGACCGGACTCGGCGCGGCGGAGCCGGTGCTGGTCCAGGCGCCGACGACCGTGATCATGTCGGCCGGATCGGACCGCACCAGGACCGCGTAGTCGACCTCCAGCAGCCCCCCGACCTCGTCGGCGACGGCGGTGAAGACGTCCTCCGGGCGCGCCCCGGTCGCGACCAGCGTCGCCACCCGCCGCAGGGCGGCCTGCTCCTCAGCGATCCGTCCACTCAGCCCGACAGACGTCAGGACCTCCCCCCCGGAAGCCTCGCCGCCACATCACAAGTCCAACGGTACCCCAGCGAGCACGCAGACAGGAGGCCGATCAAGGACCAGCCCGGCGACCATGCCCCACCACCAGCCGAGGACCCGCCGCCACCGCGCCGCGGCGGGCGGGCCGCCCGGCCGCGGAAGCTTCCACCGGCAAGGAAGCCAAAGCGGCACAGGGCAGCGGCCGGGACCGCCGCGGGTTGATCAGGTCGGGTCCTGACCCACGGCGCCGTCCGCACCTGCGAGAGCAGGGATTTCCCACCCACATGGACCCGCTACATGGAGCGCCGGCCCTGCGACGTAGCCACGACTCGATCGGCGCAGTCAGGACGAGCAGCCCCAGCGCCCAGTAGTTCACCGACGGGAGCAGCGTCCCCAGCAGCAGGGCCACGACCAACGCCCCGCTGGTCACCACCGACGCCAGGGGCGGGACCGGCGGCTCGTCGGCGTCCCGGCGCAGCCCCGGCCGGCGCCAGACCAGCGGTCCGATCACTGACAGGCAGGCCGCGCCGAGGGTCACCGTCCCCGTGTGGACCAGGACCGCCGGCGGCTCCGGCGGGAAGCTGCCGGCCACCTGGGTGGCGAACGGAACCAGGTGAGAACCTGTCGAGCCCGCGTCCAGTACGCATCCGCGCAGGCTTGGGACCCGGCGTGCGGCCTGCGGCAGGCAGCCGCCCGTGCCCTGGCCGCAGCGTATTCGCGGGGGCACCGACAGCGCCGGGCCGACCGGCGGGCATGCCTCAGCCGCCGGGTGTCGCCTGCAAGTGGTCCCGTGGTGTCACTCGGACTGCCAGGAAGGGACAGCCGCCCGCACCGGGCTCCGCCCACTCGACTTCCACGACCTGGCCGGCGCGCAGACCGGCCCCCTCGCGGGGATGGAGGGCCGAGGATTCTACCCAGCAGTCGCCCGGGAGATCGGGCGACTCGATGACCCCACCACCCCGGTCGTCGTCCCACCGGACAACGGTGCCCAGGCTCGTGCCGCTGCGCGCCACCACCCCAGCGTGCGCCGAGCACCTGGTGCGGGCAAGCGGTCGGCGCGCGTCGGCCGGATCGGGAGACCGGTTCGGGGAAACAGGGCTCCCGCCGAAGCCGGCGCTGACCGCCAGGCAGGCCGGCCGGCGCGACCCCCTCGTCGATTCGGTGTGATAACGGCGTCTGCGGCGGGTGCGCCAGCAGCCACATACTGCGGGCGCGAGGACGGTCGCGGTCGTTGCTGGCGGCCTCCTTCTGGCGGCCGCGCTCACCGCCGGTGCGCTGGCCTGGACCCACGCCGGAACTGAGGCGCCACCGCACGCTGAGGTCGTCACGCCCCTCCCCTTCATGGCCGACCGACTCCCGGCTATCACGCCGAGATCGAACAGGGGGCGACCCATCCGGATCCGATCCGGCCCACGGCCGCACCACCGCGTTGAGCCCGGCTGCTCATCCCGCGGACTCATCCACGAACTGATCTTGCTGCCGTAATGAGTCGGAGCTGAGTACGGCCAACGAGACTGACGGCATGGGTCCATTCCCTCCGCGGACCCGTAGCGCGGCGTCGCCTGTACGAGGTGGTGTTGTCGGCACCGGCCTTCGTGCATGGGCGGTTCTGTGTCCCGTCAGGACGGCGGGCATTGGCCCCACGCGGATACGAGCGGTGCGGTGGCCAGGTCGAGCTCGGCGGTCGAGGTGAGCTCCAGGTACCTGTCGACGTCGTTCGCCCGCAGGTTCCCGCGCCCGATGAGCGCCTCCCGGACCTGATGGACGTTGGCCCTCTCCAACACAGCCACGGAGGGCATGGCGACAGGGAAGTAGGCATCGGCTCCCACCCGCGTGAGTCCTGCCTCCCGGAGCATCCGGGGGAGCCGGCGGCCGAGCTGCGTGTCGGCGCCGCGGTCGAGCAGGAGCTGACGGAACTCGGCCTTCACCGTGTTGGCCAGCCGTTGGTCCGGCGTGACCTCGTCCGGACAGATGAGCGGTTGAAGGCTGATGTCGTAGTCCTCGACCAGCAGCCAGCCACCGGGCCGCAGCGTCGAGACCATGCGGCGCAACGCCTCCTCCCGCGCGGGCACGTGGAGCAGCACCAGCCGGGCGTGCACGAGGTCGAAGCCGCCCTCCGGAGGGTCGTCGTGGACCACGTCGTGCGTGGCCACCTCGACGCGCGGATCGGTCCCGCCGAAAAGCCAGCGGGTCTCGAGATCGGTCGCCAGGACCCGGCCTCCGGGAGTCACGCGTGCAGCGAGGCCCTCCGGCACCGACGGCCCTCCCGCGCCGACCTCCCAGCACTGCCAACCGGGTGCGATCCCCAGATCGTCCACGTGCCGAAAGGTCACCGGGTCGAAGAGCGCGGACAGTGCGCTGAACCGGTCCTGGGACTCTCCGGCCTGGTTGTCCAACAGGTACTCATGTGCGGACACGGCGTCCACTGTCCTTCCGACCTCGGCCGGCTCGTTCCGACGCGCGGAGTGTGCTCCACCGGAGCGCGATCGACGGTCCGGATGCACGCACCCCGGTGATCGACGCGCTCGACACTGGAAGCCGTCCATGACGGACGGCCGCTGGCGTGCCACATCGACGTGCCGGCGGGCCTGACCGTCGTCGACGACGACGGTCTGAACCTGCCACGGGTTCCCAGCACCGGGGCGCCCGCCGCTGGTGCGGTCCTCGTCGCGGGCCGCGGATCGACCTTCGAGGTCCTGGTAGGGACGGTCCGGATCGACCGGAATGCCAGACTGACGGCTCCGGTCACGGCGTGGAGCCCTCGGGCAGCCTCGGGCGACCGATTGCTCGCCGGAGCGCCGGTGTCATGCGTCGGAACAGGCAGGGGGGCCGAGTGTCGCGCGTCAGATCGACGACACTTCCGCCGGAATCGTCGCTGGCACACCCGCGGCCTGGTCTTGGGCGCTGGTCGAAGACGTCGATGACGGCTGGGTGCGCTT
>JAODNJ010000510.1 GCA_025465155.1 Frankiales bacterium
CCGCATGGGCAGCGACGACTTCAGCTGGGTCGCGCAGGCCATCTCGATCCACCGCGAGGTCGGCGGCAACCTGGCCGAGGTGCTCGACGCGGTCGGCCACACGATCCGCGAGCGCAACGCCCTCCGCCGTCAGGTCAAGGCGCTGGCGGCCGAGGGAAAGCTGTCCGCCATCGTCCTGATGGCCCTGCCGTTCGGGATCGCGGCGTTCATCTCGCTGTCCAACCCCGCCTACCTCCACAAGTTCACCGAGAGCGCCGTCGGCTACGGGATGCTCGCCGTCGCCGTGCTGCTGCTCGCCGTCGGCGGGTTGTGGCTCAAGAAGATGGTGAGTATCCGGTTCTGATGGCCACCCTTCCTCCTGCCGTGCTGGCGGGGGCGCTGGCCTTCGGCCTCGCCCTGCCGCTGCTGGGCTGGGCCGTGTTCACCCGCCCGGACGCCGCGACGGTCCAGGCCCGCGACAACCTCGCGCGGGGCCTCGACCTGGGTGCCCGGGCGCAGGTAGCCGGTCGTGCCGCGCCGGGTCCGTTCCCGGGCCTCGTCCGTGCTCTCACGCCGCGGGGGACCGGCGCCCGCATCAACCGCCTCCTCGCCACCGCGGGCCGGCCGGCAGCCTGGCCGCTGCCCAAGGTGGTCGCGGCCAAGCTGGTGCTCGCGCTCGTCGCGGGGCTGCTCGGCGTCCTGGTCCTGCTGTCGCGGCCGGGCGCTCTTCTCGCCGTCGTCGTCGTCCTGGTGACGGTCGTGGCGTACTTCGTCCCGGAGCTGCTGCTCTACAGCCGGGGTCAGGAGCGGCAGCAGGCGATCGCGCTGGAGCTCGCGGACACGCTCGACCAGATGACCATCGCGGTGGAAGCGGGGCTCGGGTTCGAGTCGGCCATGGCGCGGGCGGGCCGAAACGGCAAGGGGCCACTGGCCGAGGAGCTCGTCCGCACCCTCCAGGACATCGCCGTGGGGCAGCCGCGCAGGGAGGCCTACCTCGCCATGGCCGAGCGGACCGGGGTCGCGGACCTCCGCCGATTCATCCGCGCGGTCGTGCAGGCCGACGCGTACGGGGTCTCGATCGCGGATGTGCTGCGGACCCAGGCCGCGGAGATGCGGCTCAAGCGGCGGCAGCGGGCCGAGGAGAAGGCGATGCAGATCCCGGTCAAGGTGATCTTCCCGCTGATCCTCTGCATCCTGCCGACGCTCTTCATCGTGCTGCTGGGCCCGGCGGTCATGGACATCGTCGCCGCCTTCGGCCACTGAGGTCCCGGCTCCGTAGGGGGTCGGGCTCAGCCGGTGGAGCGGGGCTGGGCGGGGTTGGTCGGGTCACCGTGGGACGGCGGATTCATCGGCGGTCCGGCGGTCGCCTCCGACACCGGCGACCCGGCGGACGGCGGCGGGGGTGCCTCGGGGATCGGCTCCGCGGCGGGGTCCCCGCCGGAGGGCTGGGCGCCCTCGCGCAGGGACGAGAGGCGGTTCTCCATCGCGGTGACCACCGGTGCGCGGTTGCCGTGCGCCTTCTCGTAGGTCAGCAGGGTCTGGAGCCCGTCGGCGTCCAGGGTCCGGATCCGCGAGATGAGCCCACCCAGCGGCAGGTGGTCGTAGTCGGGCAGCGGCAAGGTGTCGTGCTCGGGCATCCGTCGTCCTCTCTGCGAGTCCCTCGGGAAACGCTTCGCAGACGCGCTACCCGGGCTCCGCCGTTCCACACCGGGTGTGAGCTTCCGGCCCCTGGGTAGGCGGCGACGGGAACGGGCGACGGCGGGTCGCGCCGTCCCGCGCGCCCGACGGGTGCCCCCGATCGCCGACGATCGACCCGAGCAACCGATCACCGAGGAGTTGTCCCCCCTCATGGACGTGTCCTTCCTGGAGCCGGTCCTCTCCGCTCCCGGGCCCTACGCCACCGTCTGCGCCGACGTGACGCACACGACCGAGAACGCCGACACCGAGCTGGAGCTGCGCGCCCGGGCGGTCGCCGGGACCCTCGACGAGCAGGGAGCCCCGTCGGCGGTCGTCGAGGCCGCCCGCGGTCGGCTGCTCCAGGGCAACGAGGGCGGCCAGGTCGGCACCTGGAAGGGGCGGGCGCTCATCGTCGCCTCCGACGGCACGGTGGCGCTCGACGAGCCGCTGGTCGACCGGCCGCGCCGGGAGATCGCCGAGTGGTCGCCGCGGCCCGACCTGCTGCCGGTCCTCGCGCAGCTGCCCGCGCGGTTGCCGCACATCGTTGTCCTCATCGACCGGGTCGGCGCCGACATCATCGTGAGCGGCGGCTCCGGTGAGCCGCTCCAGGAGGAGATCGAGGGCGACACGTTCCACCTGCGCAAGGTGAAGGTGGGCGGGTGGGCGCACGACCACTGGCAGAACAGCGCCGAGGAGCTGTGGGACCGGAACGCCGAGCGCGTCGCCGAGCACATCACCTCCTACGTCCGCCGGCTCGGCGTGCGGTTCGTGCTCGTCGCCGGCGACGTCCGGGCCCGGGAGCACCTCCTCGAGAACGCGCCCGACCTGTGGAGGGACCTCGTCGTGCAGATGGACGAGGGCGGGCGGGCGCCCGGCGCCGACCGCGAGCCGATCTTCCGGCGGGAGGCGGAGCTGGTCGCGGAGCACGAGGCCCGGGAGGACGCCCAGGTGCTCGAGCAGATCGAGGCGGCCTCCGCGCACGGGCTCTCGGTCACCGGCACCGCGCTCGTCGTCGAGGCGCTGCGCAAGAACCAGGTGGAGACGCTGGTCCTCGCCGACGAGCCGGACGACGAGAAGCTGCTGGTCGGCGGGACGCCGCTGGAGCTCGGCACCAACCAGGGCGACATGGCGGCGCTCGGCGTCCGGGATGCAACCGCGGTGCCGGCGGAGCGGGCGCTCGTCGAGGCCGCCGTGGCGACCAAGGCCGGGGTCGTCGTCCTGCCGCGCTCAGCCCTGCCGGGCGACATCCCGGTGGCCGCCATCCTGAGGTACACCGACGCATCGACCGCGCAGCCCCAGCGCACCGCGGAGCCGGCCCGATGAGCGATCCGCACCAGCCGGCGATGTCCCCGGCCACCGGCGAGGACGATGTCGGGCGCCGGGCCGCCCCGGCCGTCTCGCGCGCGCTGGGCATCGGCACCGAACAGCAACGCTTCTGAGAGGAGGTCGGAGATGACGACGCAGAAGAAGCCGACCCCCGAGGCGCTGGCCAACGTCACCGAGGACAACATCCAGAGACGTTCCCAGCTGCTTCCGGAGGAGAAGGCCCTCGAGGGCAGCGGGATGGAAGAGGTGGCCGCCGAGGTGATCCTCGCCGAGTCGGAGGAGCGGACCGTCCACCCCGACCCGGATGACGCCCAGGGTGCCCACCGGCAGTCCGCGGAATCCGCCGACCTGCCCTGACGATTACCACGCCGGACCGGTCACCTGGTCGGGTGACGGGAGGGACTGACGAGCGGCGCCCCGGGTAGGCGGCCCTCGATCCGATCGAGGAGGAGATCCCGTGCCCAAGACGACGAAGAACGGCAAGGCCAGGCAGAGCGAGATCCCCAGCACCCTGCGGCGCTCGCCGCAGAAGGCGCAGCGGACCTTCGCCAAGGCGCATGACTCGGCGGCCGACGAGTACGGCGACGAGCGGCGCGCCAACCAGGTGGCCTGGGCCGCGGTCAAGCACAGCTTCGAGAAGGTCGGCGACCGCTGGGCCCTGAAGGAAAGGGGTAAGAAGGGCCCCTCGGACGAGCAGGCCAAGGGCGGCCGGAACATCAACCGGCAGACCAAGGGGGGCGTCGACGCCAGCGCCAGCAAGTCGCACCTGATGGACCTGGCCAAGAAGCTCGACGTCTCCGGCCGGTCCAGGATGAAGAAGAACCAGCTCGTCGACGCCATCAAGAAGGCCAGCGACCGTCAGACCGCGAAGGCACGCAAGCATTGACCGCCCGGCCGGCCCCCGATGTTCTCCCGCGCGCGCCGGGGCCACCCCCGGCCGCATGACCGAGCCCGCGCCGTCGCCCCGTCCCGTCGCCTCCCGCAGCACCGACGCCCTGCAGACGCTGGTCTCCGAGCTCGACGCCCAGGGTGCCGACGCGCACGCCGTCCCGACCGACGTCACGGACGCGGCGGCGGTCCAGAGCCTGGTCCGGGCCGCGGAGCAGCGCTTCGGCCGGATCGACACCTTCGTGACCGCTCCCGCGGTGGGCGTCTACGGGACGGTCGAGCAGATCACCCTCGACGAGTTCCGCAGGGTCATGGAGGTCGACTTCCTGGGCCGCGTGGCCGCGGCGCAGGCCGCCGCTCGCAGGCCCCCGCATGCAGCAGAGCGACCGGCCGGACGACGGCACCGTCATCCTCCAGACCCCCACCCTCGGCCCGGGCTCGGTCCGCGGCGCCCATGCCGGCCACCTGACGACGACGAGCCCCCTCACCCGCGCCGAGGGGGCCGTCGTGCGCCCCGGAGAGCTGCTGCTGGGCGCCCGCCCCGGCTGCGGCTCCGCCGCTGAGGGCCGCGAGGGCCGCTGAGGGCTCAGGAGCCGGGGATCAGGATCAGCTCGGTCTGCCGGGCGTCGAGGTACTCGACTCCGCGGCCGGTCAGCGCGATGCCCTGCTCGAGGGCCATGCGCGCCACCTGGCCCTCCCACT
>JAODNJ010000525.1 GCA_025465155.1 Frankiales bacterium
CTTCCGGACGGCGCGTTCCCGCGAGTGGCAGGATGAGGGCGAACTGAGCCGCCGTCCGAGGGGCGCGGCTGGACCACGGATCGAGGAGTGCTCGTGAGCTCATCCACCTCCCCCGCCGACCTGGTCATCCTCGGTGGTGGCTCGGGTGGCTACGCCGCGGCGCTGCGCGCGACCGAACTCGGCCTGTCCGTCGTCCTCATCGAGAAGGACAAGGTCGGCGGCACCTGCCTGCACCGCGGCTGCATTCCGACCAAGGCCCTCCTGCACAGCGGCGAGATCGCCGACTACGCCCGCGAGGGCGAGCAGTTCGGGGTCAAGACGTCGCTGGCCGGCATCGACATGGATGGCGTCAACGCCTACAAGGACGGCGTCGTCTCGAAGATGTGGAAGGGCCTGCAGGGCCTGATCAAGGCGCACAAGATCGAGTACGTCGAGGGCGAGGGCCGGTTGGTCTCCCCCACCGCCGTGCAGGTCGGTGACCGGACCTACGAGGGCCGGCACGTGCTGCTCGCCACCGGCTCCTACGCGCGCAGCCTGCCAGGCATCGAGATCGACGGGACGCGGGTCATCACCAGCGACCACGCGCTGCAGTTGGACCGGGTGCCGACCTCGGTGATCGTCCTCGGCGGCGGCGTCATCGGCTGCGAGTTCGCCAGCGTCTGGAAGTCCTTCGGCGCCGACGTGACGATCGTCGAGGCGCTGCCCCACCTCGTACCGCTGGAGGACGAGTCCTCCTCGAAGCTCCTGGAGAGGGCCTTCCGCCGCCGCAAGATCGAGTTCTCGCTGGGCAGTCGCGTCTCCGGCGTCGGGACGACGGACAACGGCGTCCGGGTCGACCTGGAGAACGGCAAGAACTACGAGGCCGAGCTCGTGCTCGTCGCCGTCGGCCGCGGGCCGGTCAGCCAGGGGCTCGGGTACGAGGAGGCCGGGGTCGCCATGGAGCGCGGCTACGTCCTCGTCGACGAGTACTGCCAGACCAACGTGCCGACCATTTCCGCCGTCGGTGATCTCATCCCCACCCTTCAGCTGGCCCACGTCGGCTTCGGCGAGGGCATCCTCGTGGCCGAGCGGCTCGCCGGACTCCCGGTCGTGCCGATCGACTACGCCGGTGTCCCGCGGGTGACCTACTCCGACCCGGAGGTCGCCTCCGTCGGGCTCACCGAGGCACAGGCCCGGGAGAAGTACGGAGAGGTCGAGACGGCGACCTACGACCTCGCCGGCAACGGTCGAGCCCAGATCCTCAAGACCGCCGGCGCCGCGAAGATCATCCGCCAGGCGAACGGCGGCCCTGTCCTCGGCATCCACATGGTCGGCGCCCGGGTCGGTGATCTCGTCGCCGAGGCGCAGCTGATCTACAACTGGGAGGCCCTCCCCGAGGAGGTCGCCCAGCTGATCCACCCGCACCCGACGCTGTCGGAGGCGGTCGGCGAGGCCGCGCTGGTCCTGGCCGGCAAGCCGCTGCACGCGCACGGCTGACCTCTCCGCACGCCACTCCCCCATCCCCGGGTCCCATCGGCCCTGCCAGAAGGAGCACTGCCTCGATGCCGACGTCCGTCACCATGCCCGCCCTGGGCGAGAGCGTCACCGAGGGCACGGTCACCCGCTGGCTCAAGCAGGAGGGCGAGCAGGTCGAGGTCGACGAGCCCCTGCTCGAGGTCTCCACCGACAAGGTCGACACCGAGATCCCGTCGCCCGCCGCCGGGGTGCTCACCAAGATCCTGGTCGCCGAGGACGAGACGGTGGAGGTCGGCGCCGAGCTGGCCGTCATCGGTGGCGACGGCGGGGACGGCGGCGCGCAGGCCGGCGCCGCCGCCCCCGCGCAGGAGGAGCAGGCCGCCCCCGCGGCGGAGGAGACTCCGGCACCGCAGCCTGAAGCAGCACCGGCTCCCGAGCCGGCACCGGCGTCCGCGTCCTCGGACGGCGGCGCCGGTGGTGGCGGCAGTGGTGGCGATGGTGCCGGTACCCCGGTCACCATGCCGGCGCTCGGCGAGAGCGTCACCGAGGGCACGGTCACCCGCTGGCTCAAGCAGGAGGGCGAGCAGGTCGAGGTCGACGAGCCCCTGCTCGAGGTCTCCACCGACAAGGTCGACACCGAGATCCCGTCGCCGGCCGCCGGGGTGCTCAGCAAGATCCTGGTCGCCGAGGACGAGACGGTCGAGGTCGGCGCCCAGCTGGCCACCATCGGTGGTGGCTCGGGCGGCGCGCCGGCAGCCGCGCCCGCGCAGCCGGCCCCCGAGCAGCGTCCCGAACCCACGCCCGCGCCGGACAACGAGGCAGCCGCCGAGGCCGGCCCGGGAGCGGCGGCCGAGCCCGGCCCGGAGCCGGCGCCGGCCGCACCGGCTCCCGCGCCCGCGCAGCGGTCCGCGCCGGCTGCAGCGCCCTCCCCCGCGCCCTCCGCGAGCGGGGCCGACGGCGGTGGCGCGTACGTGACCCCCCTCGTCCGCCGGCTGGCGGCCGAGCGGGGCGTCGACCTCCAGAGCGTGAGCGGCACCGGAGTCGGTGGCCGGATCCGCAAGCAGGACGTCCTGGCCGCCGCCGACCAGGCCGCGGCGCCCGCGCCGGCCGCCGCTCCCGCGGCCTCGGCACCCAGCCCCGGGTCGCGGACGCCGTCCCCGGCGGCGCAGCCGGACCCGTCGCTGCGCGGCCGCACCGAGAAGCTGTCACGGCTGCGCACGGTCATCGCCCGCCGGATGGTCGAGTCCCTCGCCGTCAGCGCGCAGCTCACCACGGTGGTGGAGGCAGACGTCACCCGCATCGCGAACCTGCGCAACCGGGCCAAGGCAGACTTCGAGGCCCGCGAGGGTGTGAAGCTCTCCTTCCTGCCGTTCTTCGCGAAGGCGGCGGTGGAGGCGCTCAAGGCCCATCCGGCGGTCAACTCCTCGGTGGACGTCGAGGGCGGCACCGTGACCTACCACGACACCGAGAACCTCGGGATCGCGGTGGACACCGAGCGCGGCCTGCTGGTGCCGGTCATCCATGACGCCGGCGACCTGTCCCTCGGCGGGATCGCCCGCAAGATCGCCGATCTGGCCGAGCGGACCCGCTCCAACAAGATCACCCCGGACGAACTGGGCGGTGGCACGTTCACGCTCACCAACACCGGCAGCCGCGGCGCACTGTTCGACACCCCGATCATCAACCAGCCGCAGGTGGCGATCCTCGGCGTGGGATCGGTGGTGAAGCGGCCGGTCGTCGTCCAGGACCCGGAGCTCGGCGAGGTGATCGCCGTCCGGTCGATGGTCTACCTGGCGCTCACCTATGACCACCGCATCGTCGACGGTGCCGACGCCGCCCGATTCCTCACCACGGTGCGGGAACGGCTCGAGGCGGGCCAGTTCCAGGGCGAGCTCGGACTCGCCTGAACCATCCCGACGCGGGGCCCCGGCGAGAGCCCGGGCCCCGCGCCCGTTTCCGGGGGCCGAGAGGAAGCCGCATGAGAATCGCCGTCACCGGCTCGTCCGGCCTGATCGGACGCCGGCTGGTGCCGGCGCTGCGCGATGACGGACACGAGGTGCTCCAGCTGGTGCGCCGCACCCCCCGCACCGCCGACGAGCACCGCTGGGACCCTCAGCACCACCGCATCGACCCGGCCCTCCTCTCCGACGTCGACGCCGTGGTGAACCTCGCGGGCACGCCCATCCGCCCCCGACCGTGGACCGCGGGCTACAAGCGGTCACTGGTCGACAGCCGGCTCGACAGCACGACCACGGTCGGCGAGGCGCTCGCCGCCGCGGCCGCCGCGGACCCCACCCGTCCCCGGGTACTGCTGTCGGGCTCCGCGGTGGGCTACTACGGCGACACCGGCGACCGAACGGTCGAGGAGTCCGCGCCACCCGGACGCGATTTCCTCGCCTCGCTGTGCGCCCGCTGGGAGGCCGCCACCCGACCGGCCGAGGAGGCCGGTGTCCGCGTCGTCCGGCTGCGCACCGGGCTGGTCCTGGGCGAGGGCGCGATGCTCACCGACATCCTCGGGCTGGCGTTCCGGGCGGGTCTGGGCGGCCGGCTCGGCACCGGCCGGCAGTACTGGCCGTGGATCAGCCTGACCGACGAGGTCGAGGCGATCCGGTTCCTGCTGACCTCCGACGTCTCGGGGCCGGTCAACCTGACCGCGCCCCGACCGGTGACCAACGGCGAGTTCACCCGTGCCCTGGGCCAGGTGGTGCACCGGCCGACGTTCCTGCACGTGCCCGGGTTCGCCGTCTCGCTGGCCCTCGGGGAATTCGGCCGGTCCAGCGTGCTGGCCGGGCAGCGCGCGGTGCCGGCGAGGCTGACCGAGGCCGGCTTCTCCTTCACCCACCCCGAGCTCGAGGAGGCCCTGCGCACCGCGTTGCGCCGCGGCTGACCCGCACTCAGCCCAGCCGGGTGACCGTGAGGATGCGCCAGCCCGCCGCTGTGCGTACGAGTTCCATGCGCACCGGTTCCTCGTCCCGCCCCGGCACGGAGGACACGACCTCGGCGTCCCCCGGTGCGCTGCCGACCACCTGGTAGGGCCCCCAGCTGTCCGTCAACCGCAGCTCGGCGCGGTCGTCCGACACCCGCGCGTCGGTGACCCGGCCCGCCTGCGGCGCGAAGCCACGGGCCAGGAGATGGTGCGCGGCCAGCGCGGCGACGGCCTGTTCGTCAGCGGCGAGTGCGGTGCTGCCGGCGGCGTAGACATCCCCGAGCAGCCCGGCCGACCCCGTCGTGAAGGCCCCGGCCCGCCGCAGGTAGAGCGCGGACACCAGTCGCTGCCATCCCGCCGGCGAATCCGGCGGCTCACGGCGATCGGGGAACCCGCTGGCAGGCGCGGGCGCCACGGAGGCGACGCTCGCCCGCGCGGCGTCCGGGGCGCTGCCGCGTCCCCACCGCCCTCCGGCCCAGATGGAAGCGCCGAGGACGGCGACGACAGCGACGAGCAGCAGGACCCGGCGCGGTGTCGCAGCCACGAGCAATCCGCGCGCCGCCTCGAGCCCGCGCGACCGCCGGGTCGTCGGGCTCGAGGCCACCGGCACGGCCGCGGACGGGGCGCGACGGACCTGGTGGGTGAGCTCCGTCCGCGGGCCACGGCCGGTCCCGCCGAGTTCGCCGTCGGGGACTCCCGGGACGGGCAGCCGCACCGGCTCGGGCCGGCAGGCGTGGCGCAGGTCCAGCGCGAAGGCCGCGGCCGAGCCCCGGTCGGCCGGCTCCGGCGCCAGCCCCCGGGCGATGACCGCGCGCAGCTCCGGGGGTGCCTCGGGCGCCAGCTCCGTGAGGTCCGGCAACTCGCCGGCGGCCGCGACGGCCAAGGTGCCCGCCGGCCCGGCGCCGTTCCACGGCGCGATTCCGGTCAGGGCGTGGAACGCCGCGGCCGCGATGCCGAAGACGTCGGACGCGGGCCCCGGTGCACCACCGCGGGCGACCGTGGGATCGACGTACGCGGGAGTGACCTCGCCGCGGGCCTCCTCGCCGAGCACGCGCGCAACACCCAGGTCGGTGAGCACGGGTCGTCCCTCGGCGGTGAAGACGATGTTGCCGGGCGAGAGATCGCCGTGCACCACGCCCTGGGCGTGCACATGGGCGAGCGCGGCGGCGACCGGCGCGATCGCCGTCACGACCTCACCGGAGCGCAGCCTGCCGCGGCGGGCGAGCAACGCTGCGAGGCTTCCGCCGGCGAGCAGGTCGAGGACCAGCGCGACCCGCGGAACGCCGCCCCGACGGGGCTGGTGAACCACCTCGTGCAGCCGCACCAGATGCGGGTGGTCCAGCTCGCCCAGCAGCGCCGCCTCGCGCGCCTGCCGCTCGGGATCGCCGGCAACGAGGACCTTCACCGCCACGTCCGGGCCCCCGGCGCGCGGTACCGCCCGCCAGACCTCGCCGGAGCCGCCGCGGCCGATCAGCGCCTCCAGGGTGTACCCGGGCACCACGGGCGGCACGGTGTTCGGCGAGACGGGATCGGACACGTCCCGGACCGTAGGCGTCCGGCCAGGGTTGCCGCCGGCGTTGTCCACAGGCCCCGCGGCCGGCCGGAGGGGACGGCGTCCCTAGGTTCGAGGGCATGCCGGCCTCCGCACCGACCATCCTGGCCACGAGCATCGGATTCGACAGCCGCGGCCGGGGGCCCTACGACTGGGCGCCCGGGCCGATCTTCGACCTGGCGTTCGACCTCGCGGGAGCGCCCGAGCAGCCGCGCCTGTGCTACCTGGGCACCGCGACGGGCGACGATCCCGTCCGGCTGGCCGGCGTGTACGGCGCGTTCGCCGGCAGCGCCGTCCGGGTGAGCCACCTCAGCCTGTTCACCATGCCCACCGTTCCGGACGTGCGGGCGCACCTGCTGGCGCAGGACGTGGTCTGGGTCGGTGGTGGCAGCGTGGCCAACCTGCTGGCGGTCTGGCGGGTGCACGGCCTGGACGAGATCTTCCGGGAGGTCTGGGGCGCCGGCGTCGTCCTCGGCGGCGTCTCCGCCGGGTCGCTGTGCTGGCACGTCGGCGGCACCACGGACTCCTTCGGCCCGGACCTCCGCCCGGTCACCGACGGCCTCGCCCTGATCCCGACCTCGAACGGCGTCCACTACGACTCCGAGGAGCAGCGCCGCCCCCTCTACCACCGGCTGGTCGCCGACGGCACGCTCCCGCCCGGGCACGCCACGGACGACGGCGTGGGACTGGTGTACCGAGGCACCGACCTGGCCGAGGTCGTCGCCGACCGGCCGGACAAGGCCGCCTACCGCGTCGAGCGCGGACCGGGCGGGACGGCCCGCGAGACCCGCCTGGACCCGCGCCGGCTGCGCTGACCGGCGGCCTACGCTGGCACCGTGACTGAGCTGCACGTCGTCCGCGCGGGGCTGGTCGACTACGAGGACGCCTGGGCCCGACAGCGCGAGCTGCACGCGCAGCGGGTGGCCGGCGAGATCCCCGACACCGTCCTGCTGCTGGAGCACCCGCCGGTGTACACGGCGGGCAAGCGGACCGAACCCCACGAGCGGCCCGCCGACGGGACGCCGGTCATCGACGTCGACCGCGGCGGCAAGATCACCTGGCACGGCCCCGGCCAGCTGGTCGGCTACCCGATCCTCGCGCTGCCCGACCCCATCGACGTCGTCGCCTACGTCCGGCGGCTCGAGCAGGCGATGATCGAGGTCTGCGCCGGTTTCGGCGTCGCGGCCGGCCGGGTCGAGGGCCGCAGCGGCGCGTGGATCGCTGCCGACGTCCCCGGGGCCGGGAGCCGGTTCCGCCCCGAGCGGAAGATCGCCGCCATCGGGATCCGGGTGGCCCGCGGGGTCACGATGCACGGCTTCGCGCTGAACTGCGACCCCGACCTGACCGCCTTCGGCGCCATCGTGCCGTGCGGCATCCCCGACGCCGGCGTCACTTCCCTCTCCGCCGAGCTGGACCGCGATCTGACGGTCGCGGAGGCGACCGACCCGGTCGAGGACGCCCTCCGCAGCGTCCTGGCGTTCGAACCCGTCACGATCGCCTGACGCCCAGCGGCCCCTCCGGGTGTGCCCCGAGCCTGCGACGGGGTCGGGGAGGGCGTCCTCCCTCAGCCGAGGACGAAGTTCACCAGCCGGCCGGGGACGGCGACGACGCGGCGCACGGTCGCGCCGTCCAGGTAGCCCGCCACCTTCTCGTCGGCCCGCGCCGCGGCCTCGAGCGCCGCCGCGTCGGCGTCCGCAGGCACCGTGATCTGCGACCGGACCTTGCCGTTGACCTGCACGGCCACCTGCACCGTGTCCTCGACCAGCCAGCGCGCGTCGGCCACCGGGAAGTCGTGCCAGGCCAGCGACTGGTCGTGCCCCAGCCGGGCCCACATCTCCTCCGCGATGTGCGGGGCCAGCGGCGCCAGCATCAGCACCAGGGGCTCCACCACCGAGCGCGGGACCGGCTGGTCCGCGCCGTAGGCCTGGGTCAGGTGGTTGGTCAGCTCGGTGATGCGCGCGATCGCGATGTTGAACCGGAGGCTGTCCAGGCCGTCGCGGACGCCCACGATCGTCCGGTGCAACGCGCGCAGCGTGGCCTCGGCCGGCCCGACGTCGGCGGCACGGACGGCGCCGGTCTCCTCGTCGACGACGACGCGCCAGATGCGCTGCAACAGCCGCTGCGACCCGACGACGGCGCGCGTCTCCCACGGCCGTGACTGCTCGAGCGGGCCGGTCGACATCTCGTAGACCCGGAACGTGTCCGCGCCGTACGCCTCGATGATCTCGTCCGGCGTCACCATGTTCTTCAGGCTCTTGCCGATCTTCCCGTACTCGCGGGTGACCGGGCTGCCCTCGTAGAAGAACTGGCCGTCCCTCTCCTCCACCTCGGCGGCCGGCACGTAGAAGCCACGCTCATCGGTGTAGGCGTGGGCGGAGATGTAGCCCTGGTTGACCAGCCGCCGGAACGGTTCCTCGCTGGTGACGTAGCCCAGGTCGTGCAGCACCTTGTGCCAGAACCGGGCGTACAGCAGGTGCAGGACCGCGTGCTCGACGCCGCCGACGTAGAGGTCCACCCCGCCGACGTCACCCTCGCCGCGCGGACCCAGCCAGTAGCGCTCCAGCTCGGGGTCGACCATCCGCTGGTCGTCACTCGGGTCGAGGTAGCGCAGGTAGTACCAGCACGACCCGGCCCAGTTGGGCATCGTGTTGGTCTCGCGCCGGTACTTCCTGGGCCCGTCGCCGAGGTCCAGCTCCACCGTCGTCCACTCCGTGGCACGCGACAGCGGCGGTTCCGGTGCGGAGTCGGCGTCGTCATCGGCGAAGGTCTTCGGCGAGTAGTCGTCGACCTCGGGCAGCAGCACCGGCAGCATCGACTCCGGAACCGCCCGCGGCAGGCCGTCCTCGTCGTAGACGACCGGGAACGGCTCACCCCAGTAGCGCTGCCGGCTGAACAGCCAGTCGCGCAGTTTGAACGTCACCGTCGCCTCGCCGTGGCCGCGGGCCACGAGCCACTCCGTGGTCCGCGTGATCGCCTCGGGCTTCTCCAGCCCGTTCAGCGAGATCTCGTCGTTCGAGGAGTTGATCATCGGGCCGACGCCGGTGAACGCCCCGCCGTCCCAGTCGGCCGGCGGCTGCACCGTGCGGACGACGGGCAGCCCGAAGGCCTCCGCGAACTCCCAGTCACGGGCGTCCTCGCCGGGCACCGCCATGATCGCGCCGGTGCCGTAGCCGGTCAGGACGTAGTCGGCGACGAAGACCGGCAGCTCGCGGCCGTTGACCGGGTTGACCGCCGTCGTCCCCAGCCAGACGCCGGTCTTGTCGCGGCCCTCGGTCTGGCGCTCCAGATCCGAGCGGCGTGAGGCCTGACGCTGGTAGGCGGCCACGGCCTCGGCCGGGGTCGCGGCGCCACCTGTCCACCGCGGGTCCACGCCCTCGGGCCACGCCTCGGCGGTCAGCGGGCCGACCAGTGGGTGCTCGGGCGCCAGCACCAGGTAGGTGGCCCCGAACAGGGTGTCCGGGCGGGTCGTGAAGACCTCGACGATCTCGTCGCCGACAGAGAACCCGATCCGGGCACCGGTGGAACGGCCGATCCAGTTGCGCTGCATCAGCTTCAGCGACTCCGGCCAGTCCAGCCGGTCGAGGTCGGCCAGCAGCCGGTCGGCGTAGGAGGTGATCCGCATCATCCACTGGGTGAGCGGGCGCCGGAACACGGGGAAGTTGCCCCGCTCGGAGCGCCCGTCAGGGGTGACTTCCTCGTTGGACAGCACGGTGCCCAGGCCAGGGGCCCAGTTCACCGGGGCCTGGTGCAGGTAGGCCAGGCGGTGGGCGTCGACGACCTGCCGCTGCTCGACGTCCGACAGCTCGGCCCACGGCCGGCCGAACGGGTTGGTGCCGGCCCCGGGCTTCCGGGTGCCGGCGTCCAGCTCGGCGACCAGCTCCTCGATCGGGCGGGCCTTGTCCGCCTCCTCGTCGAACCAGGCACCGAAGATCTTCAGGAAGATCCACTGGGTCCACTTGTAGTAGTCCGGGTCGATCGTGGCGAAGGTCCGGCGCTCGTCGTGGTCGACCCCCAGCCGGCGCAGCTGTGCCTTGATCGCGGCGATGTTCGCCTCGGTGGTGATCCGCGGGTGCTGGCCGGTCTGGACGGCGTACTGCTCGGCGGGCAGGCCGAAGGCGTCGAAGCCCATGGGGTGCAGCACGTTGTCGCCGTCCATCCGGCGGAACCGGCTGGTGACGTCGGTGCCCAGGTAGCCCAGCGGGTGGCCGACGTGCAGGCCCTGCCCGGAGGGGTACGGAAACATGTCCATCAGGAAGAACTTCGGGCGGCCGGCGACCTTCTCGAACCCTCCGGACAGCGGGCCGGTGGGGTTCGGGGTGTGGAAGGTGCCCTCGGCCTCCCACCGGTCCTCCCAGGCGAGCTCGATCTGCTGGGCCAGCGCGGGCGTGTAGCGGTGGGGGGGCACGTCCCCGCTCGGGTCGGTGCCCCGCTGGCTGGCCGTCTGGCTCATCGTTCGTGCTCCTGGATGCTCGGGCCGGCGTCGGACATGAAAAAACCCCTCACACAGGAGGGGTCGCCGTGCTGACTGCTGGTCAGGTCAGCACGGCGGGAGAAGAAGGAGACGCCCGGCCACGCGTGCGATCTTACCCCCGCCCCGCCGCGGGCCCTGTGTCGCCGGCGAGCCGACGGAGGTCGCCGGCGTGGCGGCCCAGCCGCTCGACCTCCACTCGACCGTCAGGGTTCACCCCGATGATCGTCAGGCGTGCCGATCCCGGCCACCCGCGCAACGTTCCGACGACCGCCGTCGGCGCGAAGCGGCCGGCTGCCTGGCCGGGCGCGACCCGTCCTGGACGCCGGCGCGCCGACGCCCACCCCTGACCGGGCAGAAATGGCCCTTTCTGCCCGGTCAGGGGTGGGGCTCAGGCCAGCTGGGGCGCCACCTCGGCGGCGATCAGGTCGAGGTGGTCGAGGTCGGCCAGGTCCAGCACCTGCAGGTAGGCCCGCTCGGCACCGGCCTCGGCGTAGCGGCCGAGAGTCGCCACGACCTGGGCCGGGGTTCCGGCGACGTCCGACGGGCGCCACTCCCCCGGCGTCCGGCCGATCGCGGCGGCCCGCCGTGCGACCTCGGCGTCGTCCCTGCCGACGCAGACGGTCACCGCAGAGCTGTAGACCAGCGACGCCGGGTCGCGACCGGCCTCCTCGCAGGCTCCACGCACCCCGGCGAACAGTCGGGCGTTGTCGTCCGCCGACGCGAACGGCACGTTGAACTCCGCGGCGTAGCGGGCGGCCAGCCGGGGCGTCCGCTTCGCGCCGTGCCCACCGATGAGGATGGGCACCCCCCCGTCCTGCGCCGGCTTGGGCAGCGCCGGGGAGCCGGACAGCTGGTAGTGGGCGCCGTCGAAGTCGAAGGTCTCCCCCACCGGCGTCCGCCAGAGCCCGCTGATGATCGCCACCTGCTCCTCGAGCCGTTCGAACCGCTCACGCGTCTCCGGGAACGGGACGCCGTAGGCGCGGTGCTCGGCCTCGAACCAGCCGGCCCCGATGCCGAGCTCCACCCGGCCGCCACTCATCCGGTCGACCTGGGCCACCGAGATGGCCAGCGGTCCCGGCAGCCGGAAGGTGGCCGACGTCACGAGCGTGCCCAACCGGATCCGCGAGGTCTCGCGCGCCAGCGCGCCCAGGGTCACCCATGCGTCGGTGGGGCCGGGAAGGCCGTTCCCGCCCATGGTCAGGTAGTGGTCGGACCGGAAGAAGGCGTCGAAACCGGTCTCCTCGGTCCGCCGCGCGACGGCGAGGAGATCGTCGTACGTCGCGCCCATCTGGGGCTCGGTGAATATCCGCAGCTGCACGAGAGCCGACGCTAACCAGACAGGTCTGGACGCGCTTCCCGGGGTCGCCGCCTGTCCACCCCCGGGTCGCCCGTGGGCGCGCCCCCGCAGGAGGCCGCAGTGGGAGCTCCACCGTGAGGGCCTCACCGGGTGACGATCGACCGTGGCGAGCCCCGGGGCCCCCGAACCCGGTGAGCCTGCTGCGCGACGGCTCCGCCTCGGAGAGCTGTGACGGGCTTCCCCGAGGAGTCTCCTGCCGCCTTCTCCCGGTGAGAAACCCCGGACGGCCGGGGCCGCGCGCCCGGCGTCATCGTCGGGGAGGCGTCCGTGTGCCTCCCCGAGCCCGGTACCGACGGCAGGCGCGAGGCGGAAGGGCGCGGCGAGCCGGAGCCGGACCGCCCGTCGGACGAACTGCTCGGGGTGTGCCAGCCGCCGGGACCGGGCAGGATGACCACGAGACGATCATTTCGGAGGTGCGTGCCGTGTTCCGCAGGAAGACGCGAGGCCAGGTCATCGGTGCCGAGTTGCAGGAGGGCTTCAGCCACCTCGGGACGGCGGTCACCGAGGCCGGTCGCGCGGTCGCGGAGGAGCTTGCCCCCCGCGTGGAGGCGGCCCAGAAAGCCGCCGGCCCGGCCCTGCAGGCGGCGCAGAAGGCCGTCGAGGGGACGGTGGCCGTCAAGGTGGCGCCCAGGGTCGCCGCCGCCGTCGCCGCGGCCGCCCCGGCCGTTGCCACCGCGCGTGACACCGTGGGCCCACGGGTGGAGGCCGCCTACGAGGCAGCCGCCCCGAAGGTCACCAGCGCCGTCACCGCCGCCCAGGCCGCGGCCGCCAAGGCGGCCGCAGACCTGGCGCCACGGGTGGAGGCGGCCCACAAGGCGGCCCACAAGGCGGCCCACAAGGCGGCCCAGAAGGCGGCGCAGAAGGCGCTCGCCGACGACGTCGTCCCCCGCCTCGAGGCCGCCCGCCAGGCGGTGACTCCGATGCTGGAGAGCGCCCGCGGGACGGTCGCCGCGAGTGTCGGCACGGCGCTGAGCGAGCTGGAAGCCCGCCGCAACGAGCTGGCCGCCGCCACCAGGGAGGCCAGGAACAAGGCCGCCACGACCGCCGCGAAGCGGAGCCCGGGAGTCGAGAAGGAGCCGCGGCGGTGGCCGTGGCTGCTGGCCCTCGCGGTCGCGGCCGGTGGTGTCGTCTTCGCCCTCTTGCGCCGCAGGAAGGGCAACGCCGACCTCTGGCCCACCAGCACCGGCGACGGACCCGTTCCGAGCTACCGAGAGGACCCCGTGCCCAGTTCACCCGGCAACGGCGGCAAGACCGTCTCCGCTGCGCAGACCAGTCCCGGCGACGCCACGCCCCCCGACACCGACCTGGGCATGCAGCCACCACAGATGGCCTCTCCCGAGGACCGGGCGGCCAAGGGCAACACCCCGGACGCCGCGACCAGCGGGGGGGCCGACGCCGTCAGTGCCTCGATCAACGAGCCTCCGGGCGGAGTGAAGGAGGGCACCGAGGGCGTCCCGCCGGAGTCGGACGCGACCAACGACGTCGACGCGCCCACCGGCCCCGCAGGAACGCCCCTGGCCGACCGCGGGCAGGAGCCGGAGAACCCGGCCTGACCTGCTCCTACATGCGAGGAAGGCCCACCCGGTCGGGTACCGGGTGGGCCTTCGCGTCTCCGGGGTCGACGAGGCCCGGGAGTACCGTGGAGATCATGAGCGAGACGGCCGAGTCGACTGCTTCCGTGGGGTCCGGCATCGAGCCGGCCGGCCGCAAACTCCTGCGTCTCGAGGTCCGCAACAGCCAGGTCCCGATCGAGCGCAAGCCCGACTGGATCAAGACCCGGCTCAAGACGGGTCCGGAGTACACCGAGCTCAAGTCGCTGGTCCGCCGAGAAGGGCTCCACACGGTCTGCGAAGAGGCCGGCTGCCCCAACATCTACGAGTGCTGGGAAGACCGGGAGGCCACCTTTCTCATCGGTGGCGACCAGTGCACCCGACGCTGTGACTTCTGCCAGATCGACACCGGCAAGCCGGCCGCCTTCGACGCCGACGAGCCGCGCCGGGTCGCGGAGAGCGTGGCCACGATGGGCCTGCGCTACGCCACCGTCACCGGTGTCGCGCGCGACGATCTCCCCGACGGCGGCGCGTGGCTCTACGCCGAGACGGTCCGGCAGATCCACGCCGCCGTCCCGGGCTGCGGCGTCGAGCTGCTGATCCCTGACTTCAACGCCCAACCCGACCAGCTCGCCGAGGTGTTCTCCTCACGACCGGAGGTGCTGGCCCACAACGTCGAGACGGTGCCCCGGATCTTCAAGCGGATCCGCCCCGGCTTCCGGTTCGAGCGGTCCCTCTCGGTGCTCAGCGCCGCTCGCGAGGCCGGCCTGGTGACCAAGTCCAACCTCATCCTCGGCATGGGTGAGGAGCCGCACGAGGTCGTCGAGACGATGCAGGCCCTGCACGACGCCGGCTGCGACCTGCTGACCATCACCCAGTACCTGCGGCCCTCGCCGCGCCACCACCCCGTGGTGCGCTGGGTGAAGCCGGAGGAGTTCGTCGGTTTCCAGGCCGAGGCCCAGCGGATCGGCTTCCCCGGGGTGCTGGCCGGCCCGCTGGTGCGCAGCTCGTACCGCGCGGGGCGGCTCTACCAGCAGGCCGTGCAGGCCCGCGGGCTGAGCCAACCGGCCTGACCCGCGGCGCGACCCGCCAGCCGTGGCGGCCCCGGGTCGACACGCCCCTATCCTGGGGTCATGGCACGCAGCAAGCCCTCAGACACCTCCGCACCGGGCGGCAAGGCAGGCCGCGGCCCGGCCGGCAGCGGGCGGGGCAGGAACTCCCCCGGTGGCAAGGGCTCGAGCGCGGCCAAGCTCGACAAGAAGGGCCAGCCCAAGGTCGGCCGGCTGACCAAGGTCCGTGATCAGGTCCGCATGGTCGGCCAGGCCTACAAGCTCACGAGCCAGAACGACCCGAAGCTCCCCTGGGTGCTGCTGATCACCTTCGTGGCGGTCGCCGCAGTCGTCGAGGTCATCGGGATCGTGCTCGGCTCCCCGTTCGTCTTCATCCCGTTCGCCGTCCTGCTCGGGTTGCTCGCCGCCCTCGTGATCTTCGGACGCCGCGCGCAGGGCTCGGCCTACCGCCAGGTGGAGGGCCAGCCCGGCGCCGCGTCCTGGGTGCTCGAGGGCATGCGCGGCGACTGGCGGGTGACCTCCGGCGTCGCGGGCACCCCGCAGCTCGACATCGTCCACCGGGTGCTCGGCCGTCCCGGGATCGTCCTCGTCGCCGAGGGCTCGCCCAGCCGGGTGCGCAACCTGCTGGCCACCGAGAAGCGGAAGGTCGCCCGCGTCGTCGGCGACACCCCGATCTACGACATCGTCGTCGGTGACGACGAGGGCCAGGTGCCGTTGCGCAAGCTCAGCTCGCACGTCACGAAGCTGCCGCGGAATCTGTCGGCTGCCGAGGTCAACTCGCTGGGTCGGCGGATGGCGGCGCTCGGAGGCCAGAAGATGCCGGTTCCCGGCGGCCCGCTGCCCGGTGGCAGGCAGATGTCGGTGAGCCAGCGGCAGGTCCGCCGGAGGTAGCGGTCAGCGGTCCCGGACGACGGCGGTATCGGTGAGCCGGTCGTGTAGCCCGCGGCCGTCGGCGTCGACGATCAGCGCCGGCACGAGCAGGATCAGCAGGGCCGTCCGCACGACCGCCCGCCAGACCGCCAGCCGCTGACCCTCTCGAGCGTGTGCCAGACGTAGCCCGACCAGCCGCATCCCCGGCGTCTGACCGAAGAGCACCAGCGTGACGACGGTGATGATCGCGAAGGACAGCAGGCTCCATGCCTGGGGCAGGGGCGGAGCGGTGAACAGCCCGGCGATGAAGACGGCGGCGACGGAGTCGAGGAGGTAGGCGCCGACCCGGGCGCTGAACGTGGCGAGCGAACCCCGGCCGGTCGAGGGCAACCCCAGAGAGGCGCCGCGAAGGCGGCCCTGAGAGGGTGGCTGCGCGTCCCCGACCATGTCCGACAGCGTAGGACCTCGCCCGGAAGGCCCCAACGAGCGAGGAAGAGCTCCGGACGACACGCCGGAGGCCCTGTGTTACGGCGCGGAAACACTCGGGACACGGGCGGGCAACCCTCCGCTCGTAACGTGCCGTCCGACCAGCAGTCACACCCGGAGGATCGATGTTCACCAGTCCCGACGAGGTCGCCGCCTACATCCGCGACAACGACGTCGAGTACGTCGACGTGCGCTTCTGCGATCTGCCCGGCGTCATGCAGCACTTCACCATCCCGGCACCGACCTTCGGCGAGGACACGTTCTCCGAGGGCCTGGGCTTCGACGGGTCCTCGATCCGCGGCTTCCAGGCGATCAACGAGTCGGACATGCTCCTGCTGCCCGATGCCAGCAGCGCCTACGTCGACCCGTTCCGCGCGCGAAAGACGCTGAACATCAACTTCTTCATCCACGACCCGATCACGCGTGAGGCCTACAGCCGCGACCCGCGCAACGTCGCGAAGAAGGCCGAGGCCTACCTGGCGAGCAGCGGCATCGCCGACACCGCCTACTTCGGCCCCGAGGCGGAGTTCTACATCTTCGACTCGGTCCGCCACGACACCGGCATCAACGAGGGTTATTACCACATCGACTCGGTCGAGGGCGTCTGGAACAGCGGCTCCCCGACCGGCGAGAACGGCGTGGGCCCGAACCTCGGGTACAAGACCCGCGCCAAGGGCGGCTACTTCCCGGTGGAGCCCTACGACCACTACAGCGATCTGCGCGCGACGATGATGACGAACCTGACCGGTGTCGGGCTGGAGCTGGAGCGCGGCCACCACGAGGTGGGCACCGCCGGACAGGCCGAGATCAACTACAAGTTCGACACGCTGCTCCGGGCCGCCGACAGCCTGATGCTGTTCAAGTACGTCATCAAGAACACCGCCTGGGCGGCGGGCAAGACGGCGACCTTCATGCCCAAGCCACTGTTCGGGGACAACGGCTCCGGCATGCACTGCCACCAGAGCCTCTGGAAGGACGGCGACCCGCTCTTCCACGCCGAGACCGGCTACGCGGGCCTGTCGGACACCGCCCGCCACTACATCGGCGGCCTCCTGGCCCATGCGCCGTCGCTGCTGGCCTTCACCAACCCGACGGTGAACAGCTACCACCGTCTGGTGCCCGGCTACGAGGCCCCGATCAACCTCGTGTACTCCGCCCGCAACCGCTCGGCCTGCTGCCGCATCCCGATTTCTGGCGACAACCCCAAGGCCAAGCGCATCGAGTTCCGCGTGCCGGACCCGTCGGCCAACCCCTACCTCGCCTTCTCGGCGATGCTGATGGCCGGCCTCGACGGCATCACGAACAAGATCGAGCCGCCGGCGCCGGTCGACAAGGACCTCTACGAGCTGCCGCCCGAGGAGGCCCTGGGCATCGACAAGGTCCCGGCGTCGCTGGACGCCGTGCTGGACCGCCTCGAGGTCGACCACGAGTACCTGATCGACGGCGGGGTCTTCACCCCCGACCTGATCGAGACGTGGATCGAGTACAAGCGGGAGAACGAGATCGACCCGATCCGGCTCCGCCCGCACCCGCACGAGTTCGCGATGTACTACGACATCTGAGTCG
>JAODNJ010000529.1 GCA_025465155.1 Frankiales bacterium
CCCAGCGACGAGAACCCGACGTCCATGCAGATGTCGGTCACCGACCGGTCGGACGACCTCAGCAGGAACATCGCCCGCTCGACCCGCCGCCGCTGGAGATAGCGGTTCGGCGTCTCCCCGAACGTCGAACGGAACGTCCGGATGAAGTGCGCCTGCGAGACGCAGGCGATCCGCGCCAAGGTAGGGACGTCGAGCGGCTGGGCATAGCCGCGGTCCATCGCGTCCCTGGTACGCAGCAGCCGCCGGTTCGAGTCCTCGGTGGCCCTGCTCACGGCCCTGATCGAAGCACGCGTTCGCGGGGGGCACCGCCCCGGAGGCGGTGGCCCCGCGAACGGCGGCTCAGTCCAGCACCACCACCTTGTGCATGCCCATGACCGCGTGTGGCATGCCGGTCGTCTCATCGGCGACGAAGCACAGCAGAACGTACGTGCCGGCCGGCAGGTCGTACGTGAACCGCAGGCTCACGTCGGGCGAGACGACGTCGACGCCACCCGACGGGCGGTCCAGGACCGTGAAGGGCGGGGGCGTCTGCGCGCCGGAGTCGAGATACGCCTGGACGTCCTCGTCCTTGGTCCCTGGCTGCACCGGCTGGATGGCCATGAAGTGCAGCGTGTCGGAAACATTCTCGAACGTGAGCGTGCCCTCATGCGGCCACGTCTTCGGCGCGACGAACCGGTCGGCCCTCGTGGCCGTGACCGTCAGCCGGCTACTGCGGTCACTGTCCCCGCCGGCCTGCGACCCATCGCCCCGGACGGTCAGGGTCGTGAGCGACGGCACGCCGCTCGCGGGTGGCGTGCCGGAGTCGGCCAGGTAGTACGTACCCGGCCGGAGCGTCTCGGTCACCGCCATCGGAACGCCGCTCGCCACATCGGCGAGGCCGTAGAAGGTGGCGGCAGCTTTCAGGTCCCGCGTCCCCTGGGCACCCGTCACCGGCGAGAACTCCTCCTGATACCCCTTCGCCACGTCCGTCAGGGTCTTGTCCGGCTTGAGCCGGAACATCGTGATCGTGCTGCCCCCGGCGGCCTGGAGTGCGGTCGATGACACCTTGAACGTGAGGGAGCCGGCTTCCACCGACGTGCGGTCGAGGTGGACCGAGCTCCCGTCCCCGACGACGTCGACGACGTGCTGGCCCTCCTTCGTGTCCGCCAGGGCCGACGACGTCCCGAGCGCGACCATGACCCCCGCCGTCACCATCACCGCGGCACTCCGGAGCAGCGAACTTCGCATGACTGTCCCCCTCTGCCGGCGCCCTCACTCCCGGAGGGCGATGGCGGCGAAACCTAGACCTGCGCGGGGCACCGCATAACCGGTTACGTCGTGTACCGCCGAGCAATTCCGAAAAGGGAACGGCAGAGGAAATTCTTTCGGCGCATTCGCTCGGCCACTGTTCTGCGGGGTTGGCCCGACGCCGGAAATTGCCTCCCTGCTCAGACCGTGACTCCCCGCGCGTGCAGCCATGGGATCGGGTCGATCGGCGTCCCGTACTCCCCGCCCTGATGGACCTCGAAGTGCAGATGCGGCCCGGTCGACTGCCCGCGCATCCCCAGCAGCGCGATCGTCTGCCCGGCCTGCACGTACTGCCCGACATCCACGGTGATCGAGTCCATGTGGCCGTAGACCGTGACGTAACCGTCGGCGTGCAGGATGTAGACCGCCAACCCGAAGCCGGTCGCCGGCCCGGCTCGCAGGACCACGCCGTCCTCCGCCGCATACTCGGGCGTGTACATCGGCGCGGCCAGGTCGATGCCGTAGTGGAACGTTCCCCACCGCATGCAGAAGCAGGTGGTCAGCTGCGCTCCGTGGACCGGCATGGCCGCCTTCGGCCGGGCCGCCTCGCGAGCCGCCTGGTCGGCCTGCGCCCGCGCCGCCCGCGACGCCGCGACCTCCTGGAGCCGCGCCTGAGCCTCGGCCACGGTGATCGACGCCTGCGGCATCCCCACGTCGCCGGTGCCGTCGGTCGTCAGGAGCGCCTTCTGCGCCGCGGCCACGGAGGTCGGCTGGGCCAGCGCGCTGGGCAGTCCGTGCGCACCGAGCACCCCCGCCGCCACTCCCCCGGCCACGAGCGCGCCGAGCAGCATGGTGGGACGCCGGTGCCGCGCACCGCTCTGACGGCGATGCCTCCGGCGGGCGACGGGAGCCTCGAGGAGGTCCGTCGCGACGTCGTCCAGCGTGTCCATGCACCTGCCCGTCTCGGGGGAAGCGGCCCCGCACGCGGAGCCCGATTCGGTTGCCGCCATACAAACAGGCCGTGACCGATCCGTGACCCCGAGTGCGGCGTGTCCTCGGCGACACGCTCTGTGGCCACCTCACCCGCCCCACGGTCACCCGGCCGACGACTGCCACTCGCCGGTAACCTCGACGAACAGCCGGCGAGTGTGATCGGAACGGGACGGCACGCCGGGAGCCGGCGTGAAACCTCCCGCTCCTGTCAGACGTTGCGGAGTCATCACGACCCGCAACCCGTTGGCGGTCCCATTGCGCGTGGGCCGCCGCAGCCCTGTACTGACTGTCTCCGCCGTCGCGCCCTGAACGACGCGGCGGACGACGAGCACCGCTCGACCCGCCCGACCCCGGAAGGAAGGTTGCCATGCCGAGATCCGTGCACCACGGCTGTCCCGGCGACCCTCCGGCCCGCGTGGGGGCGCGGGCCATCCGGTGAGGGTCGTCTACTCCTGCTTCCGAGGGCTCTACGCCGACAACCCCCGCGCCGTCTACGAAGGGGCGCTGGCCCGCGGCGTCGAGGCCACGACCACCTGGCTGTGCAACGAGCGCACGGAGGGCACGTTCCCGCCCGGCGTGGCCACCGTGCGCTACCCCGGCCGCGAGGCCCGCGCCGCGCTCGAATCCGCCGACGTCGTCGTCGCCAACGACTGCATCTCCATGGAGTGGACCAAGCGCCCGGGGACGACGTACCTGCAGTCCTGGCACGGGACGCCGCTCAAGCGCATCCACCACGACGTCGTGGTCGAGCGCCCGGGCTGGCTCGACGGCCCCGACCGCGACGTCGCCCGCTGGGACCACCTGCTCTCGCCCAACCCGGCCAGCACCGAGCGGCTGAGGCACGCCTTCCGCTACCAGGGGCCGATCCACGAGACGGGATATCCGCGCAACGACGAGCTGAGCGGCCCCCACCGCGAGGAGATCCGCGCCCGCATGCGTGCCCGGCTGGGCATCCCGGACGGGACGACGGCGGTCCTCTACGCCCCCACCTGGCGCGACGACCTGGTGTTCGACCACATGGGCGCGCGGGACTTCGAGCTGCCGATCGACCTGGCCGGCTTCGCCGACCGGCTGGGCGCCGACCACGTGCTCCTGGTCCGGCTGCACAGCATCGTCACCGACCGGCCGGAGTTCCCGCCGGACCTGCCGGTTCGCGACGTCACCGACGTCGTCGACACCGCGGGTCTGTACCTGGCAGCCGACCTGCTGGTCACCGACTACTCGTCGGCGATGTTCGACTTCGCCATCACAGGCCGCCCGATGCTTTTCTTCACCTACGACCTCGACCACTACCGTGACGGCCTGCGCGGGTTCTACTTCGACCTCGAGGAGGTCGCACCGGGCCCGTTGATCGCCACCAGCAAGGAACTGATCGACTCGATCGCCGACGTCGAGGCCATCTCGGCCGAGTACGCGCATCGATACGCCCTTTTCCGGCAGACGTTCTGCTCGCTGGAGGACGGCCATGCCACGGAGCGGGTCCTCGACCTGCTCTTCCCGCCCGGCGGATCCACTGCCGGGCCGACCGATCCAGAAAGGGGATGACCGTGCGGACCACTGACCGAGCCCTGAAGAGAGCCCCGCGAGATCTGGCCCGCACCGCGGCGCCCCGCTACCTGCACGCCCCCGTGCAGGTGGTCATCCTGGCCGCCGGGATGGGTACCCGGCTGGGCCGCAAGCTGCCCAAGCCGCTGACCCTGCTCCGCGACGGCCGGACCATCCAGCGCCGCCAGATCGACGCTCTGCGCGAGGCGCTCGGCGCCGACGTCGACGTCACCGTCGTCGTCGGTTACCGCGCCAAGCAGGTCATGCGGCACTCGTCCGACGTCAGGTTCGTGTACAACCCCGACTTCGCGAACACGAACACCTCGAAGAGCCTGCTCCGGGCGCTGTCGTGCTCCCGCGAGGGAGGCGTGCTGTGGCTCAACGGCGACGTCGTCTTCGACCCGGCGGTCCTCGAGCATGCGCTCTCCTTCGTCCGGGCGGACCAGAGCTTCGTCTGTGTCGACACGTCGACCGTCGGCGAGGAGGAGGTCAAGTACACCCTCGACTCCGACGGCTGCATCCGGGAGCTGTCCAAGACCGTCGTCGGCGGCCTCGGGGAGGCGGTCGGGATCAACTACGTCTCGGCCGCCGACAAGGC
>JAODNJ010000551.1 GCA_025465155.1 Frankiales bacterium
TCGAGCTCGGCGCGGCGAGCGCGGACCACTGCTCACACCTGACCGACGCCGACGTCGACGCGCTGGCGGACGGGAGCACCGTGGCCACGCTGCTCCCCGGCGTCGAGTTCTCGACCCGCTCCCCCTACCCCGATGCCCGACGGCTGCTGGACGCCGGGGTCACGGTGGCGCTGGCCACGGACTGCAATCCCGGGAGCTGCTTCACCTCGTCGATGCCGTTCTGCGTGGCGCTCGCGGTACGCGAGATGGGGATGACGTCGGCCGAGGCGGTCCGGGCGGCCACGGCCGGCGGCGCGGCGGCGCTGCGGCGGTCGGACATCGGCCATCTCGACGTCGGGGCGCGGGCCCACCTCGCCGTCCTCGATGCGCCCTCCTACCGCCACCTCGCCTACCGGCCGGGCGTCCCCCTGGCCCGAGCCCTGGAGCTCTAGAAGGGCGCTGCCGTCCAGGTGGACGACGAACCGACGGACCCGGGCGTGGGGTCTTCTGCCGATCCGATGCAGGTCGCCCCCGATGTCGCCGTCACTGCCCGAAAGGCCTCAGGGCTTGCGGCCGCGGTGCAGCGCGACGATTCCGCCGGTGAGGTTCCGCCAGCCCACGTCGGCCCAGCCGGCCTCCTGGAGCCGCCCGGCCAGGGCCGGCTGGTCGGGCCACGCGCGGATGGACTCGGCGAGATAGACGTAGGCCTCGGGGTTGCTGCTCACCGTGCGGGCGATCCGGGGCAGCGCGCGCATCAGGTACTCGCTGTAGACCGTGCGGAACGGCGTCCAGGTCGGGCTGGAGAACTCGCAGACGACGACCGTTCCGCCGGGCCTGGTGACCCGGAGGAACTCCCGCAGGGCGGCGTCCGGATCGGCGACGTTGCGCAGCCCGAAGGAGATGACGACGCCGTCGACGCTCTCGCCGGCCAGCGGCAGTGCCATCGCGTCGCCGGCCACCTTCGGGACCGGCCGCGAGGCGCCGGCACGGAGCATGCCGAGGGAGAAGTCGCAGGCGATGGCCGTCACGCCACCGGCGGCGAGCTCCACCGTCGACACAGCCGTCCCCGCGGCGACGTCCAGCACGGTCTGCCCCGGCCGAGCGCCCAGGGCCTCGCGGGTGGCGCGCCGCCAGCCGGCGTCCAGACCACCGGAGAGCACGGTGTTGGTGACGTCGTAGCGGCGGGCGACCCGGTCGAACATGGCCGCCACGTCGGCCGGCCGCTTGTCCAGCCCCGCCCGCAGGCCGTCGGTATGAGCAGGGTCTCGCCGGTCTCCCACGGCGGCGACGGTACCGGGGCTCCTAGGCTGGTGCCGTGACCGCGGCCGCCCTGACCTCCCCGGAGGCCGCCGCGCGCACGGTCACCACGGTCCGGCTGGACGACGTCCCCGAGCTGCTCGGCCTGCTGCCGGACGACGCGGCGCTCTCCTGGGTCCGCCGCGGTGAGGGGCTCGTGGGGTGGGGCGAGGCCGCGCGACTCGAGGTCTCGGGACCCGGTGCGCTGGCCGAGGCGGCCGAATGGTGGGCCGCCTTCACCGCCGCGGCCGACATCGACGACGAGCTCGCCGTCCCGGGGTCCGGGCCGGTGCTCTTCGCCAGCATCGCCTTCGATCCGGCGCGGGAGACCTCCGTCTTCGTCGTCCCGGAGGTCGTGGCGGGGCGCCGGGACGGCGTCGCCTGGGCGACCACGGTCGGCGACGGCGACCGGTCGCGAGCACCGCGGGCGGCCGCGGAGGCGCCGGTCGAGACGCCTGCGCCCCGCCTCCGCTACGCCGACGGCGCCCTCGACCCGGTCAGCTGGTGCTCCGCCGTCGCCACCGCCGTCCGGAGGATCCGCGCGGGCGAGCTGGCCAAGGTCGTCCTGGCGCGCGACCTGCTCGTCGCCTCCGACGTGCCCCTGGAGCCGCGCCGGCTGCTGCGGCGCCTGGCCGCACGATTCCCGGACTGCTGGACCTTCGCCGTCGACGGGCTGCTCGGGGCCACCCCCGAGCTGCTGCTCCGCCGCACCGGCCGGGACCTGTCCGCGCGGGTGCTCGCCGGCACCGCGCCGAGGGGCGCCGGGGCGGACGACGACCGGCTGGCGGCGGCGCTGCTGGGATCGGCCAAGGACCGCGCGGAGCACGGGCTGGCCGTCGACTCGCTGGTGCAGGCGCTGCAGCCGTACTGCGCGTCGCTCTCGGCGCCCGCCGGCCCGGAGCTGCTGACGCTGGCCAACGTGCGGCATCTGGCCACCGACGTCTCCGGCCGGCAGCGCCGCACCGGCCCCCGCGGCCGCGCGGGGCTTCTCGAGCTCATCGGCGCCGTCCACCCGACGGCGGCGGTCGGCGGAACGCCCCGGGACGAGGCGGTGGCCGTCATCGCAGAGCTCGAGGGCATGCAGCGTGGCCGCTATGCCGGCCCGGTCGGCTGGCTCGACGCCCGCGGCGACGGCGAGTTCGGGCTGGCACTGCGCTGTGCCGAGCTGACCGCCGAGGACCCGTGCGCGGCGCGGTTGTTCGCCGGCTGCGGCATCGTCGCCGACTCCGACCCTGCGGCCGAGCTGGCCGAGACCCAGGCGAAGTTTGCGGCCGTGCAGGCCGCGCTGGAGGGCTGAGCCCCCGAGGTCACGGGGTAGGACCGTCCGGGGCCGTCTGCACCTGGAGGGCGGGGACGAGGACCGTCGGGCCGACGGAACTCGTGGCGCCCGACGTGGTGACGCCCAGGACACCGATGCCGACGACGGCCAGGGCGATACCCAGCCGGCGGAGAGAGGCCAGCCCGGAGGCGAGCAGCCAGGTGGCGGCGGTCATGCGGGTACCTCCTCGGGGGCTGGAGCCCGGGGTCAGAAGCGCGGGGCGTCGGCGGGCAGGCAGTCCTTCTGCGTGTCGGCCGGCTTCCTCGGGTCGCAGAGCTTCTGACCGACGATGAGCAGCCCGTGCATGTCGAAGGACACCTGGTAGCCCTGCTGCGCGTACAGGTTCCCCGCGACGGTCTGGATCGCCTGGGCCGGCTGCGCCGGCACCGGAGGCAGCGTGATCGTGCCGATGACGAACGCGACCCGGCCGGCGGGCAGCGGGGACCGGATCGTCAGCGGAGGGGCGGCGTGCGCGGAGCTCATGATCGTCGCCACGGTCAGGCCAGG
>JAODNJ010000553.1 GCA_025465155.1 Frankiales bacterium
CGCGCGGTCGGCCCAGGCGGGCTCGTCCGCGAGGAGGTCGGCGTACTCCTTCATGCTCGACCCGCAGCCGGCGGCGTTGACGACGACGGTCTGCACGCCGGCGGCCTCGAAGGCCTCGACCGTGGCCTTGGCGAACCGCTTGGCCTCGTCCTCCCGGCCGTTGTGCACCGACAGCGCGCCGCAGCACCCCTGGCGCCGCGGGATGACGACGTCACAGCCCTCCGCGGCCAGCACCCGCGCGGTGGCCGCATTGACGCCCGGGAAGAACTCGCCCTGGACGCACCCGGTGAGCAGGCCCACCGTGGCCCGTCGTTCCCCGACGGCGGACACCCGTTCCGGCAACCGCTGGGGGGTGGTCAGCCGCGGGGCCAGCGAGGCCATCGCCGCAAGCCTCGGGCTGATCCGCTCGAGCAGGCCGGTGCGGTCGACCAGCCGCTGCAGGCCGCTGGCCTGGTAGGCGCGCAGCGGCCCGCGCAGGGCACGCAGCCGCCGGCGGTAGGGGAAGAGCGCGAAGATCAGCCGCCGGAGCAGCTTCTCCCGCCACGGGCGGTCCCCGTTCCGCTCGACCTGCCCGCGGGTCGCCTCGATGAGCTTGTCGTACTGCACGCCGGACGGGCACGCCGTCACGCAGGCCATGCAGCCCAGGCAGGCGTCGAAGTGCTGGACCATCGGGGCGTCCATCGGCTCGCCCTCGAGCCCGCTCTTCATCAGGTAGATCCGGCCCCGCGGGCTGTCCATCTCCTCGCCCCAGAGGTTGTACGTGGGGCAGGTCGGCAGGCAGAAGCCGCAGTGCACGCAGTCGCTGACCAGCTCCGCCGACGGCGGCCGGTGCGCGTCGAACGCGCCTCCCACGGCGGGGAGGCCCAGGTCGATCGGCCGGACACCTCCGGGGGGCTGGGTGGTGGTCATCAGATCCCTCCGACGAATCGCCCGGGGGCCAGCCGGCGCTCCGGGTCGAACTGGTTTTTCACACGCCGCATCAGGTCGAGCGCGGGGATGGGGCCCCACGCGTCCAGGGCCGCCGTCGTCGCCGGGGGGCCGTCGAGGACGACGAGCGAGCCTCCGGCCGCGGTGCACGCGCCGCGCACCCGGTCCACCAGCCGGGCCGCCGCCGCGGGCGGCGCGTCGGGCGGGACGGTGCCGTACAGGACACCCGCGCCGGCCGAGCCGCGCAGCGCGACCGTCGTCCCCGCCTCCTCGGCGGCGCGGCGGGCGGCGCCGATGACGCCGGCCATGCCGGACAGCGCGCAGGTGGCCTTGAGCGCGAGCGGGCGGTCGGGAGCCCCGTGCCACGGGAACCGGCTCCATCCGTCGGGTGCCGCCTGGCTTTCCGCGGCCGCCCCGCCGAGCAGCCGCAGCGTGGTGGTCGTCCTGGCCTCGACGCCGGCATCGGTGCCCTCGAGGAGCACGTCGAGCCGGCCCGGCCCGGTCGCCGGCCAGTCGACCTCCACGGCGGCGGGCACGACCTGGGCGTGCACGACCGACTGGGCCAGCCGGAGGGCGTCGTCGGGGCTCTCGACCGGCACGCTGACGAAGCGCCGGACCGCCGGCAGGGGGTGCAGCCGGAAGACCGCCCCGGTGACGATGCCGAGCGTGCCGAACGAGCCGATCACCAGCTTGCCGAGGTCGTAGCCCGCGACGTTCTTGACCACCCGGCCGCCGGCCTTGGCCACCACCCCGTCGGCACGGACGAGCGTGACGCCGATGAGGAGGTCGCGGGCGGTTCCGGCGGCGACCCGGCCGGGGCCGCTGAGGTTGGTGGCCAGCGCCCCGCCGACCGTGGAGCCCCCCACCGGGTCGTCGAGGCTCAGCCGCTGGCCGCCCCGGGCCACCGCCTCCTGGACCTCGGCCAGCGGCGTCCCGGCCCGTACCTCGACGATCAGGTCGCCCGCCGCGTGGTCGACCACGCCGGACAGCCGGGAGAGATCGACGACCAGGTCGGCCCGCTCGGGTGGCCGCCCCCACGTCATCTTCGTGCCGCGTCCGCGAGGGACGACGGCGAGGCCATGTGCCGCAGCGGCCCGCAGCACGCCGGCAACCTCCTCGGTCGAGGCCGGGCGCGCGACGAGCGCCGGGCGGACGCCGTCGACGGTGTCGGTGCCCGCCGCGTCCACGATCTCCGCGCAGGCCGACCCGAGGGCCGAGCGGGCCGCGTCCAGGTCAGCGGGGGCTGTCGGCGCCGTCATCAGAAGGCATCTGCCAGGCCGGCCTCGACCAGCCGGTGAGCGCCGCGGTGCTTGCCGGGGACCTCCCCGCACAGCCGAGGGGTGGGGAAGACCTTGCCCGGGTTGGCCACGCCGGCGGGATCGAAGGCGCACCGGACGAGCTGCATGGTGTCCAGGTCGTCGTCGCTGAACATCCGCGGCATGTAGGCGGCCTTGTCGATACCGACTCCGTGCTCGCCGGTGATCGACCCACCGTGCGAGATGCAGAGGTCGAGGATCGCGCCGCTGACCTCCTCGGCCGCCTTCCCGGCGCCCTCGACGGTGTCGTCGAAAAGCACGAGCGGGTGGAGGTTCCCGTCGCCGGCGTGGAAGACGTTCGCGACCCGGACACCGGACGACGACGACAGGTCGGCGATCGCGCGCAGCACCTCGGGCAGGGCGGTCCGGGGGATGACGCCGTCCTGCACGATGTAGTCGGGGCTGATCCGGCCCACGGCGGCGAAGGCGGACTTGCGGCCCTTCCAGATCAGCGCCCGCTCGGCCGGGTCGGTGGCCACCCGCCACTCGAACGAGCCGTGCTCGCGGCAGTGCCGCTCGGCCTCCGCCAGTTCGTATTCCACCTCGGCCGTCGGCCCGTCGAGCTCGATGACCAGCACCGCGCCGGCGGCCGCCGGGTAGCCGCAGTGCGTCGCGGCCTCGGCTGCCTCGATCGCCAGGGCGTCCATCATCTCGATCGCGGCCGGCACGATCCCGGCGGCGATGATCGCCGAGGTGGCGGCGCCCGCCTCGTCGGTCGACGGGAAGCCGGCCAGGAGCGTGCGGACATCTTCGGGCAGCCGGGTGAGCCGGACCGTCACCGACGTGGCCACGCCGAGGGTTCCCTCCGACCCCACGACCGCGCCGAGCAGGTCGTAGCCGGGGGTGTCGGGAGCCAGGCCGCCGAGCTCGACGACGTCGCCCTGCGGGGTGGCCAGCGTTGCGCCGGTGACGTGGTTGGTGGTGAACCCGTACTTGAGGCAGTGCGCGCCGCCGGAGTTCTCCGCCAGGTTGCCGCCGATCGAGCAGACCTGCTGGCTGCTGGGATCGGGCGCGTAGTAGTAGCCGTCCGGCGTGGTCGCCTTCGTCAGCGCGAGGTTGATCACCCCGGGGTCGACGACGGCGCGCTGGTCGGCCGGCCGGATCTCGCGGATCGACCGCATCCTGGAGGTGACGACCAGGACGCCGTCGGCCCGGGGGAGCGCGCCGCCGGACAGGCCGGTGCCCGAGCCCCGCGCCACGAACGGCACACCGTGCTCGGCGCAGGCCCGGACGACGGCGGCAAGCTGGTCCGTGGTCTCCGGCAGCACTACGAGTGCGGGGGTGACGCGGTAGTGCGCCAGCCCGTCGCACTCGTAGGTGCGCAGCCGGATGTGGTCCTCGATCAGGGCATCGGGCGGGAGCGCCGCCCGTGCCGCCGCCTTCACGGCGGCCATGGCTGCCGGATCCGGGCCGCCCGCCCCGGTCGCGGCGGTCTCCTCCGGCGGCACGGGCCCCGGTACGGGTCCCGCGGTGGACTCGGTGCCGTGCGTGACACTCATCGCCGTCCCTCCCCGTGCGGTGGTGTGCCCCTCGCGAACCGGTGGCGTCGACCTCTCAGGGCATCCGCTCGTACGCCGGCAGGGTGAGGAAGTCGGCGTACTCGTCGGCCAGCGCCATCGAGGTGAACAGCGACCGCGCGTCGTCCCAGCGGCCGCCGCTCAGGTTGCCGCCGCGCGCCTCGGCGATCTTCTGCATCTCCTCGTCGACCAGCCGCTCGACGAGCTCGCGGGTGACCGTCTCTCCGCCGGCCAGCCGGACACCGTTGTGCAGCCACTGCCAGACCTGGCTGCGGGAGATCTCCGCGGTGGCGGCGTCCTCCATCAGGTTGTTGATGCCCACCGCGCCCGAGCCGCGCAGCCACGACTCCAGGTACTGGATACCCACGCTGATGTTGTTGCGCAGCCCCGCCTCGGTGACGTCGCCTGGTGTCGACTTCACGTCGAGCAACTGCTCGGCGGTGACCGAGACGTCCTCGCGCTTCTTGTCGATCTGGTTGGGCCGGTCACCCAGGACGGCGGTGAACGCCTCCTTGCAGACCTCGACCATGCCCGGGTGGGCCACCCAGGAGCCGTCGAAGCCGTCGGCGGCCTCGCGGTCCTTGTCCGCCCGGACCTTGGCGAACGCCTGCTCGTTGACCTCGGGGTCCTTCGAGGGGATGAACGCGGCCATGCCACCGATCGCGTGCGCTCCGCGCTTGTGGCAGCTGCGCACGAGCAGCTCGGTGTAGGCGCGCATGAACGGCACGGTCATCGTCACCGAGTTCCGGTCGGGCAGGAGGAACTCCTCGCCGCGGGTCCGGAAGCTCTTGATGACGCTGAACATGTAGTCCCAGCGGCCGGCGTTGAGTCCCGCGGAGTGCTCGCGCAGCTCGTAGAGGATCTCCTCCATCTCGAACGCAGCCGGATAGGTCTCGATCAGCACGGTCGCCCGGATGGTGCCGCGCGGGATGCCGAGCCGGTCCTGGGCGAGGTTGAACGCGTCGTTCCAGAGCCGCGTCTCGAGGTGGCTCTCCATCTTGGGCAGGTAGAAGTAGGGGCCCTTGCCCTTGTCGAGCTGCCGCTGGGCGGAGGTGGCCATGTACAGCGCGAAGTCCACCAGGCTGCCGGACGTCGGCTCGCCGTCGACCAGGATGTGCTTCTCGGGCAGGTGCCAGCCCCGGGGCCGGACGACGATCGTCGCGAGCTCCTCGTCCGGCTTGAGCGCGTAGGTCTTGCCCTCGGGGCCGGTGAAGTCGATGGTGCGGTCGAGCGCGTCCTTGAGGTTTAGCTGGCCGTTGACCACGTTCTCCCACAGGGGGGTGTTGGCGTCCTCGTGGTCGGCCAGCCACACCTTGGCGCCCGAGTTGAGCGCGTTGATGGTCATCTTCCGGTCGGTGGGGCCGGTGATCTCCACCCGCCGGTCGACCAGGCCGGGGGCGGGCGGCGCCACCTGCCACGAGTCGTCGTCGCGGATGTGCGCGGTCTCGGGCAGGAACCCGAGGGTTCCTCCGCCGGCGAGTGCCTGCACCCGCTCTTCCCGGGCGCGGAGCAACTCGAGGCGCCGGGCGTTCAGTTCCCGGTGCAGCGTGGCGATCAGGTCGAGCGCCTGCGGCGTCAGGATCTCCGCGGCTCGCGGCACCTCCGGCCCCCGGACCTCGACACCCCGGATGCCCTCGATCGTGCTCATCCGCCCCCACCTTTCCTCGACCACTGGCGCAACGTTCCACGATGCGGAATGCTGACTTCGCTCTACGGAACGTGCGCCACGGTAGTGGCCTGCGTCACCGGTGGGCAACTCGGGCCGGAGCCCGCGGAAGGTGCTGCCTCAGGGTGGCGGTGAGGTGGCGGTGAGGTGGCGGTGAGCGACACGGGGGTCCAGTCGCTGGACAGGGCCACGGGGCTGCTGGAGATCCTCGCGGAGGCGCCGGCCGGGACTCCGCTCTCGGTTCTGGCGGCGGCCAGCGGTCTGCCGCCGTCCACGGTGCACCGGCTCCTCGGCGCAATGGTCGGGCAGGGCTGGGTGCGCCGGCTACCCGGGCGCACCTACGCCCTGGGTCCGCGGCTGATCCACCTCGGCGAGCGCGCGTCGCGGACCCTCGGTGCGCTGGCCCGGCCGCACCTGGCGCGCCTGGTCGACGAGATCGGCGAGACGGCGAACCTCGCCCTGCTGGACGGCGACAGGGTCGTCTACGCCGCGCAGGTCCCCGGCCGGCACGCGATGCGGATGTTCACCGAGGTCGGCCGCCGGGTGCGGCTGCACAGCACGGGGGTCGGCAAGGTCCTCCTGGCGCAGCTCCCGCCCGAGGACGCCCGGGCACTGCTCCTGCACGCCGGGATGCCGGCCCGCACGCCCCGGACGGTGACCGACGTCGACCGGCTGCTGGCCGAGTTGCCCACGATCCGCGCACAGGGCTACGCCGTCGACGACGGGGAGCAGGAGACCGGCGTCCGCTGTCTGGCCGTACCGGTGCCGGCCGGCGGGGACGCCGCCCTCTCGGTGTCCGGGCCCGAGGGACGCCTGCCGGTCGACGCCGTACCGCGGCTGGCGCCGGTGCTGCAGGCGGTGGCCGCGGCGCTGGCGGCCGAGCTGACGGGTGGTTCACCCGCGATCAGCTCTCCAGGGCCGCGTCCAGAGTGATCTCGACTCCGGTGAGGGCCTTGCTCACGGGGCACCCGGCCTTGGCCTCCTGCGCGGCCTTCTGGAAGCCGGCGGCGTCGAGGCCGGACACCTCCCCGCGCACGGTGAGCCTGATCCCGGTGAGCTTGGACCCCCCGCGCTCGCGGTCGGGGCCGAGGGTGACGTCCGCCTTCACGTCGAGCGCCTCGGGCGTGCCGCCGGCCTCGCTGATGTTGGCGGAGAGCTGCATCGCGAAGCAGGCGGAGTGGGCCGCCGCGATCAGCTCCTCGGGGCTGGTCGTCCCGCCCGCGTCGTCGGCCACCCGCTTCGGGAAGCTGACCTCATAGGTCCCCACCTTCGAGCTGGACAGCTCGACCTGGCCGGAGCCCTCCTGGAGGGAGCCGTTCCAGGCCGTCCGAGCGGTACGCGTGGGCATGAGTTCCTCCGGAATCCCGCGCCGACCGGGCCGGCCTGCGCGATCCAGCCACCCCTGGTTCCGTTGCGTGCAACCGGACCCCGGGGAGGACGTCGTCAGCAGACGATCTCGCCCGCGTTGACCCGCTCCGTGAGCAGCCGAAGCCGTGCCATGAGGTCGCCGAACTCCTCGGAGCCGAACCCGATCGCGCCGATCATCGACTCGGAGATGGAGAAGGCCCGATCGCGGAGGGCCCGGCCGGCATCGGTGAGGGCGATGGACACCGAGCGCTCGTCCTCCACCCGGCGGTGGCGGCTCACCAGGCCGGCGGCCGTCAGCCGCTTGAGCAGCGGCGAGAGCGTGCCGCTGTCGAGCGCGAGGCGGGTGCCGAGTTGGCCGACGGTCTGGTTGTCCTGCTCCCAGAGCAGCATCATGACGAGGTACTGCGGATAGGTGAGGCCGACGGCCTCGAGCATGGGCCGGTACCGCGCGGTGACAGCCCGCGAGGCGGCGTACAACGCGAAGCACAGCTGGTCGTCGAGGGCGACGCTCGGTGCCGGCAGAGCGGTCATCGCCCGAGTCTAGGCGCGTCGTGTAACGCGATGTGAGTTCGTGCACCAGAGGCGTGCGCCCCACCATTGTGCGGGGTCGTCGAGCGCGGGAGGGGTCGGGCACCGGCAGGTTGAGCGGAACACACTCAACCTTGACATCGTTGGACCGGGCAAATATCCGGCCGGACTGCCGGCCATCCTCGGAAGGATTCTCGCCAGAGACCATGGAGAGCAAGCTCACCACCCGTTCCCAGGAGGCGGTCGCTGCCGCCCAGCGGCTCGCGGTCGACCGCGGCCAGGCTGCGCTCGAGCCTCTTCACCTTCTCGTCGCGCTGCTCGAGCAGTCCGACGGCATCGCCGGCCCGCTCCTGAAGGCGGTCGGCGCCGATCCCCTCGACGTGCGGGCCAAGGCCGAGGCCGCCCTCAAGCGGATGCCCAGTGTCAGCGGCGCCACCGTCGCTGCGCCGTCGCCGTCCCGTGAGCTGCTCCGCGCCCTCAACGCCGCCGGTGAGCAGGCCAGTGCCCTCGGCGACGAGTACGTGTCCACCGAGCACCTGCTCGTGGGCCTGGCGACTACCGGCGGCGAGGCGGGTGCCGTCCTGACCAGCGCGGGGGCCACCCGCGACACGCTGCTCGCCGCCTTCCGCACCGTCCGTGGGAACCGCAAGGTGACCGGCCCGGATCCGGAGAACACCTTCCAGGCGCTCGAGAAGTACGCGGTCGACCTCACCCAGCGGGCCCGTGAGGGGAAGATCGACCCGGTCGTCGGGCGGGACACCGAGATCCGCCGCGTCGTCCAGGTCCTCTCGCGGCGCACCAAGAACAACCCCGTCCTCATCGGGGAGCCCGGCGTCGGCAAGACGGCGATCGTGGAGGGCCTGGCCCAGCGCATCGTGGCCGGTGACGTCCCCGAGAGCCTCAAGGGCAAGCGACTGATGGCGCTGGACCTCGGGTCGATGGTGGCCGGCGCCAAGTACCGCGGTGAGTTCGAGGAGAGGCTCAAGGCCGTCCTCCAGGAGATCACCGACGCCGAAGGCCAGGTCGTCACCTTCATCGACGAGCTGCACACGATCGTGGGCGCCGGGGCGACCGGCGAATCCGCCATGGACGCCGGCAACATGATCAAGCCGATGCTGGCCCGTGGCGAGCTCCGGATGGTCGGCGCGACCACGCTGGACGAGTACCGGGAGCACATCGAGAAGGACCCGGCGCTGGAGCGCCGCTTCCAGCAGGTCTTCGTGGGCGAGCCGAGCGTCGAGGACACCATCGGCATCCTGCGTGGTCTCAAGGAGCGCTACGAGGTGCACCACGGTGTCCGGATCACCGACGCCGCGATCGTCGCGGCCGCGACCCTGTCGGACCGGTACGTCACGGCGCGCTTCCTGCCCGACAAGGCGATCGACCTCGTGGACGAGGCAGCGAGCCGGCTGCGCATGGAGATCGACAGCCGCCCCGTCGAGGTCGACGAGGTCGAGCGGGCCGTCCGCCGTCTCGAGATCGAGGAGATGGCGCTGGCCAAGGAGGACGACCCGTCGTCCCGGCAGCGGCTGGAGGCCCTGCGTGAAGACCTCGCCGACCGCCGGCAGCAGCTGGACGAGCTGACCGCTCGCTGGCAGCAGGACAAGGGCGCCATCGACCGCCTCCAGCGGATCAAGGAGGAGCTGGAGAACGTGCGGCTGGAGGCCGAGCGCGCCGAGCGCGACGGCGAGCTGGCCCACGTCGCGGAGCTCCGCTACGGCCGCCTGCCCCAGCTCGAGAAGTCCCTCGCCGAGGCGGAGGCCTCGGTGGGTGGCGAGTCCATGCTCAAGGAGGAGGTCGGCCCGGACGACATCGCCGAGGTCGTCCAGGCGTGGACGGGCATCCCGGCGGGCCGGTTGCTCGAGGGCGAGACGCAGAAGCTGCTCCGCATGGAGGACGAGCTCGGCAGCCGGGTCGTCGGCCAGCCCGAGGCCGTCCGTGCCGTCTCCGACGCGGTCCGCCGGGCCCGGTCCGGAGTCGCCGACCCGGACCGTCCCACAGGCTCGTTCCTGTTCCTCGGCCCGACGGGCGTCGGCAAGACGGAACTGGCCAAGGCCCTGGCCGAGTTCCTGTTCGACGACGAGCGGGCGATGGTCCGCATCGACATGAGCGAGTACTCGGAGAAGCACTCGGTGGCCCGGCTCGTGGGGGCGCCCCCCGGCTACGTCGGCTACGAGGCCGGCGGCCAGCTCACCGAAGCGGTGCGGCGTCGCCCGTACACCG
>JAODNJ010000062.1 GCA_025465155.1 Frankiales bacterium
CCCGGAGCCGCCCGGAGCCAGCACGCCGACCCAGTCGAGGACGATGCGGGCGACGAGAACGAGTTCGAAGACCAACAGGACGAGCCCCAAGAGGGCGCCGATCGCGCTCATGCGGATTCCTTTCCGCTTCCCACGATGCGGCGCATGTGTGGGACGGGCCCGGGCGCGAGCTGTGCGTCGCATGAGCTCGGCGCCGTCCTCTTTCGTGGGTTGATCACCCGCCCGGGGGACACGGAGCGGATCTTCACCGAGCGCGGCCGCGCCCGGAGCGGTACTACTAGCCCGGTAGTACGGATCTCGAGTCGCTGGAGGCGCTGTGATCGTCCTTGGTCTCATCCTGTTGATCGTCGGGCTCGTCGTGAAGACGCTGTCCATTCTCGTGACGATCGGCATCATCCTGCTGGTCGTCGGCGTCGTCCTCGCCGTTCTGGGGGCCAGCGGCCGCGCCATCGGCGGGCGACGACACTGGTTCTGACCTGCTCTCTACTGCATTCCTGAGCCCTGGGCCCGCCGTCAGCACGACGGCGGGCCCAGCGCTCTTCCGCGACCGAGTCATGGCCCGCAGGCCACAGGGACCGCATCCTGATCAGCTCTTGCGTCATCCGGGTGTTGGTCGAACGCGTCTGTCGCATCCGGCCCTAGCGTGAGCGGCCTTGGCGGCCACAACGGGCGCCGGTTGAGGGGGCTGGCCACGAGATGGCGATCTTTGCCGGAATCTTGTTCGCGTGGACGGTCCTCGGCGTCGTGGCCGCCGTCGTCGTCGTCACTCTCGTCCGCATCGCGCGACGGCGCGAGGAGTCCTCCTCGACCGTTCGCGGACTGGCCATCGACGACCTGCCGTGGCAGGAAGCCGCCTAGTTCGGCCGTGCTCGCTGCTCCCCACGGGTCGGGATGTCCGGTCGGTGTCGGGAGCGGGTGACCGCAACCTTGCCGGGGTCGAACAGGGCCACGGTCCCGTCCGTCGGCATCACCCGGCAGGTAGCGGCGGCGGAGCCATTTCCCAATTGGCGCGGCGGTGCTCGCGGCGCATCGGTAGTTGGTCCAGTCCCGCAGCAGCAGGGCGAGCCGGTGCAGCAGGACGGCGAGCGGCTTGTGCAGGCCCAGCTGGGTGGCCGTGCGCACCTTGGCCTGCACTTCAGCCCCGTTTCGACGAGGTGCGTGGCAGGACCGTTGGCTTCGCCGAGCCCCTCAACGTCTCCGGTCACCGGCACAGCGCTCGACGGGGGAGCCGGGCACCTCGGTGGGTCTCACCTGATCGGCAACCACGAGCCGGTACTTCAGTTGCGATCGGCGAGCAGGCCGAGGCCGATGCCGAGCATCCAAACGTCCTTGCTGATGCCGGTTCCCGCCGGGGTGGGCCAGATGCTGTCGGGCTTGTGCAACGCGGGCGTGCGCAGGTACATCGCGAGCAGGCTGCCGGCGAACCCGGTGAGGCCGGCGCCGGCCAGCCGGTTGGGCACCACGGGGGTCAGGAGCGCGGCGCCGAGTGCGAGTTCGGCGGCCGCCAGGCCCTTGAGGAACGCGGTCGGTGGGATGGAGCGCAGGAAGGGGTAGGCGCCGGCGGCCATGCCGTGGACTCCGGCGGCGCGGGTCTCGTCGGTCCACTTCTCCCACCCGGCGTGCAGGATGTAGGCGCCGGTGGCCAGCCGTGTCGGGATGTCGCGCAGCTTCATTCGGGTCTCTTCTCGTCTCGGGGTCACAGGCCGGGGAAGGTCCTGCGGAGCAGGTCCAGGTCGACGCCGGCGGCGCGCACTGCCTCGGGGGTGTGGCCGGGGTCGAGCCGGCCGTAGACAAGGCGCACGAATGCTTCGCCGGGCAGCGCCAGCACCGGGCCGGTGGCCGGCACGTCCCCGGGCAGGGGCGTGAGGCGGGCGCCGTCGCCGGTCAGTTCCAGTCGCAGTCGCCGGTCCGGCGCCCGCGTGTGCACCTCCACGGTGAACGGCTCGGGAGCCGGCCGGGCGGTCCGTTCGACCAGCGGTGCGAGGTTGTCGATGACCAGGCCGGCGGCGTCCTCAGGGACGGTGGCGGTCGGGTCGAGCGCGACGGCGATGTCCCAGGTGTGCAGGGCGTGCTCGGCCAGGCGCATCCGCAGCAGTCCGGGAAGCGTCTGCTCGGTGCCGAACAGGTCCAGTCGCCAGCGTTCCCGCTGCCCGGGGGAGAGGTCGTCGATCGTCCGCAGGAAGGCGTCGTCGGCGTCGAGCGCGTCGCGGGCCTGAGCCGCCGGAGCCTTGGTGTTCCACCGTCCCCAGATCGGCTGGAACTGCTCGACGCCAGGGGCGGCGGTGCGCTGCAGGCCGGCGTCGAGGAACAGGCCGAACACCTCCGCGCCTGAGCCGAGGTGGGAGGCGACCTGGGCGAGCGACCACTCGTCGTCGTAGGAGGGCGCGGACACCTGGTCGTCGGGAATCCCGCCGAGCGTCGCGGCCAGCAGGTCGTGCGAGCGGTGCAGCGCGGCCAGTACCGCGTCGACGCCGGGCGGCTCGGGGGCGGCGGTCACGGCACCGTCACCACGATCTTGCCGAGCTTGTGCCCGCCGAAGTCGGCCAGCGCCGCGGCGGCGTCGGCCAGAGAGTGCGTGGCGGCCACCGGGACGGTCAGCGCCCCGGCCGCGACCTGTTCCAGCAACCCGCGCAACTTCTCCGGTGTGTAGGTTGCCATCACGCCAGTGATCGTGACGTCGTCGCGGTCGGTCTGGTCCGCGGTGGCCCCGACGACCGAGACAAGCTGGCCGCCGGCACGGAGCAGTGCCGCGAGTACCCCGGGATCCCCGGCCGCGTGTAGCACCTTCGTCACCCCCTCGGGCGCCACCGCGCGGACCGCCCCGGCGAGGTCGGCGGTGTGGTCGACGGCCGCGGTCGCGCCGAGCCGGCGGACGAGGTCGGCCGCCGCGCCGGCACGGGCGGTGGCGAGCACGCGGGCGCCGCGTCGGGCGGCGAGCTGGACGGCGAAGGCTCCGACGCCCCCGGTCGCGCCCGAGATCAGCACCACGTCACCGGTGCCGACGTCGAGTGCGTCGACCGCGTCGAGCGCGGTGATACCGGCCAGCCCCACGGCCGCGGCCTGGACCGTGCTGACCCCGGCCGGTACGGGGGCCACCGCGGCGGCGGGCACGATGAGCCCCTCGGCGATCGGCCCCGCGCCCAGTTCCAGCGCGGTGATCACACCGGCCACCGGATCACCCACGCGCGGGCCGGTGACGTCGGGACCGATGTCCTCGACGGTGCCGGCGAAGTCGCGGCCCAGGATCACCGGAAAGGTGTGCGGCATGGCGTCCCACACGTAGCCACCGGCCACCGCCAGGTCGAACCCGTTGACCGACGCGGCCTCGACCGCGATGCGCACCTCGCCCGGCCCGGGCCCCGGCACCTTCATCTCGATCACGGCCGGCGCCGCACCTCGCTGCTCAATGGCCAGTGCCCGCATGACGCGCGCTCCTTCGCTCGGAACCGGGGGTGCGTCCCCGATTCGCGGACGGTAGCAGAAACGGGGACTTCTCCCCATCTGGGCGGTACGCTTCTCGTATGCCGGCAGGCGATCAGGCGGAGGTGCGGTTGCGGGCGGATGCCGCCCGTAACCGCGAGGCGATTGTCGCCACCGCCCGTGAGGTCTACGGGCAGCGCGGCCTGGACGCCCCGCTGGACGACATCGCCCGCACGGCCGGGGTCGGCAACGCCACGGTGTACCGGCATTTCCCGAGCAGGTGTGCGCTGGTGGCCGCGGCGTTCGCCGAGACGCTGCACCGGATCATCGACCGGGCCGCGCGGGCGCTGGAGGATCCCGACCCCTGGGCCGGTTTCGCCGGCCACGTGACCTTCCTGTGCGAGCTGCAGGCACGCGACCGCGGTCTCGCCGACCTGCTGACCACCCAGGTCACCGCCGCGCCGGGGCTCGAGGAGTTGCGAGGGGAGGCCTACCGCGCCTTCGTCCGCCTCGCCGACCGCGCCCGGGAGGCCGGCGGGCTGCGTGCCGACTTCGTGCCGGAGGACCTCGTGCTGGTGTTGATGGCCAACGCGGGCCTGGTACACCGCACGGCCGGGGCCGCACCCGATGCCTGGCGGCGTTTCGCCGACCTGGTGCTCGACGGCCTGCGCAGTGCGGCCGCCACGCCCGGTGCGCCGCCGCCCGGTCCGGAGGCGGTGCGCCGCGCCATGCGGCAGCGCGGCGACTCGCTCGGCTACAGCTGACCGCTCAGGGCACCACCGTGAGTGGCCACCGCCAGCCGCCCCCCGTGTCGCGTCGATGCGCCTGGACCACGACGTCCCTCTGGCCGTCGATCACCGTCAGCGCCGTGTGGGGTCGGTCGGGCAGGTGACAGACTCGGCGGCGGCGGCGAGGAGCTGGCATGGACGCGGAACCCGAGGGCCGAGCCGGCCGGACGGACGGTCCGGCACTGTTCGGCACGGGCTCCCTGGCGTCCGGAGGTCCGGGCCGGACGAGGCATCGCGGGCGGACCGTCGCCGTCACGCTGCTGGGTGCAGCGCTGCTCGCCGGCGGTGTCCTCGTTCACGGCGTCGGGGGCCATCGGGACCGGCCGCTTCCTCAGGTGATGCCGGCGACGGGTTCGGCGGCGCCGGGGTCCGCGGTTCCCGGGCCACGCGGCATCCAGGTCACCGGCCGGCGAGGGTTCGACATCGCCTCGGGGAGCGGGGCGGCCAGCATCGTGCTCGGTGCCGTCGAGCGGGTGCCGACCCTCGCCGCCGGCTCGGCCCTCGAACTACAGCTGCGGTTCGACGTCTGGGCCGGCGTGCAGAGCCTGACGACGGACAGCTTCACGGCCGCCGATCACGGCGGCGGGACGCCGACCCGCGCGAGCGGCCTGACCGTGCTGGATCCCGGCGCCCACGTCATGCGGTCGGACCGCGGCTTCCGGATCGCCTCGCCGTCCTCGGTGGACGTGCAGGTGATCCTGAACGTGCCGCCGGGTGACCACGTCGTGTCGGTCCTGGGCGACTCCGCCGACCAGATCCTCGCGAGCTTCTCGGTCCGCGGGTGACCCGTCAGGAAGACCGGCATCTTCCCGCCTGGCGGGTCACGTGTCGCGCGTGGCCCCGCAGTCGACGCGGGCCCTGCCGGTCACCCGAACCGTCAGCCGCAATGCGAGCTGGGACCCGGTCGCCGGTCGAGCCCGCTGCGCGCCCAGCCGATGATCAATGTCCTTCCCCTACCGGCGCCGAGGGGACAGCGGCCCCCTCCGCCTCGCCCCGGGGGAACCGAGAGGTGACGCGCCACCGATAGGCGGCGAGGAGGGCGCGGCCGGCCGCCCCGCGGAGGGCGTCGTCCCGGTAGGCCACTCCGCGATCCCAGGCCGGAGCATCCGCCAGCGTGGCGACAGCGACGCTGTCCCGGAACTTGGCGTTGATGGCGACCTCGGGGCCGTAGGAGATTCCTGCGCCATGCTCGACCATGGTCAGGACGCCGAACCAATCGTTGATCTCCAGCATCACCCGGCGGCAGCGGCCGCGGTCGGCGATTACGCGGTCGAACAGGTCCCGCCCCGGCCATCCTTTCGGGAGATCGATGATCGCCTCGTCGGCGATGTCCGCGGGTTCCACGTCGGAGGCGCCGGCGAGCGGATGCGCCGTGGGGCACACGAGGACGAGCGGAGTGCTCATCAATGGATCGAACTGAAGCGCAGGACGGGCGCACTCGACCCGGGGGGTGATGGCGAAGTCGACGTGACCGTCCGCCACGAGACCGGCCACGGACTTCGGGTCGGCCGGGACGACGTGCACCTCGACGCCGGGATGTTGTGCCCGGAACCGGCACAGGGTCTCCACCAGATCGTCGCTTCCCCCTACGACGGCGACCCGCGCAGAGCCCCGCAGCAGCCCCTTCACCTCCGCCACGGCGTCCCGGGCGCGTTCGGCTTCGGCGAGCATCGCCCGCGCCGGTACGAGGAAGGCTCGGCCGGCATCGGTCAACGCGGCCCCGAGCCGTCCCCGGATGAACAGGTCCGTCCCGAGCTCGCGCTCCAGTGACAGCAGGGACGCCGACAAGCTGGACTGCACCATGAACAGGCGAGCCGCGGCGCGGGTGAACGAGCCCTCCTCGACGACCGCCAGGAAGTACTCCGCCTGTCTCAGGTCCACATCCGCCTCGGTTCCACATCAAGAGATAACGGCTGACACGGGACGTCGGCGCACCCCGACTGATCACGCTTCGTCACTGGTGACCATCGACCCCGTCGATGGCGGTCGGGGACCACCCCGCCTGCGGGCGCACCTCCTGCGCCGGGTCGCCGGGGTTGAGTTCGACTCCTGGCCTGCAAGTCATCGGCCTCCCTGAAAGAGGCCGGCGTGGGCGCGATGCAGATCCTCGGGGCGGCTCAGGACACCGTTGTTCCGATGAGGTGCCCGACGCCGAACACCACGGCGGCGGCCAGCCCGCCGGCGATCACCTGGCGCAGCCCGGAGCGCAGGAACGATCGCCCGTTGAGGAGTCCGATCCCGGCCCCCACTCCGAACAACGCCAGAGTCACGATCCCGATGGCCACGAACAGCGCGGCGGTGCCGCCGGCGAACAGGTAGGGCACCACCACGACGACGGCGCCCGACGCGAAGGCGAGAAGGCTCGAGATCGCGGCCGACCACGGCGAGCCCAGCGCCTCGGGGTCCAGCCCCAGCTCTTCGCGGGCCAGCGTGTCCAGCGCCACCTCGGGATCGGCCATGATCCGGTCGGCCAGCCGTTCGGCGTCGGCGCGGTCGAGGCCCTTGGCACGGTAGAGCAACACCAGTTCGGCGTGCTCCTCTTCGGGCTTCTCCGCCACCTCCTGAGCCTCCAAGGAGATCTCGCGTTGGTACATCTCGCGTTGGCTGGACATCGACACGTACTCGCCGGCAGCCATGGAGAAGGCGCCCGCGAGCAGCCCGGCGATCCCGGCGAGCAGGATGGCGGTGCGTGACGAGCCCGACCCGGCAAAGCCCATCACCAGCGCGGCGTTGGACACCAGGCCGTCGCTGACGCCGAACACCGCTGCCCGCAGGCTCCCGGACCGGTCGGTGCGGTGCCAACCCTCACGGCCGGCGATCTCGCGCGGCGCGGTGGGCCGCGGTTCGTCCTTGAGCCGGGAGAGGGTGCGGGCATGGCTGCGCTCCTCGGCCGCCATTCCCGGCGCCGCATCAGGCTCGGCGTCGTACATGCCGGCGTCGGCGCGTTCACCGCGCTCGATGAGGGGCAGCACGGCGGCGGTCGAGATCTGGCGCGCGGCCAGAGCGACCAGCCACGTCCGCAGGCTCGCCCGTGCGGTCGAGGGAATCTCGGCCCCCGCGTTCCGTAGCTTGTCCTCCCAGTGCCCTGCGTGGCGCTGCTCGATCGCCCTGAGCTCCTCGAAGATCTTTCGGCGTTCGCCCGACTCGATATCGGCCAGCCGGGAGTACAACGCCGCGGCGTCCCTCTCACTGGCGAGCAGCTCACGCCACCGCCGCACGTCGTTGGCCTCGCCCTGGTTCATGTCGCGCTCAGCCGGGCCGGCCGGACGTGAGCCGACGCTGGTCGCCGGGGTCTGCGCCTCCGCTCGCCATCGCGGCTCCTTCAGGCCGCGGGTTCGCGGAGCGCCGGCGAGAGGCCCTGGACGATCTGCCTGCCAGGACGGCGACCCCGGCCAGCATCATCAGCAGGATGCCGGTGAACCAGGTCATGGCGGTGGTGGCGGGGATGGTGCGCGTGGCGATGCCGATGCCGACGGCCGGCAGGCTCAGCCCGAGGTAGGCGGTGAGGAACAACCCGGCGAGCGCCTCGCTCCGCTTGGCCGGTGCCGCCATCGCGACGACCGCGCCGACCGCAGCCTTGAACAGCAACCCGGCGCCGATGCCCGCGACGACGCCGCCGAGCAGGAACGCACCGAGGTCGGCGGTCCGCATGCCGATCACCAGGGCGAGGATCCCGACGGCCTGGGCCGACAGGCCGAGCACCAGCTTCGCCGGGGCAGCGAGCCGACCGGTCAGCGTCTGGGCGATGGCCGCGCCGCCGAACACGGCGAACACGATGCTCCCGGCCAACGCGAGCGACGGGTGGTGCAGGGGGCCTGCGACGAAGCCGGGAGCCACCGAAGTGAAGAGACCGAACACGGCGAAGGACGCGAACGCGGCCGCGGCCGCGGCGAGATACCCGGCTCGGTCACCGTGGTCGGCGCTGATCCGCTGCGGTCGGTAGGCCGGCTTCACCAGCCGCTCCTCGACCGTTTCCGGAGTGAGCGCGACCGCGACGATGCTGACGAGCAGCAGGACCGCGAAGACGATGTACGGCGTGCGCAGGGGGGCCTGGACGAACTGGGCCAGGACGCCCGCCACCAGCGCGCCGACGCCGATCCCGCCGATGTTGGCCGCCGTGGAGACGATCTCGAACCGCTGGCTCGAGGCGCCGGGCCGGTGCGCGGCGTGCAGTTCGTGCATGTAGGCGGTGGCGGTCGCGGTGATCATCCCGATGCCCAGGCCGGTGATCAGCCGGGCCGTCAGCAGCATCGGCAGTGCGGGGTCGGTGAGAAACAGCACCGCGGCGACCAGTTCCAGCCCGAGGGCCGGGACGAGGATCTTCTTGCGGCCGACCCAGTCCGAGACGTGTCCGGCGAGCAGCAGGCTGATCACCACGCCGAGGGCGTAGATGGCGTAGACGACGGTGCCCATGAAGGTGGAGAAGCCGTCCCGCGTCATGTACAGCGGGTACAGCGGGGCGGGCACGGTGCCGAACGCCATGGTGGTCAGGAACGCCAGGGCGATCGTCCAGAAGCCTGTGCGGTGCCGGCCCCGGAGGGACCGAGGCGGTGCGGGAAAGGCATCCGAGGGCGCGCCGGCGGGCGGGGCGGTGAGCCGAGGCCGAGAGGGCGTCGACAGGGACATGGCCGTGCTCCGGTCTGCAGGGGATCGAGCGATCCACCTCAATGTCGGCCCGCTGAACGATCGCGTCCAACGAGACTTTCAGCTCGTGACCATCTCCTGGCGCGATACTCGACCTCGTGGAACTGCGTCAACTCGCGTACTTCGTCGCCGTGGCGGAGGAGCGGAACTTCACCCGCGCCGCGGCCCGGCTGCACATCGTCCAGTCGGCCGTCTCCGCGGCGGTCCGGACGCTCGAGCGCGAACTCGGCACGCCGTTGCTCGACCGCAACTCCAAGCGAGTGTTGCTGACTGACGCCGGTGCAGCGCTGCTGCCGAGAGCCCGGGTCGCCCTCGATGCAGCGCGGGATGCCCGGGACGCCGTCGCGGAGGTACGGGGCGGGCTGCGCGGAAACCTGCGCATCGGCACCATGACCTCCATCGGTGGACTGATCGACCTGCCTCCTCTGCTGGGGGAGTTCCACCGCTTGCACCCCGGGGTGCTGCTGCACACCAGCGCCGCCCCGTCCGGATCGCAGGGGCTCATCGACGCGCTCACCGAGCGGCGGCTCGAGCTGGCGTTCGTGTCCCTGCCCGGCCGGCGTCCCTCCGGGATCCAGCAGATCGAGCTGGCCCGATCGGTCATCGACCTCGTGGTACCTGACGACCACGCCCTTGCTGCGCGCGGCTCCGTGCCGATCGGCGACCTGGCCGGCCTGGACTTCATCGACTCCCCGGCCGGCTACGGCAACCGCGCGGTGGTCGACCGCGCCTTCGCCGCCGCCGGCGTGCCCCGCCGGGTCACGATCGAGATCCCCGACATCGCGACCGGTGCGGACTTCGTCCGGCACGGACTGGGGATCGCGCTGCTGCCGCGCTTCATACTCGACCGGCCTGAGGGGCTGACCACACTCACCGTGACCGGCGCGGACCTGGAGTGGCCGGTGTCGCTGGCCACGCCCGCCGACCGC
>JAODNJ010000067.1 GCA_025465155.1 Frankiales bacterium
GCGAGCGGTGTCGGCGGCGCGTGCCTGGCGGCGGTGTCTGCCGCTTCCATGGCGGTGCTGCTGTGCAGGTGGAGCGTCGCCGTGAGGCGCGGCTGGTCGTGGCTGCGGCCCGGACGATGTACTCGGAAGACTTCGCGGAGCGGGAGCCGGGTGAGGTGCTGCTGGCCGCTGTGCGGGACGTGGACGCGATCGTGCAGCAGATCAAGCGCCAGGTGGAGCGTCGCGAGGAGCTGACCGGCACGGACCTGCTGGCGCTGGGCGACTGGCTCGACCGGGCGGCGAAGCTGTCCAAGGCGGCACTGGATGCCGGGGTGCAGGAGCGTCAGGTGCGCCTCGCAGAGCAGCAGGGGCAGCTCCTCGCCGCAGCCGGTGTGGCTTTCATCGCCCGAGTGGTGTCGGGGCTGGCGCTGGACGCGGCGGCTGAGCCGCTGATCCGGCGGGAGTTCGCGGTGATGCTGCGCGAGTTGTCGGCCAGTCAGCCTGCTGTGCTCGAGGGTCGGTCGCGGTGATCGCGATCTGCTGGAACCCCCGCGCCCGCGCGCGATGGGGGTTGTCGCGAAACTCCCGGTACTGCCGCCGCCGCGGTGCTGTCACGCTGCCGAGCCTGCGGATTAGGGATCCGCTCGCACGGTCGCTGACCTGCGCATTCATGGCCTGTGGTCGCGTTGTGGTCGCACCGTCCGTCGGTGGTGTTGGCTGCGGCGGCCGACACCTCGGGCGTATTACGTTCGTGGGTCCGCTGGGCTGGTGCTCGCCGTGACCGCACATCCCACCGGCGAGCGGTTACCAGGAAAGGCTGAGGAAGTTCCCCAGAGCACCGACCATCACGCCTGCAACCAGCAGTTGCACGGCCCGGCGACGGTTCGCCTGTCCCTCGAGCAGCTCCGTCAGGACTCCATTCAGCGCCTCCAGCTGAGCGAGCGAACCGCCCTGGTGGCCTGCGGGGTTGGCGCCCCTCCAGCGTCGCAGGATCGCCGCAGTTCGCTTTCCCTCCTCGACCACGATGCAGATGCCCCGCAGTTCGGCGGCGAGGGCGATGGCGAAGCAGATGGCAGCCGCAGTGGTCACGTCGCGTCAGGCGAAGAAGGCGTCGCCGGTGTTCGAGGTGGGCGCTTGGCGCTTCAGCCAGAAAGTCTCGGTACGGCGCCGCTCGGTCCGGTGGGTCTCCTTGGTCACCATCGCCCACCCCTGCTGGCCCAGCTCGTTGAGCGCTTGCACCAGACGCCCCGTGCTCGGGTCACCGCTGTCGATGTCGATGAACTGCCCGTCGGGGGTGACCGCCGTAATCCCGTCCCCGTGGGGCGGGGTCAGGGTGACGACCGACTCAAGGACCATGTGCTCCCACTGCTCCATGTTGCGGACCGTAGCGGTTCAGTCGCACTTCGGCAGGTGCAGTCGTGAGGCGGCAGGTCGAGCAGCAGCGGGAGTGGTGGGACCGGGCGCAGACCGAGGCCAAGGGCCGGCTGGCCCGCATCGACCGCGGCGAGTCGTGGGCGCCGGCGCAGGTCGTCCGCTGCCTGCGGATGTTCGTCGGCCCGGAGGTGCGGCGATGACCGCTTCCTCCCGCAAGTCCCGCGGCATGGCCACCCAGGCGCTCGTCGCCGCGTGGTTCCGCCGCCGCGGCTTCCCCTTCGCCACCGATGCGGGCGCCGGCCGCCCAGGCCGCGACATCCTGAACCTGCTCGGCTTGGCCTGTGAGGTGAAGGCCCGCGCCGGGTTCTCCCCGCTCGCCTGGGTGAAGCAAGCCGTCAAGGCCGCCGCTGGCGACCTGCCGTTCGTCGTCCTCCGCTGCAACGGGCAGGGCCCCGCCGCGGTTGGTGACTGGCCCGTCCTGCTGCGCCTGGAGGACTTCACCGCGTTGGTGCGTGCCGCCGGCTACGGCGACCCGGAGGAGCCGGGGGCGGCAAGTGCTTGACCTTGACGCATTGCGCCGCGTGTTCCTCGCTGATCAGGCGGCTGCCGCTCACGAGGAGGCCGCCGAGCTGTTCGCCCGCATGGCTGGGCCGCGGGGGGTGGACTACTCGCGGCCGCCGTCTCCGTGGGTGCTGCGGCTGGTGCGGAAGTCGCGGCGGCTGCGGTGTTCGCACGCCCCCCGTGAGGGCTCGGAGTTGGTGTTCCTGCCGGCGCATGTGGGTCAGTTGCAGTGCCGCCGGTGCGCGGGCCGGACGGCTGCCCGGCTGGCTGAGTCGCCGGACGGCGTGCGTTGCGACCTGTGCCGCGAGGTCGCCGAGCTCGAGCGGTTCACGTTCCACGCCGGGACGACGCTGCTGGTCACCGGCCGGTGCTGCCCGGGGTGCCGGTCGACGGTGTACGGGGGGCCGGGGTGAGGCCGTTGTCTCGGCGGAGGTCAGCCGTCTCCGCGCACGACCACGGGGCCGTTGCCTGGGTCGACATGCCGCTGCGCGTCCTTCGCGAGGTCGGGGATGACCGTGCCCAGCGGGAGAGCGACGTCGGCCGGGATGAGGAACGTGATGTCCTCGTCGTACTGGTTGTCCGCCGGGTAGCCCAGTGTCAGATTGAGCTCTACAAACCCGGAGGGCTTGCCGTCGGCGTCGGTCTGGGTCCAGTCGGAGGCGCGGGCGTTGAGCCGCTTGACCTGCTTCGGGGTCTCCAGTACCGCGTCTTGGCCGACCAGGAGCACCCCGTTCGTCTGGGCGTTCCACCGGTCAGTGCGCACCTGCTCGCGATGCTGGGTGCACAACCAGTAGACCAGCGGATCGTCCGGGGTGCCGGCGTCGAACGGCTCTGTGGCCAGTTCGCCGCAGCGGAGTTCCTGGCACGTCCCTGGTCGCGGCACGGTCGGCAGTCTGCACCTCGGGTCCGACAGTTTCCACCGATCCCGGCGGGTGGTCGCTGATGGACACCGCGGGTCGGCCGCATGGTCCTAGTCGTCGTCCAAGGCCCGCTCCGGTGCCCGGCGCGGCGGCGTGGGTGCTGGTGACGTATCTGCGGCGTCAGGGGTTCCAGAGGTGGCTGCCGGGTGCCCTGCCCAATCTCCAGCCACATGAGCGGCAGCAGATGATTCA
>JAODNJ010000069.1 GCA_025465155.1 Frankiales bacterium
GGGCCAGCCCGTCGCGCAGGACGTCATCCGGGCACGGCCGGGGCAGGCCCCGGGTCGTCTTCACCCGCGGCAGCAGCGCGGCCGGGGATTGCTCGAGGTGCCCGGCGGCGACGGACCAGGCGTAGAAGGCCCGTAGCCCCCCGCGGTAGGCGCGGCGGGTGCCGGGCTTCCAGTGGTCGTGGCTGGCGAGCCAAAACACGAGGTCGTCGAGGGTGATGTCCCAGGGCGTGGAAGCGGGATGGTCGGCTGCGAACCGGCGGAGTTGGTAGAGCCGCTGGTTGATGGTGGTGGCGGGTGCGCCGCCTGCCTTGAGCCAGCCTTCCCATGCGTCGAGCTGCTGCTGCCAGAGTTCCGGAACTTTCTTGGCCCCCACACGTGAAGCACGCGCGGTGGTGAGCCAGGACACAAGCTGTGTACTCGCTGTGAGTGACGCGACATCACCCGGTTGTGCTACCTGTCGTGTTCCCCCTGAACTGGTAGTCACGCCGCCCGACGGGGAGATTCAACGGCGTCCGGCAGCCCATACCACTGGACATCACCCCCGATGAGTGCGAGGCGGCACACCGAATCAGCGGGTTCGGGGTTCGAGTCCCTGATGGCGCACCACGCAACAGTGGTCGGTCTGTCGGCTACACCAGCGCGGTCTCGGGCCGGTGGTGGCAGGGCCGCGGACGCCCTCCCAGCCGGGCAGCTCTGCCTCGAAGGTGGCATGTCGGGGTCGCTATGCCCTCCGCGGAGACGCGAGAGTCGGCGCTCGCCGTCATCAGCAGAACGACGGCTGGCCGTCGGCGGCACCTGCGGGTGCGCCCGTGGTGCTCAGCACATTCGCGACGGCATCGAGGGCGCCTGGGACCAAGCCGAAGTAGGCCCAGACACCGCGCTTCTCGCGGGAGAGAAGGCCGGCGTCGACCAGGACCTTCAGGTGGTGGGACACGGTGGGTTGCGACAGGCCGAGCGGCTCGGTGAGGTCGCAGACGCACGCCTCGCCACCCGCGTGGGCGGCGACCAGGGACAGCAACCGCAGCCGAGCCGGGTCGGCGATCGCCTTCAGAACTCGGGACAGGTCCGCGGCTTCCTCGGCGCTCAGCGGTTGGCGGACCAACGGTGCGCAGCAAGCGGTGGCCACGGTGGGGGAAGGGAGAACGTCGACGCTCACGTGAACAGTATGCCGACGACATTGACCTCAGTCGATGGCTGGGCCCACCCTGGGGATGGACGCGGATCAATACGTCAGGCCCCCGCGTGCAGGAAGGAATGTGCTGTTCATGAGCGACACCGTCGCCGAAGGCTCCCGTCCCGGTACCGACCTCGAGACGCCGGTGCTCGCCCGGCTGTCCGCGTTGGACCGGCTCCTACCGGTGTGGATCATTGCGGCGATGGCCGTCGGACTACTCCTGGGGCGGCTCGTACCCGGCCTGGACAGCGGTCTGTCAGCCGTCGAGGTGGGCCACGTCAGCCTCCCGATCGCCATCGGGCTGCTCCTGATGATGTATCCGGTCCTGGCCAAGGTCCGGTACTCCGAGCTGGGCCGGGTCACGGGAGACCGCCGGCTGCTGATTCCCTCGCTCCTGCTGAACTGGCTCATCGGCCCAGCGCTGATGTTCGCCCTGGCCTGGCTGCTGCTGCCCGATCTGCCCGAGTACCGGACCGGCCTGATCATCGTCGGGCTGGCCCGCTGCATCGCCATGGTGCTGATCTGGAACGACCTGTCCCGTGGTGACCGCGAAGCCGCCGCCGTCCTGGTCGCCATCAACTCGGTGTTCCAGATCGTGGCCTTCGGCGCGCTGGGCTGGTTCTACCTGCAGGTCCTCCCCCGCTGGCTCGGGCTGTCGACCACCTCGGCGCACTTCAGCGTCCGGGCCATTGTGCTGTCGGTTCTGGTTTTCCTCGGCATTCCACTGGTGGCGGGCTACCTCACGCGGACTTTCGGTGAAAGAACGAGGGGACGCGCCTGGTACGAGGGCCGGCTGCTGCCCACGATCGGCCCGATCGCCCTCTACGGCCTGCTGTTCACCATCGTGATGCTGTTCGCGCTACAGGGCGAAGCGATCACCTCGCGGCCGCTCGACGTGGTGCGGATCGCGCTGCCGCTGCTGGCCTACTTCTTCCTCATGTTCGGCGGCTCGTTCCTGCTCGGCATGCGGCTGCACGTCGGTTACGCCAAGACCGCGACGCTCGCGTTCACCGCCGCCGGGAACAACTTCGAGCTGGCCATCGCGGTCGCCATCGGCACCTTCGGCGTGACCAGCGGCCAAGCCCTGGCCGGAGTCGTCGGCCCACTCATCGAGGTGCCTGTCCTCGTGGCGCTCGTCTACGTCGCCCTCTGGGCAGCCCGCCGCTTCTTCTCAGGTGATCCGACCGTCCCCGACACCGTCGGGAGCGCCCGCTGAGCATGGACGTCGGCAAGCCCGAGCAGGGCTGCCGGCGCCGGAGGTGGCCCTGCACCGGCTCGCCGTCCGACTCTCCGAACGCTCCCGACCTCGATCGAAAGGCAACTCGTGACCGACAAACCCAGCGTCCTGTTCGTCTGCGTGCACAACGCCGGCCGGTCCCAGATGGCTGCCGGCTGGCTACGTCATCTGGCCGGAGACGCGGTCGAGGTCCGATCTGCCGGATCGATCCCGGGCGATCAGGTCA
>JAODNJ010000074.1 GCA_025465155.1 Frankiales bacterium
CGGCGAGGCGGACCTCGACGACGTCGTGCATTCGTTCGAGGACACCCGGCTGTCGGTGCTCGGGGGGGGCGAGGACGTCCCCGACACCGACGGGGTGCTGGGCTCCGACGCGCTACCCCCGCTGCTGGAGAAGCTGCGCGGGCGCAACGACCTGGTCCTCGTCGAGGCGCCGCCCCTGCTGACCGTTGCCGAGGCCGCCCGGCTGGCCGTGCGCACCGACGGCGTCCTCATGACGATCCGGCACGACCACACCAGCGTGGACGAGGTCGACCAGGCCGCCGCGGTCCTGGATTTCGGGGGCACCCCGGTGCTCGGTGTGGTCCTGTCGATGGTCCCGCGTTCGGAGGGCTCCGCTCCGTCCTACGGCTACCGGCGGTCCCGCGGCGCCGCCTGGGAGCGGCCACGGACGGTCCCGCACCACCGGTCCGCGTCGGGGACGTGAGCCCGGTCACCCTGGCACCTTGACGGGGCACCGGCGGGCAGGGGGACACAGCCGCCCTGCCCGCCGGCGCCCTGGTGACCTCCAGGGACGGTGACGCCTCTGCTCAGCGGAAGTCGGCGAACGCGCGCTGGAAGGCGCTGCGGGACGCCTCGGCGTTCGGCTCGCCGTGCGGGTAGATCCGCCAGTCGTTGCCGTTCCCCGCCTGCTCGGACTTGTCGTGGTCGAAGTAGCAGACCGCGGTCAGGTGGAACTGCGTCGCGGCCGGGCCCTTCATCCACTCGGCGAGCTGGGTGAACCACTCGGCCTTGGAGTGCCCGGTGACCCCCTGGCCCGGTTCGCTGGTGCCGGTCTCGGCGATGACGTAGGGCTTGCCCGGGTAGAGCGCCTGGATCTGCTCGATGGTCTGGTCATGCACCTCGGCCGGGGTGTGCCAGTCCCCGGACTCCTGGCTCCGGTTGTAGCGGTCGGCCCCGACGTAGTCCACCTCGGCGGGCGGAACGCCCCAGGAGTAGCCGCTGTCGCCCCCGTTGGGGCACAGGAAGAACTTCAGCTGCGGGTCCTGGTTGCGCATCACCGACCAAACATGGTGCCAGGCCGGCGCGAACTCCGACTCGTCGTTGCGGTGACCGTTGCCGGCCGCGAACGACCAGGGGTAGCTGGGGAGGTTGGCCTCGTGCAGCGGCCGGATGATGATCTCGGTGCCCGGATGCTTCTGCTGCCAGGTGCGCAGGTCGCCGGCGATGCCGCGCAGGTGGTTGTCCACCTCGCCGTTCGCGATCCGGCCCAGCACGTGGTCCTCCCGCTGCAGGCTCCAGAACTCCAGGGTGACCACGTAGTGGGTGACGCCCCGGTCGGCGGCCGCGTCGAGAAGCTTCGTGTCGACCTGCGCGTCGTCGGACATGTAGGTCACGTTCCAGCTGATCGAGCGGCGGCCCATGTCGGTGAGGGTGGCATTGAGCTGGTCCACGCTGGTCGCATCGGTGCCCAGGGCCGGGACTTCAACCGGGGTGGCCGCGGCCGGGGGCGGCACCGGGGGCGGCGCCCCCCGCCCGGTGATCGTCACGGCGATCACCGCCGCGGCCACCGCCGCAACCGCGGCCGCGGCGGCTCCGAGCACCCAGCGGGACCTTCTCCTCGTCGGCGTGGTGCTGCGGACCATCGATGCGCCCCCTGCCGTGCGTCGCGGTGCTGCGAACGGTGCTACCGGATTCCCTGTGGGCGGGACGGTGGCCACGGAACGGGTGTCCCGGGCGACCGCCGGGCTCAGCGCTACCTGATCTCACTATGGAGCACGTACGGATCGCCGGTTCGGTTCCGCCGGACGGCGATTTCGTCCCGGCGGGTCGGTAAGAGGGTGCCGGGGGCCAGGGGCGAGCTCGAACGGGGGCGGGGTGGCCAGCCGGCGGCTCCGCGAGCGCAGCGCCGTCAGCAGGTCGTCGAGGACGATCCGGTCGGGGGACCGGTGCAGAGCCAGCCCGCGCCGGTCGAGCTCCGCACCGAGCTCGACCTGGTGCCCGTCGATCGTCTCGCCGTGCCCCGGTGATCGGCTGGCGAGCACAGGGAGACGGCCGGCGTCCAGGGCGGCCAGTGCCGAGCCGGTACCGGCGTGGCTGACCACGACGTCGGCGCCGGCGATCGCCGCCTGCAGGTCCGCGGCCGGCAGCAGCGGGACGGCGGTGATGGGCAGATGGCCGGTCGGGGTGCAGCCGGTCTGCCAGAGGACCTCGATCGCGCGCCCGGTCGCGCGGGCCAGCTCGCCGTCCGGGCCCAGGAGCGGGACCAGCCGCTCCACGAGCCGGGTGAAGGGGTTGTCCTGGTCCGTGCCGACGGTGACCACCACCCGGAGGGGACCGGTACCCGCCGGTACCGGTGCCTGTGCCGTCTCGGCGGCGAAGCCGTCGAAGACGCTGCCGCGGTAGAGCCACCGCCGCCCGGCCCTGGAGGGGTACTGGGTGTATCGGCGCACACCCGGGACGGCCTCCAGGAGGCGGCCGGTGACCGACGGCCCCCCGACCCGGGTGGCGCTCTCGATGTAGTGGCAGGCCACGCCGCGGGCGGCGAGGTAGGGCAAGAAGCCCAGGGCGATGCCCGGCCCGGTGGAGACCGCGCGGGTGATGCCGTGCTCGCGCCACAGGCGGTGCGCCGTCGGCAGGCAGCGCAGCACCCCGGCAACGTCGCGCACGCCGACCAACGGGATGAACTCGACCGCGCGATCGCGCAGCAGCGAGCGGCTCTGCTCGTTCTCGTCGGTGACCCACAGCGGCTGACCGTCGGGTGCCAGGCGCGGGGCCAGGGCGTCGAGCTGCTGCAGGTGACCGCCGGTGGTGGCGACGAGCAGGGTGCTCACCGGTCGGCCCTTCCCCCGCTCCCGGCGGAGGGAGCGGTGTCGAGCGGCTCGGCGGTGCGGGCCGGCGGAGGGACGGCGGTGGTGGCGCGGGGCCGCCGGTGCTGCTCGACCCCCCGGCGGCTGGTGGAGACGACGCGGCGGGCGGTGCGGCCCAGCCGCCACTGGGTCAGCCGGTGCAGGGTGGCCGGCATCCAGGTGACGTCGATCTCCTCACCCGGCGGCACCGTGCGGCGCAGCCGCAGAGAGAGCCCGAACTCCAGGTCGGGCAGCCGCATGTGCTCGTCGACGTGCTCGAACCAGCCGGCGCTGCACCCGGCGGCGTCCTGGACGGCGAGGACGGCGGGCCGCCGCAGGTCCTCGTAGGCCTGCAGCGCCCCGGTGAGGTGGGCCGGCGGGCAGCGGCGCAGCGCGCGGGCCAGCGCGGCGGCGTCCTGGAACGCCAGCCGGGTGCCCGAGCCGATGGAAAAGTGCGACGTGTGGGCGCTGTCCCCGATGAGCACTGTGGGGCCGTCGTACCAGTGCGCGTTGGTGACCGTCGGGAACGCCGTCCACGCGCTGCGGCCGCCCTGGTCATCCGTGCGGTTGCGGAGCCGGTGGCCGCCGAGGTGGCGGGCGAAGATCCGCTCCAGCCCCGCGAGGCAGTCGTCGTCGTCCATCGCGTCGAAGCCGAGGGCCTCCCAGGTGGCGCCGCTGCACTCGACGATCACGGTGCTCGCGTCGGGCTGGTACCGGTAGCCGTGGCACCAGATCCAGCCGGCGGCCGTGCGTTCGAAGGCGAAGGTGAAGTGGTCGAAGGGCTCGGTGGAGCCGAGCCAGATGTGCCGGTTGCCGCCGAGCCGCTCGGTCGTGCCGAACGCGGCCGCGCGGGCCCGGCGCAGCCGGCTGTTCGCGCCGTCGGCGAGCACGACGAGGTCCGCCCCTCCGCTCGGCAGGTCGTCGACGTCGTGCTCGAACCGGACGTCCACCCCCAACTGGACCGCGCGGGTGGTGAGGACGTCGATCAGGCGGCGTCGGCTCATGCCGTAGCCGGTGCCACCCAGGTGCACCGGAGGCCGGCCCTGCACCGCGACCTGCTGCCCGGGCCAGCGGATCGAGCCGGCCCGGATCGCCCGGGCGGTCGGCGGGTCGACCCGCCGGACGCCTTCCAGCAGGTCGTCCCAGTAGACGATGCCCCAGCCGTAGGTGCTGCCGGGCGGCCGGCGCTCCAGGACCGTGATCTCGTGCCCCGGGTCCAGCGCCCGGGCGGCGATGGCGAAGTACAGCCCGGCCGGGCCGCCTCCGACGCAGGTGATCCTCATGCCGGCCTCCTCGAGTCCGGGCGTACGGCGCGGGCGAGTCGACCGGTGGCCGGGTACGGGGACCGGCTGCGCAGGTCCACCTTGACGCGCTCGATCAGGTGACGGCCCCGCTCGGAGCCGGTGACGGCGTCGTAGGCCAGCCGCAGCGGGGCGGGGCGGACCAGTTCCACGGCGCCGGGGTAGCGGAACACCTCGCCGCCGAACTTGATCTTGGTCTGGTCGGCGCCGGGCCAGTCGTCGCTGTGCCGGATGCCCCGGTCGAGGACGTCGCGCAGGGTGCCCTCGTGCAGCCCGCCGAAGTCCAGCCAGCGGTACCCGCGGGCCCTGGCCCAGCGAATGATCTCCCACCGGGCGGCCGCGGGGACGAGCAGCCGCCCGCCCTCGCCGCTGCGGTCGAAGCCGCCGAACCGGCCGCGGACCAGCCCGCCGCAGATGGTCACCAGGTCCGCGGTCACGGGGATGCCGCGCACCTCGCCGACGAACAGCGCCGCGTTGCCGGTGGGCGACAGTTCGCGGACGAGGTGGCGCAGGTACTCCTCGCCCGGTGGGCGGGCGTAGCCGCGGGCGGCGGCGGCCAGGCCCATCAGCCGGGTGAGCGTCGGTACGTCCCGCTCGTCCCCCGGCCGGACGGTGACCCCCTTCTCCGGCCAGCGGCGGATCCACGAGCGCACCCGCGGGGGCAGCCCCGCACGGATCTCGTCCTCGTCGCGCTGCAGGTCCAGGCGCACCGAACCGGCCGGGGCGATGCCGGCCGTCGACGGGCGGAAACCGGAGCGGAGCAGGGCCGCGCGGACGTCCTCGTCGCCCTCGGCGGGCTGGAGGAACGTCATCCGGGTGCGGGGCAGGAGGGCCAGCGCCGTGGCGAACCGCTGCACGACGTCGTCCCGGCCGTCGGCGGCGACCAGCGGGCCGTAGGAGCTGTAGCCGACCCGGCCGAGCCCGGGCAGCCGGCGGAAGAGCACCTGGGCGCCGCCGACCAGCTCGCCGCCGCGGCGGGCGAGCAGGTAGCCCGCGGTGTACCCCTCGAAGGCCCGCACCCGGGCCCACACCGACAGCTGGGTGACGTCGGTGCCGGGGCTGGCGCCCACCAGCTCGTCCCAGGCGGCCAGGATGGCCGGCGGGGGATCGGTCTCGAGCCGCACGGACACGGCGGGGGCGGCCACCGGGCCGGACTCGCCTCCGGTGCCGATCCGGCGTTCGGCCGCGCGGCGCGGTGCGGTGCGGGTGGTGCCCGCGGCCGGCGCGTGCACCGCAGGGCCGCCCCCGGCACCGTTCGGGTGATCGGCAGGAGTCATGAGCGAGAGGTCCCGGCGTCGGTGATCGGTGGGGTCGCGTTCACGGAGTGCGGACCCATGTCATGGGTGGTCGTGGCGGTGGTCATTGCGTCGGCGGGCACGGGTCGGCGGAGGGATCAGCAGAAGAACCGGTAGAGCTCGGCCCCGGCCCGCTCGGTCACCGAATTGGGCACGGCCGGGTCGGTGAAGAGCTCGGTGACGGCCCGCAGCGTGCGCTCGACGTCGGGCGGCGCACCCATCGGCGGGCCGCCGGCGTTGAGGGTGAGGATGCGGCTCTCGACGCTGGCCCATTTGCGCTTGTAGGCGCACAGGCCCGGCTGGTCGAGGTCGGACAGGCCCCAGTCCAGCCCCCGCAGCCCCCGGTCGTGGGCCCAGCGGATCATCCGCCAGTGGAGGGCGTCGTTCGGCCGGGCGGCGAGGAACTGGGGCAGCGAGGCGCCGAACTTGTAGTAGAGGGTGTCCTGCCAGACCAGGTAGAGGGCTCCGGCGACGACCCGGCCGTCGAGGACGGCCAGCGCGGTGCGGACCCCGTCGGCGGCCGCGAAGGCCTCCCAGATCCGGGTGAAGAACGCCTGTGGCTGGGCGAGCAGCCGGTACTTGCGCCGGCGCAGCTCCACGTGCAGCCGGTGGAACTCGAGCACGGCCTCGAGGTCGTCACGGAGCACGACATGCACCCCGGCCCGCTCGGCGGCGGCGATGGTGCGCCGCGCCTGCGGCCGCAGGGCCCGGTGCAGCTCGGGGAGCGGCCGGTCCAGCGGGGTCCGGTGCCAGGCCGCGGCCCCGCGGACGGTCAGCCGCGGATCCGCGCAGGCGCGGCTGCCCTCCAGGCAGCGCAGGGTGAACGGCAGGTCGCCGGTGAGCGCGTCTGCCACGACGGCCGGCCAGGCCGCCGGGTCCGGCAGGACCGGATCGGCGCGGTCGCAGAACGGGAGCGCGATCCGCCGTCCACCCCGCACGTCGCGGACGTCGACCCAGGCCAGGCCGCCCAGCAGCCGGTCCGACCGGTCGACGGCGATGCGCGCCCGGGGGACGAGGTCGTAGCCGGCGCCGACCGCCTGCAGCCACGGGGGCGAGGTGAACAGGTTCCCGCCGGGGCCTGAGGCGAGGGCGTGCCAACGCGGGTCGGTGCGCGGGTCGACGGTGAGGACGGCGGCACCCGGAGCCCCGTCGATCCCCGGCTGCGGGTGGGTCGTGGACAGCGCGGTCACCTGGCACCACCGCCGCGCAGCAGCGTCGGCACCGTGCGCGCGAGGATGCGCAGGTCGCGGCCCAGGGACCGGTCGCGGACGTAGGCGAGGTCCAGCCGGAGCATGTCGAGCGTGCCCAGGGTGCTGCGGCCGCTGACCTGCCACAGGCCGGTGAGGCCAGGCCGGACGCTGAAGCGCTCGGCGAACTCGGTGGGGAACATCTCTGCCTCCCAGGGCAGGCAGGGGCGGGGGCCGACAAGGGCCATGTCCCCGCGCAGGACGTTGATCAGCTGGGGGAGCTCGTCGAGGCTGGTGCGCCGCAGGAAGCGACCGGCGCGGGTGACCCTCCGATCGCGCGGCACCTTCGTCGTCCCGTCGCAGAGGGTGTCCTCGCCGCGCAGCTCCGCCTCGATCTGCCGGCGGTGCACCGCGTCGTCGCACCCGACGCTCATGGTGCGGAACTTGTAGACGGTGAACCGCCGGCGGGCCAGGCCCACACGCTCCTGGCGGAGCAGTGCCGGGCCGCGGCTGTCCAGCCGCAGCCACGCGGCGATGCACAGCAGGGGGACGGCGAGGAGCAGAAGGAGGGCGGCGGCGGCCACCACGTCGACCCCGTGCCCGACCGCGGCCTGCCAGGGCCGCCGCCGGTGCGGTCGGGCGCCGACCCCGGCCTCCCTGCTGCGCCGCAGCCTGCCGCGCATGAACAGCGTGCCGGCGTAGACGGCCGTCGCGGCCGCGGCGCAGGCCACCAGCACCGCCAGGTCGAGCATGCCGCCGCCGGAGCCGGTGAACGGGCGGCCGAGCGCCAGAACCGGCACCATCGTCAGCGCGGCGAGCAGCAGGGCGCCCACCCGGCGCAGGTCCAGGCTGCGCTCCGGGCGGATGTGCCGGTGGACGAGGGCGAGCACCGTGCCGGCCGCGGTGGCATCGGTCAGCAGGACGGCGACGCACAGACCGACGAGCCGGGGCAGGCCGGCGGGCAGGAGCGCGGCGGCGGCAGCCCCGACCAGGGTGGCTGCGAACGCCGTCCACCCGGCGAGCTGCGGGCCGCGGACGTCCAGCCGCGCGAAGAGGGCCTGGCGGCCGATCTCGAACAACCCGCCCGGCAGCTGGGAGACGGCGAGGACGGCGACGCAGACCGTCAGCCAGCCGATGAGGACGGGGCGATGCAGGTCCCCCTGCGCGAGCAGGCCCGCGACCGGGTCGGCGAAGACAGCCAGCACGCACAGCGCGGGGAGCCCGGCGCCGATCCCGTAGAGCAGCGCCTGCCGCCAGGTGCGGGCATAGCCGGCGGCGTCCTCCCCGGCCACGGCCGCGGACATGGGAGGCAGCACGGCGGTGGTGACGGCGCGGGCGCCGATGGCGATCGGGACGCCGTAGACGAGGTAGGCGGTCTGGAAGACGACCACCCCGCCGGGCACCGTGGCGGCGACCGCCAGCAGCACGTAGATGCTTGCGGCGGGCAGGCCGGCGACGAACACCGAGCGCCGCAGCCGGGAGCCGACCTCCCGCACCTCCGGGCTGGACCACCAGCGCCGTGCCGGGCGCAGGGAGAGGCCGGCGGCGCGCGCGCCGGCGGCCTGCAGGGCGGCGTGCAGCGCCACGGAGGCGGTGGCCCCCAGGCCCAGGACCAGGACCAGCCGCATGGGCACGGTGCCGACGTCGTCGGTGTGCCGGTCGAGGTGGGCGACGACGCCCATGGTGACCAGCAGGCCGATGTTCTCCACCGCCGGGGCGGTGGACGCCAGCCCGTAGCGCTGCCGGGCCTGCTGGGCGGCGGCGCCCAGGGCGGCGACCGTGTACAGCACCACCTGCGGGACGACGAGCAGCAGGAGCACGACGGCGATGAACCGGGCCCGTCCCTGCGCGGGGGCCGGCACACCGAGGGTCAGCGTCCAGGCCAGGAGCGGCGAGGAGAGCGCGACCAGCAGGGCCACGCCGCACGACGCGGTGAGAAGGAGGCTGCTCAGCCGCCGCACGTGGATGACGGACTCGAGAGGGCTCCGCTGCAGGAGGCTGCGCACCACCGAAGGGACGACGACCAGCGCGAGCACCGGCCCGGCGACGACGGAGTAGGTCAGGTTCGGCACGTTGTTCGTCGCGACGAACGCGTTCGCCACGAAGGTGGGGCCGAGAACCGCGCCGATGGCGACCACGCGCATCAGCCCGGTGACCCGGCTGACCACCGTCCCGGCCGCCACCACGAGCGAGCCGAGCGCCGTCGCCTCTGGGCGGCGGTAGCGGCCTCGCGCGGCCACCTGCCCGCGCTCGGCGGGGTCGGCGACCGTCACCATCGGCGGCCTTCGGCGCCGGCGCGGGGGCGTCCTGCGGTCAGCGAGCGCTCGAGCACGGCGCACACCTGCTCGACGTCCGCCGGGGTCAGCGTGGGGGACATCGGCAACGAGAGGATGTGCGGCGCCGCCTCCTCCGCGACCGGCAGCCGGCCGTCGGCGAACTCCGCGAACGCCGGCTGCCGGTGGCAGGGGATCGGGTAGTGGATGCCCCAGCCGATCCCCGCCCCGTCGAGGGCGGCGGTCGCCGCGGCCGGGTCGGGTATCCGCACCACGGCCAGGTGGTGCACCGCCTCGGCCGAGGGGTGCTCGGCAACCGGCTCGACGCCGTCCGGCAGGTTCAGACGGTAGAGGGCGACGAGCTCCCGCCGACGCGCGTTGTCCGCGTCCAGCCGGCCGAGCCGGACACCGAGGACGGCGGCCTGCAGGGTGTCCAGCCGGCTGTTGCGCCCGCGGACCTCGTGCAGGTGGCGGTCCCGCTCGGCGCGGCCGTGGTTGGCCAGCCGGCGGACCCGGTCGGCCAGCGCCGCGTCGGCGGTGACGACGGCGCCGCCGTCGCCGAACGCGCCGAGGTTCTTGCCGGGGTAAAAGCTGAACGCCGCCGCGTCACCGAGGCTGCCCGCGCGTGCACCGGCGAACCGGGCGCCGTGGGCCTGGGCCGCGTCCTCGATCAGCGCCAGGCCGTGCCGCTCGGTGACCGCGCGCAGCCGGGGGACGTCGGCCGTCTGGCCGAACAGGTGGACGGCGACGATCGCTGCCGTCCGCGGGCCGACCGCGGCTCGTGCGGCGTCGGGGTCGATCTGCAGCGTCCCGGGCAGCACGTCGACGAACCGGGGCCGGGCGCCGACGGCGCAGACGGCCGCCGCGGTGGCGACGAACGTGTTGGTCGGCACGACGACCTCGTCGCCGGCGCCGACGCCCAGGCCGGCGAGGACGAGCTCGAGGGCGTCGGTGCCGTTGGCGACGCCGACGGCGGCCCGGCTCTCGCAGTACCGGGCGAACTCGCTCTCGAAGGCCTCGACCTCCGGACCGCCGATGTAGCGGGCGTGCGTGAGGACCTGGGCCCAGACCTGGTCCAGGTCCTCGCGCAGCGCCGCGGTGGTGGCGGCCAGGTCCAGGAACGGGATCCGGCCAGTGCTCACGATCGCGAGGTCGTGCCGGTGACGGTGGCGCGCCGGTAGAGGTGGTGACCCCGGGGCAGGGGATCCGGCGGTCCGGCGACGTTACCGGTCGCCTGCAGCGACCGCCCCGCGGTCGCCGTGTCCGTGGCGGCGAGCACGCGGACGACCTCTAGTCCCCGACTGCTGGGCGTCCGGGGCGGGCGTCCGGTGCGCACGCAGTCGACGAAGTGCTGGTCCTGCAGCAGCAGTGGCTCCTGGAACGCGATGTACGGCGACACGATGTCGCCGGTCCGGTAGCTGACCGGCAGGGCGTGCGCGTCACCCGGCCCGTCGATCTCCCGCGCGTCGACCCCCGCGTCGTAGACCCGGATCCGCTCGGTGTCGGAGAGGTCGTCGTAGACGGCCATCTTCTTCTCACCGACCACGGTCACCCGGCGCACCTTGTTCGGGCTCAGCCAGCTGACGTGCACGAACGCCCGCGTCTCGCTCCGGGGGAACTCCAGCTGTAGGTAGGCCACGTCGGCCTGGCCGCCCCCGGCGAAGCACTGGGGCCAGACCGCCGTGGGGGTGGGGACGTCGTCGAGCACGTAGGACACGATCGAGATGTCGTGCGGAGCGAGGTCCCACAGCACGTTGACGTCGTTCTGGTAGCGGCCGAGGCTGAGCCGCTCGGTGTCGACGTACAGGACGCGGCCGAGCGTGCTGCTCTGCACGAGGTCCTTGAGCTTCCAGACCGCGGGGTTGTACTCGAAGGTGTGGCCGACCATGAAGGTCGCGTCGCGCTCCGCCGCGAGCTCGATCAGCATCTCGGCGTCCTCGACCGACGTGGTCAGCGGCTTCTCGACCAGGACGTGCCGATCGTGCTCGAGCACCCGAGCCGTCAGTCGCGCGTGGCTGGCCGGTGGTGTGGCGATGACGACGGCGTCGACGTCCGGCAGCACGTCGCTGAGCCGGTCCGCGAGGCGCGCGGCGGGGTAGTGGGCAGCGGCTTCGGCCAGCCGGTCGGGTTGCGCGTCGACCACGGTCACTTCGACGTCGGGGATGCTGCTCAGCACCCGGACGTGCTTGGAGCCCCAGTAGCCGTACCCGACCACGGCGAACCGAGTGGCCCCCGTGTGAGAAGGCATGTCTCCCCCTGTCCTCTCCCGGAACCGCTCAGCGCTGGCCGGACCTCCGGTCGACCGGTGACTGGACGGCTCCCCGAACCACCGTCTCCGGCGGGAGGCGCAAGGAACTGTGACGGGCCTCCCGGGGAAAAAACAGTGGTCCGTGGCAGAGGACGCGTCAACCCCGATGTGATTGGCCTGTGAGGTTTATTCCAAGATCACTACGCAGTGCAATGGGTCAATTGAGCAGTGCGAGCGGATCGCCATTCTCGGGTGGCCGCGAGTAGCGAAAATGGGACCAATGGCACTGGTCGGCGCCGCTTCCTGCGTATCCGGGGCGCGCGACGGGTGGAGGCGGGAGTCCGCCCCCACGACGCAGGCAGTCCGGTCCGCTACGACGGCGGCCGGCATCGGTCGACGACGAGGGTCAGCACCGCGATCACGCCGACCAACCATCCGCCGGCGATGAAGAGGTCGCCGCTGTGGACGCCCCAGGCGCGGCGCGACGAGATCGTGAGGATGACCGGTCCCTCGTCGAAGTACTGGCCGTGGATCAGCAACGCAGCGAAGGCGGACAGGACGGCCGCGACGACGAGGCCGAGGGTCCAGCGCAGCACGACGCACCGTAGCGTGGCCATCCGCGCCCCGAACAGGGCTGTTCACGCGCCGCGGGCCGCAATTTCCGAGGTAGCCGAGATGACCGGCACGCAATCGCTCGCCGACGTCATCACCCTTGTTGATCCCGCCGACGTCATGCACCCTGGCGAGGGGCCCGGAGCCGACCATGGGCGAGCCGGAGTGGCTCACCGGGGCAGCTCCGGGTCAGCGAAGCGGTGCCGTGCGATCGCCATTTCGCGGTGCGTTATCGGCTTCCGCAATGGGCCGATCGCGCGTCTCGGGATCCGGTGTGATCCCGCCGGGACAGTAGTCGGCGCGGCACCCTCCGGCCTGCCGCGCCGTTGACCTGACGGTCCATGTGCTGTCACGTGCGACACCGTCGCCGGGCCGAGACCGGCGGCACATTCCGACCGCCAGGTCACCCCGTTCACCCGGGTGCTCGGCGTGGAGGACACCAGCGACCCGTCGGCGACGGTCGCTGAACGCATCGCCGAGCTGGCCATCCATCGACACACGCCGACCGGCGGCGCTCAGGATCCGGTCGTGAGCTCGCGCCCGGTGGCGAACGGCCGCGGTGTCGTGCCGCTGTCCGATCGACTGGGGCGCTCGGCGCCGGCGATGCGGCGGCAGCGCCCGCGTCGCTGTGTCCAACGTCGCGCCGCTCACCCTCGGAGGGTGCTCTTGCGCCTCCGTTTGGCCGCGTACATCGCCGCGTCAGCGGCCGCCAGCGCCCGCGCCGGGGTGTAGCCGCTGGTGTCGATGACCACCATCCCGAGGCTTGCCCGAACCGGGATCCTGACCTGTTCCAGAACGACGGACTCGGCCAGCGATCGCTCCGCGCGGATGCGCATCCCCTCAGCGCGCTGGGCGTCCGGCAGGTGGGCGACGAGGACGAATTCGTCCCCGCCGAGGCGGGCCACGGTGTCCTCGTCCCTCACGACCTCCCGCAACCGCCTGGAGACCACGATCAGCACCCGATCGCCGACGGCATGTCCGTGGTTGTCGTTGACATCCT
>JAODNJ010000135.1 GCA_025465155.1 Frankiales bacterium
CGGCCGGGGTGCAGGCGTTCGTCGTCCCCCTCGGCCCCGAGGCCAAGCGGGTGGCGGTGCGGCTCGTCGGCCGGCTCCGCCAGGCGGGGATCTCGGCCGACACCGTGTACGGCGACCGCGGGCTCAAGGGCGCCATGAAGGCCGCCGACCGCTCCGGGGCCTCGCACGCCGTGGTCATCGGCGACCGCGACCTGGCCGAGGGCGTGGGGCAGGTGCGGGACCTGCGCACCCACGAGCAGCGCGCCGTCCCGGTCGGGGAGCTCTTCGACGTGCTCCGTGCGACGGTGGAGAAATGATGGAGTCGCGACCGCTGGGCCGCACCGGGGCGGACGTGAGCGTCGTCGGCCTGGGGACGTGGCAGCTCGGCGGGGACTGGGGAAACGTCGACGACGACGCCGCCGAGGCCGTGCTGGACGCCGCGCTGGACGCCGGCGTGACGCTGCTCGACACCGCGGACGTCTACGGCGACGGTCGCTCGGAGGAGCGGATCCGCAAGGCGCTCGGCCTGCGCCGCGATCGGCCGTTCGTGGCGACGAAGGCGGGCCGCCGCGCCGACCCGTTCGAGGCCGCCCAGTACACGCCGGCGAACCTGCGCGCCTGGATCGACCGCTCCCGGCGCAACCTCGGCGTCGACACCCTCGACCTGGTCCAGCTGCACTGCCCGCCGGCCGCCGTCTACTCCGACCAGCGGGTCTACGACACCCTCGACGCGCTGGTCGAGGAGCAGGTGATCGCGGCCTACGGCGTCTCGGTCGAGACCGTGGCCGAGGGGCTGACGGCGCTGCAGCACCCCGGCGTGCAGTCCATCCAGGTCATCCTCAACATCTTCCGGCGCAAGCCGCTGGAGGAACTGCTGCCCGCGGCGGCCCGCGCCGGGGTCGGCATCCTCGCCCGGGTGCCGCTGGCCAGCGGCCTCCTGACCGGCACGTACGACGAGTCGACGACGTTCCCGGAGAACGACCACCGGAACTTCAACCGGCACGGTGAGGCCTTCGACGTCGGGGAGACCTTCGCCGGCGTGCCCTTCGAGGTGGGCGTGCAGGCGGCCCGTGAGGTCGCCGCGATCGCCGGGGACGCCCCGACCGCGGCCTTCGCGCTGCGCTGGGTGATCGACCAGCCCGGCGTCACGACGGTGATCCCGGGTGCCCGCACCGTCGCGCAGGTCCTCGGCAACGTCGCCGCCGCCGACCTGCCGCCGCTCACCGACGCCCAGTCGGCCGACCTCGAGCGGCTCTACGACGAGAGCATCCGCGCGCACGTGCAGGACCGCTGGTAAGCCCTCCACCTTCCGTTCGCCCGTTCCGAAAGGCCCCCTGTGCTCCGCACCCACGACGCCGGCACGCTGCGCGCGACCGACGCCGGCTCCACCGTCACCCTGGCCGGCTGGGTGGCCCGCCGCCGCGACCACGGCGGCGTGGTCTTCCTCGATCTCCGCGACGCGTCCGGCTATGTGCAGGTCGTCGTCCGCGAGGAGGAGGCGCACGCCCTCCGCAACGAGTTCTGCCTGCTCGTGACCGGCGAGGTGCGCCGTCGTCCGGAGGGCAACGAGAACCCCGAGCTGCCCACCGGCCAGATCGAGGTGGCGGCCGCCGAGCTGCGGGTGCTGTCGGCCTCCGCGCCGCTGCCCTTCCCGATCGAGACCGACCAGGCGGCCAGCGACGAGGTCCGTTACAAGTACCGCTACCTCGACCTGCGCCGGCAGGGCCCGGCCCGCGCGATCCGGCTGCGCTCGGAGGTCAACCGGATCGCCCGCGGCGTGATGGCCGGGCACGGCTTCGTCGAGGTCGAGACGCCGGACCTCACCCGCTCCACGCCGGAGGGGGCCCGCGACTTCATCGTTCCCGTGCGGCTGCAGCCGGGGAAGTGGTACGCGCTGCCGCAGTCTCCCCAGCTGTTCAAGCAGCTGCTGATGATCGGCGGGCTGGAACGCTACTACCAGATCGCCCGCTGCTTCCGGGACGAGGACTTCCGCGCCGACCGCCAGCCGGAGTTCACCCAGCTGGATTTCGAGATGAGCTTCGTCGAGCGCAACGACGTCCTGGCCGTCGCCGAGGACGTCGTCCGGGCGCTGTGGCGCGAGCTGGCCGACCACGAGGTGCCACCGCTGCCCCGGATGACCTACCGCGAGGCGATGGACCGCTTCGGCTCCGACAAGCCCGACCTGCGCTTCGACATCGAGCTGACCGAGCTCACCGACTACTTCGCGGACACGCCCTTCCGCGTCTTCCAGGCCCCGTACGTCGGTGCGGTGGTCATGCCCGGCGGCGGTTCGCAGCCGCGGCGGGCGTTCGACGCCTGGCAGGACTGGGCGAAGTCCCGCGGTGCGCGCGGGTTGGCCTACGTGACGGTGGGGGACGGCGGCGAGCTGGGCGGCCCGGTCGCGAAGAACATCTCCGATCCCGAGCGCGCGGGGCTCGTCGAGGCCGTGGGCGCGAAGCCGGGGGACTGTGTGTTCTTCGCCGCCGGCCAGCGCCGCTCGTCGCAGGAGCTGCTCGGCGCGGCCCGCAACGAGATCGCCCGGCGGCTCGACCTCATCGAGCCGGGGTCGTGGTCGTTCCTGTTCGTCGTCGACTTCCCGATGTTCGAGCAGACCGAGGACGGCGACTGGACCTTCATGCACCACCCGTTCACCTCCCCCACGCCCGAGTGGCGGGACCGGTTCGCCGAGGACAAGGCCGCGGCACTGTCCGACGCCTACGACATGGTGATCAACGGCAACGAGGTGATGAGCGGCTCGGTCCGCATCCACGACGCCGGGCTGCAGGAGCGGGTGTTCGAGACCCTGGGCATGTCGCGGGAGGAGGCTCGGGAGCGCTTCGGCTTCTTCCTCGAGGCCTTCGCGTACGGGCCGCCACCGCACGCCGGGGCCGCGCTGGGATGGGACCGGCTCTCGGCTCTGCTGGCCGGAGTCGACTCCATCCGCGAGGTCATCGCCTTCCCGAAGACCGGTGCCGGCTACGACCCGCTGACCGGGGCGCCGACGCCGATCACGGAGGCCCAGCGCAAGGAGGCGGGGATCGACGCCCAGCCGGAGGAGCCGCCGCTGCCCGGCGAGCCCGGGGCCCCCGGCCCGACGGACCCGACCCGCTGAGGGGCCGGCGCGAGCACCCGTTGTGATCCGGTGACCGCCGGCGGAGCATGGTCCGGGCTCGGGCGGGAGGGGCCATGCCGGACGGCGCGCAGGGACCGCTGGCGGTCCAGCTCGTCCTGACACCCGAGCCGGGGGCCGACGCAGCGGAGGCCGAGCGCCTGGGCCGGCGGCTGCGGTCCGAGCTGAACGACCTCGACGTCGACGAGGTCCGTGCCGTGGGCGACGGGTTCCCGCCCGAGGAGGCCAAGGGCGCGGACGTGGCGTCGATGGCCGAACTGCTGGTCACCATGACCGCCAGTGGTGGCGTGTTCGCGACCCTCGTCGCGACGGTGCGTGACTGGCTGGGCCGGAGGGGCAACGCCGGGACGGTCACGCTGACCATCGACGGGGACTCCCTCCAGCTGAGCAGCGCCACCGCGGCCGAGCGGGACCGGCTGATCGACACGTTCGTCGCCCGGCACTCCGGGCCGTGACGGTGTGGCCGCCGGCCGGAAGGCGCTCCTCGTGGCCACGTACGCCTACGAGGACTCCGGTCTGCGCCGGCTGACCGCGCCCGGTGACGACGCGGAGGGACTGGCCGAGGTCCTTCGCGATCCGACGGTCGCCGGGTTCGACGTCACGGTGCTGATCAACGAGCCGACGCACCTGGTCGGTGCGGCGATCGCCGACTTCTACGGTGACTGCCGCCGGGACGACCTGACACTCCTGTACTTCTCCGGGCACGGCCTGAAGGACGACAACGGCCGCCTGTACCTGGCGATGGCCGACACCCGCCGTGACGCACTGCTGTTCACCGGCCTGGCCGCGGCACAGATCGACGAGGCGATGGACGCCTGCGCGTCGCGCAGGAAGGTGCTGATCCTCGACTGTTGCTACAGCGGTGCGTTCCCGGCCGGCAGCACGGCGAAGGCCGACGAGACCGTCCACGCGCTCGAGCGCTTCCAGGGCAAGGGGCGAGCCGTCCTGACCGCCTCGGACGCCACCCAGTACTCCTTCGAGGGCGAGAACCTGCTGGGGACCGGGAGTCGGTCGGTGTTCACCCGCTACCTGGTGGAGGCCATCCGCACGGGCGAGGCCGATCTCGACGCCGACGGCGACATCGCTCTGGACGAGCTCTACAGCTACGTGCGGGAGCGCGTCGTGGCGGAGCGGCCCCAGCAGCACCCGAAGAAGCAGGAGGACGTCGACGGGCGGATCATCATCGCCCGCAACGTCAGCTGGACGCTGCCGGCCCACCTGCGCTACGCGATCGAGAGCCCCATCGCGGCGCAACGATTGGGCGCCGTGGACGGGCTGGCCCACCTGTACAGGGTCGGCAACGACATGGTCCGCGGCGTCGCTGCCGAGCAGATCACCCTCCTGGCCGGCGACGACAGCCGTGCCGTTTCGGCTGCCGCCACGGCCCTGCTCGCGCAGTTGGGCGCCGCGGGCCGTACGGCCCCGACCGTCGTCGGAGTGGCCTCGCCCGTGCCTTCGGCGGCGCGGGATCGGGTGCAGCCGCCGCAGGCCCCATCGCCGCAGGCCCCTTCGCCGCGGCCGGAGCCCCAGGCCCCTTCGGCCCGGCCGGAACCACGGCCGGAGCCGGCACGGCCACCGGAGGCGCCGGGGCGGACGTCGGGTACTCCGGAGCGGCTGCGGCGCGGCCTGGTACTGGGGACGGTGCTCGCGGCGGCCGCGCTGCTCACCGCCTCCCGGCTCCTGGTGTTCGAGCATGCCAACGGGTACAGGGCCGCCGACCTCGGCTGGTCGACCGCGACGTGGACCCTGGAGGTGACCGTCCCGCTGCTCCTGGCGGCCGGCCTGCTCCTGGCCGCCAGGAACCGTCGGGCGGCCGCGGCGCTCGCCTACGGACTGCTCGGCGGCGCAGCGCTGAGCCTGACGGGGCAGCTCCTCGACTGGGGCGCACGGTTCGCCGACGTGGGCTACACAGTGGGCCCCGGCTGGTGGTCGCTGCTCCTGGGCACGCTCGCGCTCGTCGGAGGCGTCGCTGCCGCCGTCTCGTCCCCGTGGCTGCGAGCCGCACCGCGGCTGCGGCGGGACCCGGTGGCCGTGGCCGCGGCACTCGCCGTCGTCGCGGCGCTCGGCCTCTGGGTGTTCGCCGTGGGCCGGGCCGATCTGCCGATCGGGTCGTGGCTGTTCTACAAGGGCTCCGGGGTGCTGTTCACCCTGGTCTGTCTCCCCGTGGCTGTCCTGCGCCTGGACGGCATGCAGCGGCTTCTCGCCCTCGCCGCGGTGACGACCTTCGCGGCCGCGCAGGAGGTCGGGGGCGTGGAGATCGTCGTGCACCGGACAGAGGGCTTCGACACCGGGGCGGTCCTCCGGGCGCTCCTCGCCGTCCTGGTCGCCGCGGCCGCCTGCTACGCGGCCCAGCTGAGCCGGAGCCCCTCGTGATCGTCGTCGAATGGCTGCGGTGATCGGCGGGTCGGACAGCCACCCGCCGATCGTCGATGCCGTCAGGGCCGCCATCCGCGACTGGTCAGGGCCCCGCGGGTGCGCTCCACGACGGTCCCGGGGCCGCCCAGGTGTCTCCCGGCGAACCGGAGCACCAGCCAGCCGTCCGCGGCCATCAGCGAGTACCTGTCGACGTCCCGGCCGAACTGCTCCGCATCGGCGTGCTGGCGCCCCTCGTACTCGAGGCCGACCCGCCACCGCGAGTACCCGAGGTCCGCGTGTGCGACCTCGCGCCCCCGGCGATCGTGGACGGGGACCTGGACCTCGGGGTCGGGCAGGTCGCTGTTGAGCAGCCAGTAGCGGAGGACGCTCTCGGGCCGGGACATGGCCAGTGGTGAGAGGAGCGGCGCGCATTCCCGGGCGCGGACCACGCCACGAACCCGATCCGCGCGCGCCAGGCGCTCCATGAGCGCGGCGGGGGACAGGTGACCCAGCCGGAGGAGCGCGTCGCCGACCGCGACCAGTTCGGCCGGTGGGAGCAGCGCCGCGAGGTCGAGGAACGTCTGGGCACCGGAGGTCAGGCGCAGCCCGTCATGGAGGACCACGTCGGCCGCGGCCAGCCGGCGCGCGTGCACCACGAGCTCGGCCCGTTGAGGCAGCACCCGGCGGGGAGACAGGACGACGTGCGGCCACGGCGGCGTGTCCACGGCCGCGCCGAACATCGCCGCGGCGGTGAGGTGGCTGAACGAGGCATCGGCGGGAAGTACGGCGGCGAGCAACCGGAGGCGTTCACGGGCGTCGATGGCGTCGTCCATCCGGACCGCGAGGTCGTGCGCCAGACGGACGAAGCCGCTCCCGCGGACGCGGGCGCGCGCCAGACCGGCGGCCCGCCCTCGGGCGGCCGTGTACACCTCAGGCAGGGAGGACATGGCTGGGAGCGTCGAGTTGCAGGCACGGGCGGCGTGAGGGCCCCCGCCGAAGGGGGCAGCCGTACGCCGATGATCACGGGCGACCGGGGGTGTCGGAGAGCGCGGGTAGCGTCGAAGCCGTGAGTTCGCTGTTCGACGCGCCAGAGGACGACGGCATCCAGCCCGCCGTCGATCCGGGCGCGCCGCTGGCGGTGCGGATGCGGCCACG
>JAODNJ010000166.1 GCA_025465155.1 Frankiales bacterium
AGGCCGCCGACTTCGTCCTCAAGGACTTCTCCGCGACCGAGCGCAAGGAGCTCGACCTCCTCGTGGTCGAGGCCGCCGACGCCACCGAGCTGCTGCTGTCCCACGGTCTCGAGGCCGCCCAGAACGACGTGCATCCGCGCAGCTGAGCTGCGCTCGGCTGACCGCACTGCGGGCCCGATCGAGTGACGCGCGCCCACCCGACATTGACTCTGCGGTGACCCTGGGTGATTGTTTTGGGAAATCGGGCGTTCCGCAGGGAATGAACGGCCTGTTCGCAGGCCCACGCTGCCTCCCTGACCGGTGTCTCGATAACACTGCGTCACACGGGGGATCGAGTGCTGCTGAACCATGACGGGCTGGCGACCTCCCACGTCCCCGTCCCACTCCACGCGGAGCTCCCGAAAGAGCAGGGCCGGGTACAGCGCGCCCACGTGCGTCGGGCGTCGGCCGGATGGGGCCGCCGGTATGCCGCTGGGCTGCTGGCATTCGAGGCCGTCGCAGCGCTGGCTGCCGGCGGCAGCGTCGTCCTGGCCCGTCCCGGCAATGTGGACCTCGACACCTCCCTGTTCTGGGCAGCGTTCGCGCTCGTACCGGCGTGGCCCAGCCTCCTGCTGGCCTCCGGCGCCCACTCCGAGCGGGTCTTCGGAACCGGGAGCGACGAATACCGCAGGGTCGGACGAGCTGGGTTCTCCCTCCTCGCCGTCGCGGGGTTCGTGTCCTATGCCGCCGGCCTCGACCTGAGCCGTGCTCTCGTCGTCGTCGCGGTTCCCCTCCTGACGGTCGTGACCATGTGGGGCCGTTATCTGGCCCGCTGCCAGCTGCGGCGCCTTCGCGCCCGGGGCCTGTGCACCAAGCGCGTGATCGTCGTCGGCCGAGGTGGCGCGGTCCTCGAACTCACGGCGCGCCTGCGGCATGAGCACTACGCCGGCATGGACGTGGTCGCGCTCTGCGTAACAGCGGGCGATCGCGCCCGGGTGGCCGATATCACCGACGTGCCCGTCGGCGGTCTCGACGACGTCATGCGGCTGGCGGCGGATCTCGCGGTGGACACCATCGCGGTGACCTCGGCCAGCGAGACGGCCGCCCAGTACCTGCGTCACCTGTCGTGGCAGCTCGAGGGCTCCGGAATCGAGCTGCTCGTCGCCCCGGGCCTCATCGAGGTCGCCGGCCCGCGGCTGCACATCCGGCCCTTCGAGGGGCTTCCCCTCCTGTCGGTCGAACAGCCACGCTTCGAGGGGTGGCAGCGCATGGTCAAGGGGGGCGTCGACCGCTGCGTCGCCGCCCTGATCCTGGTGGTGACGGCGCCAGTGCTCCTGGGGATCGGGCTGGCGGTGCGGCTGTCCAGCCCGGGACCGGTGCTCTACCGGCAGGAGCGCGTCGGACTGAACGGCAGGGTCTTCTCGATGCTCAAGTTCCGCAGCATGGTGGCGGACGCAGACCAGCAGATCGACGCCCTCCGTGACGGCAACATCTCCGACGGACCGCTGTTCAAGCTTCGGGTGGACCCCCGCGTCACGCCGCTCGGCCGCCGGTTGCGGCGGCTCTCGCTCGACGAGCTCCCTCAGCTCATCAACGTGCTCACCGGCTCCATGTCGCTGGTCGGACCGCGGCCGCCCCTGCCCGTCGAGGTGGCGCGCTACGACAGCTCGGTGAGCCGGCGCCTCCTGGTCAAGCCTGGCCTCACCGGTCTCTGGCAGATCTCGGGTCGCAGCGACCTGTCCTGGGACGAGGCTGTACGGCTGGATCTCCGCTACGTCGAGAACTGGTCCCTGGCTGCCGACCTGCTGATCATCTGGAAGACCTTCCGGGCGGTCTTGAGCCGCTCGGGTGCCTATTGATTCTCTGGGCGTCCCGCGCGAGCGTTCACCCGCACGAGGGAGCGCGTCCGGTGAAGACCTGCCGGGAGTGCCTACTTTCCGCGATTCTTGGATCGCGGCAGGTGAGCCGGTTGGCACGGTTCCGCCCTCGCACGACAGCCACGGACCAACGGGGGAGCCACGATGCGGATAGCCATGCTCGGCACGCGCGGCGTTCCCGCGCGGTACGGCGGCTTCGAGACCGCGGTGCAGGAAGTGGGTGGGCGACTGGCGGACCGCGGACACCAGGTGGTCGTCTACTGCCGTAACGACGACACGGGGGACCGGCCGTCGCACTACCTGGGGATGGAGCTCGTGCACCTCCCCGCGGCTCGCACGCGGTCGCTCGAGACGCTCAGCCATTCGGCCCTGTCGGTGGCCCACCTGCTGGCCCATCGCACCGACGTCGCGTTCGTGTTCAACGCGGCCAACGCGCCGTTGCTGCCCGTGATCCGGGCGGCGCGAATCCCCGTCGCCACCCACGTGGACGGACTCGAGTGGAAGCGGGCCAAGTGGGGCCGGGTGGGGCAGCGCTACTACCGGGTGGCCGAGTCGGCGGCGGTCCGTTGGTCCGATGAGCTCATCGCCGACGCCCGGGGCATCGCCGACTACCTCCGCCGGGAGTTCCACGCGCCATCCACCCTGCTCACCTACGGCGCCCCGCTGATCGAGCCGGCCAGTGACCGGCTTACCGAGCTCGGTCTCACCGCGGGTGGTTACCACCTGGTCGTCGCCCGGTTCGAGCCCGAGAACCACGTCGACGTGATCGTCGACGGATACTCGCGAAGCGGTGCCGAGAAACCGCTGGTCGTGGTCGGCTCGGCCCCGTATTCGGATCAGTACACCGCGCGGGTTCACGCGGCGGCCGACCGGCGGGTGCGCTTCCTCGGGGGTGTCTGGGACCAGGAGCAGCTCGACCAGCTCTACGCGCACTGCTTCACCTATCTGCACGGGCACTCGGTGGGTGGCACCAACCCCTCGTTGCTGCGCGCGATCGGTGGTGGGGCCGCCGTGCTCGCCTTCGACGTCGACTTCAACCGCGAGGTGGTCGCCGAGGCCGGCCGCTACTTCACCACCGCGGCCGACGTCGCCACGCTGGTCGACCAGGCCGAGGCCGACGTCACCGGCATCACCCTCGCGGGGCGACGGGCGCGGGAGATCGCCAAGACCTACGACTGGGACGACGTCGCGCTCGGCTATGAGGAACTGGCGGAGCGACTGTTCAGCGGCCGCTTCCCGGCGTGTCGTCCCAGCGGCCGTCGTGCGGCTGGGTCGGCCGCGGGCGTCGAGGCCGTGGACGGCGTTCCCGGGCACCGGCGGTGACCGCGACCGCCCGCACGCGAGGACCCCGGACGGCGTCCGGGACCCTGGCCGACACCCTGCGGCAGCTGTCCGGTGCCCAGAAGGGGGCGGCCGGAGCGCCGGCCTACTCCCGGTTCGTGAACCGCAGGGCCGGCCGGCTGCTCGCCGCGCTGGCCTTCCACGCCCGCCTGACCCCGAACACCGTCACCGCGATCAGCGCGGCGTTCACCGCGGCGGGGATCGGTCTGCTCGCGCTGCGGGCGCCGTCGGTCGGCATGGCGCTGGCGGTGGGGGCGTGCCTGGTGGTCGGGTACGCCTTCGATGCCGCCGACGGTCAGCTGGCGCGCCTGCGTGGTGGCGGTTCGCCGGCGGGGGAGTGGCTCGACCACATGGTCGACGCGGTCAAGATCGCGAGCCTGCACCTCGCGCTGCTGGTCGGGCTCTATCGCTTCGGGGCCGTTCCTCGCGGCCCGCTGCTGCTCGTTCCGCTGGGCTTCTCCGTCGTGTCGGTCGTGCTGTTCTTCGGCACGCTGCTCAACGAGGCGCTGCGCGCCCAGCACGACGCGCCGACGCGTGCGCAGCGCACGGACGAACGCCCGGGGGTGCTCCGGTCGCTGCTCGTCGTGCCGACTGACTACGGCCTGCTTTGTCTGGTCTTCCTGCTGCTCGGGGTGCCTGCGGTGTTCTTCCCCGTCTACGCGGCACTTTTCGCGGCGACGGCGGCCTACCTCGGCCTGGCGTCGGTCAAGTGGTTCCGGGAGATGGGCAGGCTGGCGGGATGACCAGGAAGCAACGGCTCGTGGCTGCGGGCGCCGGTGCCGCGATCGTCGTGCTGCTGGCGGGTTTCCTCCTGACGACCGGCGGCGGGCACGACTCCGCGACCGCGGGTTCGTCGTCGTCGGCCGGTTCGTCGAGTGCGGCTGTCACCGCCGCGACGGGTGCCTCCGCTCCTTCCACCGCTGCCTCCGCCGGTCCGACGTCGACCGCGCCCGGGCGCAACCCGAACGATCCCCCGCCGAGCCTTCCTGCGGTGGCGCTGGACCATCCGGCCGCCGTGGGCAACGGGATCACGGCGCGCATCGTCTCGACCGAGGCGATCCAGGGTTCGGCGACCGGGCCGGGCAACACGAACGGCCCGGCACTCCGCTTCACGGTGCGCATCACCAACGGCACGACTCGCCCCGTTTCCCTGGACGGCGTGGCGGTCAACCTCGCCTATGGCAGCCGGGCGACGCCTGCCTCGCCGCTCGACGACCCGTCCCAGATGCCGTTCCACGGAATCGTCGCACCCGGGAAGTCGGCCGACGGCGTCTACGTGTTCAGCATCGCCGTCAAGGACCGGGCCTCCGTCACGCTCACCGTCGGCTACCGGGCCGGCGCCCCGATCCTGGTCTTCACCGGACCGGCTCGCTGAGTCCCCGCCCAGCCCGGGCGCGCTCCTGCCGGGGCCACGCGCTCGAGAAATGGCTGAGCGCACTCGGTCGACTACAGCCCGTCAGCGTCAGTCATTCCTGATCGTCGTCGTGCCGGATTACCACCGGTTCGGGTGATCCCTTGGCCGCCCTCGTCACGCTTAGTATTCGTCGCGGGCCGGTCTGGCCGGTGTTTTTCTGGCATGCGCCCACGGGGGGGACAGGCATGAGTGCACGGCTGGCTGCATCGCGACGAGTCCTGGCTGGAGCGGTGAGCTTCCTGCTGACGGGCGGGGTGCTCCTCCTGGTGCCGGCCGCGGCGCGTGCGGACTCCGCTCCCGCGACCCCCTCGCCGACGACGCCGGTGACCGCGGCGGCCGACGCGCTGCCCACCGTGCAGACGAACGACATCGTCT